>JBDTJC010000391.1:0-32138 GCA_039936055.1 Polyangiaceae bacterium | reverse complement strand
AAGCTTTAATGACCCAAGGGTTTCAGCAGCCAAACACTTCGCAACGCCCCGGACAGATGACAGCCGTGATGCGCGCTGTCGCCGCAACCGGGCCGAAGGTGCTGCGCATCGGCGTCGTGCAGAGCGGCCGCGTTTCGGAAGAACGCATCATCAAGCAGCGCACGCACGTGACGGTCGGTCCGAGCGAAAAGAACATGTTCGTGATCTCGACCTCGAGCGTGCCTGCGACGTTCCGCGTCTTCGAGCTCGTCGGAAACGACTATCACCTGAATTTCTTGGACGGCATGACGGGTCGTATCGCGCTGCCCACCGGCATTTCGGATCTCTCGGTGCTGAAGGGTCAAGCGCGCCGTACCTCGCAAGGCGCGTATCAGATTCGCCTGACGGAGGACTCGCGCGGCAAGGTCGTGATTGGTGACACGACGTTCCTGTTCCAGTTCGTCGCGCCCCCGCCGGTCCAGCCGAAACCGCAGCTTCCTGTCGCCGTGCTGCGCGGCGCGAGCTCGATCGATTGGAACACCACGATCATCGCCGCCGTCTCGTTCTTGTTTCACTTCCTACTGCTCGGCTCGATCTATTCGGACTGGCTCGATCCGGTCGTCGACGACGAAGCGAGCGTGTCCGGCGTGATCGACTCGCTCAAGAATTTGCCGCCGCCTCCGCCGGTGGAAGACAAACCGGAGGAGAAGCCCGACGATACCGCCAAGCCGGAGAAGGCCGCGGAGAAGACGCCAGCGCCAGCGGCTGCTGCCGACCCGGGACCGAAAGCTCCCGCGGGTCACATCACCGAAAAGGCCGCCGCCGCACTACATAACGACTTGGATCAACTCGAGATGCAGACGCTCGGCGCGCTCGCCAGCAGCGGTCCCGCGACGGCGGGCGTACTGAAGGGCAGTGAAGTCGCGACCAGCGCGTTGGACCAAGCTGCCGCGAGTAGCGCGGGCGTTGGCGCGGGCACGGGGGACCTCAAGTTGGGTTCCGGTGGCGGCGCAATTCGCCCGGGCATGGGCGGCACTCTCGCGGGCATCGGCTCGACCGGTCGCTCCGGCGACACAACCGGGACCGGCACTGCCGTGAAGGTCGCCGGCCCCAAGGGCAACGCGAACGTCGGCGGCGCTTCCGTTAGCGGTGGAACGGTGGGCAACGCCTCCCGCGTCGTGGCGGGGATGCGCGCCGGTTTCCGCGCCTGTTACCAGCGTGGCCTGGCGGACAACCCCGACGCGGCCGGAGCCGTTACGCTCACGATTCGTGTCGGGCCCGGCGGTGAGGTGCAAAGTGTCGGCGCTTCCTCGGGGTCCTTGCCCGCGTCCGTGGTTTCTTGCGTCAAGGCGCGGGCTCAAGCCGCTCAGTTTGACGCGCCTGAAGGCGGCAGTGCGGTAATTCAAGTCCCGGTCACGTTCGTGAAGCAGTGATGTGCTGACTTTGCGCCCTGAACATTGGGCGTTGCCCAGGCACCTCAATTGTCTGGGCGTGGCATGATTGCCCCGGCCGAATGGCTGAACTGCTGGGAATCGAAGCGGAATTTGGATTGTGCACCGCGTTGACAGGGAATTTGTAGATTCATATACTGCGGTCGCTCTTTCCAGAGCAGTTTGAGGGAGGCTTGGTTTAGCAAAATGCGAACGTCAACAAAAGCTTGGTCGGTCTCCGCGGCGTGTGCCGTGCTCGGGTGCTTCGGCGTCGCGTTAGCGCAGGACGCCGGGCAAGCGCCTGCGACTACCGTCAGCGTCCAATCGCAGCAGGACGTGAACTTGACGCCGCAGCAGATGCTGCAGCGCGCACACGCTTTCAAGCCGATGATGGACAACGATGCTGCTGCTGTTCAACGACAGGCCAGTGACGCGAAGCAGAAACACGACGTCGTGAAGTCGCTCTGCCTGAGCGACAAGCTCAGCCAAATTCACGTTGCGGTGAGCACAGCTGCAGGTCGCCTCGATACGCTCGAGGCCGCCGTTGCAAAGAACGATGGGGACCGTGCCAAGCACGAGTTCACGATTGTTCAAGTTTTGAAAGAGCGTTCAGCGGCGTTGGTGTCAGAGGCCAACCAATGCATTGGTGAAGAAACCGGGTTCATCGGTGAGAGCACCGTCACGGTGACCATCGATCCGTCGATCCCAGACACGGATCCGTCGACGTTCCCGACGGACCCGCTGGTGTCCACGCCACCCGTTGTCGCCAGCCCGACGATGTAACGTCGACCTACTCGTCGCTCCCCGCTCCCCATTTCCCCGAAGAACCCGATCGGTCCCATGAAGTTCTGCCTCACGATCGCAGCGATTGCGCTCCTTGGAGCTGTCTCGCTGGAAGCTCACGCTCAGCAGCCCTGGCTCGCGGATCGCCAATACGGCGAGGGCATCGGCGTTCGCGTCGGTAATCTCGAATTCCACCCGGGAATCGCGGGGGAGGTTGGCTACGATTCGAATTACTACCTGCGCGCGCCTTCGGAGGATCCGATTGCCGTGTATCGCTTTCGTGTCACGCCTTCGGCGAGCCTGTCTACGCTCGGGCCGCAGCGTAGGAACGCGGGCGCGGCGCCGCCGACCCTGATTTTTCGAACCGACTTCTACGCGGCGCTGAACGCAATCGTCGCCGCTGATTCGAAGCATTCGAGTGAAGTGTCTAACCAAGGGGTGAACGCCGACTTTGGCTACAACCTCTCGCTCAACCTGTTCCCGGCCGCGCGCTTTGGCGAAGACGCTTACTTCAACTTTGTTCGCGTCGTTCAGCCTTCGAACGCCACGGACGCTGCGGATGCGTTCAACCGCGATACGATGCGGTACGGCGGAGGAGTCACCTGGCGCCCGGGTGGCGGCCTGTTCGATTGGCGGCTCGGCTACGAAGGCACTTACAACTACTTTGAGAAGGACGCCTTCTCGGAGCTGAACAATTACACCAACGCAGCCACCATGCGCGGTCGGTGGCGGTTCCTTCCGCGCACGGCGGTGCTCTACGACGGCAGCTACACCTGGGTGACTTACCCGCATACCGAGTCGACCTCGGTCGGCACCCAAAACGATGGCCAGATCATGCGTTCGCGCATCGGGCTCAACGGCCTGATCACCAATCGCTTCGCCGCGCTGGCGATGGTGGGTTGGGCGGGCACGTTCTACGACGCCAAGGCCAAAGCGACGCCGCAGGAGTTCGATTCGCTCACAGCCCAGGCCGAGCTGAAATGGTTCATTAGCGCGCCGCAAGAGACGCTGAACGCCGCCTCTGCTCCAGCGGGTCTTTCCACCGCTGCGATCGGTTACCTTCGCGACGTGAACAACAGTTACCTGGGTAACTTCTATCGAACTGACCGCGGCTACGCCAACGTGTCCTACTTGCTCGGTGGTGTGTTCATTGCGAGTTTGACTGCGGGCCTTTCCAATCTCGCGTTCCCGACCTCGTACTTCCCAGGTGGGAAGCCGCAGCAGCCCGCCTTTTCCGAGCAGCGTTTCGATGCTTCGCTGTTTACCGAGTACCGCCTGAGCAATTCGTTCGGCTTGAATACGACCGTGAACTACGTGCAGAACATCACGGACGTGAAAGTACACAGCGATCCCACGAACCTGAACGGTCCCAATGCGCCGGGTGATGCCCTGGCGTATTCCCAATGGCAAGTGTTCCTGGGCGCGCGTTACTTCCTCTAAGTCGCATGCCGCTTCGGAAGAGTTTCGCGTGGGTGGTTTGCTTCCTCCTCGCCGGGCCGTGTTTGATTGTGTCAGGGACCAGCTGTGCGTCGGGTAGCGGCGCCCGGCCGGTCAACTTAGCCGCGCCGGTCGAGCGTAACGTGCTTGGCCCGGGCGACACCTTCACGCTCGAGATCGTGGGGGAGAAGGACCTCCCGCACGAGTACCAAGTCGCCTCCGACGGCACGGTGGATTTGCCGTACATCCACACGCTGCACGTCGCGGACCTCGAAGCGCAAGAGGTCGCGCGCTCGGTGCGTGACCACCTGATGTCCGAAAAAATCCTGACGGACCCGAGCGTTGTCGTACAGGTCAAAGAGTACGCAAGCCGCCACATCACCATGCTCGGGCAAGTGGCAAAGCCGGGCAGTTTCCCGCTTTTGCCGGGCATGTCGCTGATTCAGGCCATCTCGCAAGCGGGAGGCCTTACCGCGGTTGCGAGCAGCGGCCACGTGAATCTCACGCGCAAGACCGCGAAAGGTCAGCAAACGGTCGAGGTGGACGTGGGGGCGATCAACGAGGGCAAGGCGCCCGATGTTCCGTTGCAGGCGGGCGATCAGATCTACGTTCACGAACGTTTGTTCTGAGCGGCTACGGCGTCGAGGCGCGGCTGAGTTCGGGCGGCGCGAAGCGCAGAACCAAGAGCGAACGGAAGTCAGGCGCGGTCACGCCGACGAAGTGGCTCGTCGTCGGACCTTCGGGGCTGTCGCGCGTTTCGCTTGAGAGCGGGATGCCCGTGCCGGCGGCCACGCCAAGCGACCAGCTGCCGTGTTTCTCGAAGCAAGAATGGACGGACGCGAGCCACTCTGCCGGCAGGAACGTCTCGGTCGTTGCTACGGAGTCGCTGAGCGTTGCTCGACTATGGCTCAGCGGCGGCAGGGCGAACGCCTCAAGCCCGACGAAGAGCTGACCCCGGTCGAGCAATTCCAGCCCGATGCCAAACGCTGCAAAACCCTGCGTTCCTAGGTGAATACCACCAAAATCCAAACCGCGGCGTAGCCGTACGCCAACGCTAGCCTGCACGCGGAGCAGCCCCACGCTGAGCGATGCGCTGGCGCTCGGCATGGCCACGACCGAGCGTTCGCCCGCGAACTCTTGCGCGTTCGCCAGGGGTAGCGAAGCGTCCAACGCGAGGTGCAGGCCGAAGCCGCTCAGCGCGAGTGCGTCATCGAGTGAGTAGCCGAGGCCCACGCGCGGGTTGAGCACTGCGTTGCGTTCCAGGGCAGGAGCGCTTTGCGAGTCGAGGCCGCCTGCGCCGGCGCCCACTTGGTAGAGTCTGAGTGGCGCCGCTAGGTTGAGCTCGAGATCTTTCGCCACACCGAAGGCCAAGAAGAAAGAAGCATCCAGCGCGCTGTCGACGACGTGCACGTCGCGGCCCCCCGTGTCTGGTGAGTCGACGTGCAGCACGACAGGCCGATGCAGCCATTCGCTAGCCACGCCGAAACTCATTTGCCCAACGCCGGTGACGGGCGTGTCCGGCAAGCTGATGAACGACGCCTTGCCCGCCGGTAGCCAAAGCGAGTTGGCGTCGAAGCATGCCGACAGTGTGGCGTTGGAGGCGCAGCCGGCCGCGCTGACGGGCCGAGCCGAAAGCGCGCTCGCGCTCAGCAGCGCTCCCAGAAACCAGGGATTTTGGGGCCGAAATTGGCGGCAGTCCTTCAGCACGCCCGGCACTGTACACGCCTTTCGCGCGCTCCGAGAGCGCGGGCGCGACCACCCCACTGAGCGAAAGTAATGCTAAGACGCGAGCCGCGATGATTGGTTCAGGAACGCCGTTGGTGCTGGGCTCCGCTTCACCCCGCCGTAAGGACATCCTGAGCGGGCTGGGGATCTCCATTCGAGTCGAGCCGGCGGACATCCCCGAGCACGTGCTCCCGGGTGAGCTGCCGCTGGACTATGTGACGCGCATCGTGGCCGAGAAATTGGCTGCGGTCGCCGCACGTGTTTCGACGCCGCTGTCGGCGGTGCTGGTCGCGGATACCGTGGTCGTGATCGACGGCGCTATTTTGGGCAAGCCGGAGGGTGTGGCAGGCGCAGTGCGTTTGCTCGAGCGCATAGTGGGCAGGACGCACACGGTGTACACGCGCTACGCCATCAGCCTCGCGGACGCGCCGAGCGTCATCCGCGCGGCGCGCACGGTCTCGACCGAGGTGAGCCTGCGCGCGGCATCCGCCGACGAGATCGCGCGCTATGCGGCGAGCGGCGAGGGTTTGGACAAAGCGGGGGCCTATGCGGCTCAGGGGCTGGGCGCATTCCTGATTGAGCGCATCGTGGGCTCGTACAGCAACGTGGTCGGGCTTCCCGCGTGTGAAGTCGTGCTCGACTTGCGCGAGCTTGGCCTGCTCGAGCATTTCCCCTGAAGCAGCTTCGCGACGCGCTGTGGCTGAGCGCGCTCGGGCTCGTGCTGCGCCTGGGCCTGGTTTTCTGGGCGAAGGACCGCTTTGCGCCGGCGGACGACGGATCATTTTACCACGTGGTTGCGCAGCGCATCGCGCATGGTGCCGGCTACACGTGGCTTTGGCCGGACGGCGCAGTGAGCTACGCCGCTCATTACCCGGTGGGGTATCCGGCGTTACTCGGGCTCGTCTACGCGCTGTTCGGCTCACGACCGGCCGTAGCCATGGTGGCGAATGCGGTGCTGGGTGCTTTCGCTGTGTTTGCGGGGCAGCGTGCGGTCGCGCTGCGTGGCACGCGGCGTCAGGCGTTGCTTGCCGGCCTACTGCTGGCGCTTCACCCCGGCCTGGTTTGCTACACACCGGCGCTGATGACCGAAGGGGTCAGCGCAGAGCTGCTCGTGATCGCCGCCTGGCTTGCGCTGCGGGTCGGCTCCGGCCGAGGCCGGCTAGGGCGGCTGGCGTTGCTCGGCGGGTGTCTGGGCGTGCTCACGTTAGTGCGCCCGCAGCTCTTGATATTGGCGCCCGTATTCGGGTTTTTCTCGTGTACCTCAGGTCAGCCGCGGTACCGCGAGCGCGGCCTTCGGGCGCTGTTCGTCGGCCTGGTGGCGGTCGCGGTCTGCCTGCCTTGGACGTTGCGTAACTGCGCGCGCATGGATCGCTGCGTGTTCGTGAGCGCGAATGGCGGATGGAATCTACTCATCGGGGCGATCCCCGAAGCAAACGGGGCGTGGATCCCGATCGAAGGGGCTACGGTTCCCACTGAGTGTCGCAACGTGTTCGGCGAGGCCGAAAAGGACCGTTGTTTCGGGCGGGCCGGGCTTGAGCTCATTCGCAGGAACCCGGCCCGGTTCCTGGCCTCGGTCCCACGCAAACTGTCCATCACGTTCGATTACTTCGGTGCTCCCGGGCACTACCTCCATACCTCGAATGCGCAGGCATTCGGGGATCGGGGGAAGTTTTGGTTGGGCGTCGTCGAAACGGCCTGGGAGCGCTTGGTGCTGTTGCTCGCGATCGTGCAAGCCGCGCGGCTCGGCACGCGCCGTCGTCCGGGGGGCCTCATTGCGGCGCTGCCAGCAGCGCTGTTTGCGTTGCTCCGTTCGGGCTATTTGGCGTACCTGGGCTTCGTGCTCAGCGTGGTGCTCTCCGGTAAGGAGTTACTGAAGCGCCCGCTCTTGGCGCTTTCGGCGAGCACGGTGCTAGCGACCGCGCTGACGCACGCGGTGTTCTTCGGTGCAGGGCGATATGGGTTCGTGTGTGCTGCTCTGCTCTGCCTTGCAGCAGCCGGGGAGGAGGAGGCGCGGCCGGCTCATCGGGAGGCACCAGCGCGCTTCCGGCCCAATGACTCTTTTGACAGCCACGCCAAGAAACGGCGATACTGGCGTTGAAGGAGTTTCCACCGGATGCCGCTGATCGAGACCGAAGAAGCCGCCCGCCGCCTCGCGCGCGCCATCGCGAGTGATTTGTCCCTCTACAACGAGGAAAAAATCATTCGTGGCATCGAGGGGGACTCCCTGTTCGACCAGCTTGGAGAAGAGATCGAGGAAGGACGCGCTTTGTTCAAGAGCCGCGTGTCGCCCGACCTTTACCATCGGAATTTCTACGACCGCGCGCTCGTGGACATCTTGGTCAAGTCCAAGGGCCATATCAAAAGCAAAATCTGGTAGCGGCGCTTAGCGTCACTACCCGTGCTAGGCGTTCGCCGTGAGTTTGCGAACGTTCGTATTGGGTGCTGAGCAGCGCCGTGAACGCCTGGACAAAGTCCTGGCTCGGCTGGTGAGTGACGTGTCGCGCGCGACCGTCCAGCGCTGGATTGAGGAAGACCGCGTGCGTGTCGACGGCAAGCCGTGCCGCGGGCGTGACTCCGTGAGCGCGGGCAGCACCATCGAGCTCGAACCGGGCTCGCCGCCCTTGAGCAGCGCCGATCCCGATCCCAGCGTGGTCGTGGATGTCGCGTACGAGGACGAGCACTTGCTGGTCGTGAACAAGCCTGCCGGGCTCGTGGTGCACCCTGCGCGCGGCCATCAGAGCGGCACCCTGGTGAACGGGCTCTTGGCCCGGCCTGGCTTTGCGCTGAGTCCGGACCCGCTCGATGAGCAAGGCGCGCTCCGCCCGGGAATCGTGCACCGCATCGACAAGGACACGAGCGGTTTGCTCGTCGTTGCTAAGGACGACCGCACCCGGGAGGGACTCAAGGCGCAGCTGGCCGAACACAGCATGGAGCGCGTGTACCTGGCGCTGACGCTCGGCGCGCCACAGCACAGCACTATCCGCACGCTGCACGGGCGTGACCCCAAGTCGCGGCTGCGTTTCACGTCGCGAGTGAGGGAGGGGCGCGTCGCCGTCACGCATCTGCGCGTGCTCGAAACGCTGGCCTCTGCGCGCGTAGCGTTCGTGGAGTGCCGGCTCGAAACCGGGCGCACCCATCAAATTCGCGTGCACCTGAGCGAAGTGACGAAGACGCCGCTGCTAGCGGACGCGCTGTACGGGCGCGCACCGAACGCGACTGATCTGGCCGAGATCACCAGCGCCTTGGGCCGCCAAGCGCTGCATGCCGCGGTGCTCGGCTTCACCCACCCGATCACCGAACAAGCTCTGCGCTTCGAAGCCGCGCTGCCCGCGGATTTCGCGCAGGCGCTGAGCGCGTTGCGCGCGTTGGCCTGAGCGCGTCACAAATGCAGCCGCGCGCCGAAGCGCTTCTGTAGCGCGGCGGCACCCTTGCTGCCGATGTCGTTCCCATACAGCTCGATCAGCAACAGGCGCTTGAAGTTCTTGGATTGCGCCAGCGCGAGCGCGCCAGCGTCGCCGATGCCGTTGGCGCACAGGTCGAGCGTCGTCAGCGCGCTCAGGGTAGTGGACTTGGCGAGCGCCTGAGCTCCGTCATCACCGACGCTGTTGCCGGACAGAGCTAGCACCTTGAGCTTGGCTAGGTGAGTGGATTGAGCGAGCTCCGCGATGGCGCTAGCGCCGACCTCGCAGCCGAGCAGGTACAAAGACTCGAGCGGCAGATGCGTACGCGCCAAGGCGCTCACGCCGGCCGCGCCGATGCTGTTCATGCTCAGATCGAGGGAGGACAGATGCGCCGCTCTGGCCTGCGTCAAAGCGCTCGCTCCGCTGCCGGCAATCGAGTTGCCACTCACGTTGAGTGTTTCGAGTCCGGCGAGCGCCGGCGCGTGCGCGAGCGCCAGCGCTCCATCGTCACCAATGTCGTTGCCGCCCAGGTCGAGCGCGCGCAGCGCGCCCAAACGCGGCGAGTCAGCAAGAGCGCGCACGCCGTCCGTGCCGAGATCATTGTCGCTCACGTCGAGCGAAGTGAGCAGCGCGAGGTCCTTCGACTCGGCCAGTAAGGGACCCAAGGCGGGCCCCAAACCCTTGGCAGCCAAATTGAGTTCCGTTGCGCCGCCCAAACCCGCGGCGAGCTTACGGCGCAGCTCGGCGAGTGACGTGCTGTTGTCTTCGGGCGTCTGGGCGGGCTTCGAGTCGCTGTTGTTCGCGCTTGCGGCCGTCGAGGTTTCCGGGTGGGCCCCCGCACAGCTCAGGCACCAGGCGCCCGCCAGGAGCAGCCAGGTCTTCGCTCGGGCGGCGATGCGCACGCGGCGAGCACTCATCAGCGCGTCCTCCGCCGGAGGAAGAAGTAGAGCAAGGTGGATAGCACGAGCGCCCCGCCCAAAAGCGAGATGGCCCACGGCGACGCCGGGTATTTCCCCCGCGCCAAACCCGGTGGGGGCCGCTCTTCCACGAAGCCACTAGGCGCCGAGGTGTTGGCGCCTACCTCAAGTCCCAGCCCGCGTTCGTGGCGGAAAAGCATGCCACGCACAAGGTAGCCGTGTGCCTTCGCGCCGGCAACCGTATCCGGTTTGCGTGCCGATTCGGGCGTCGCTGACAGATCGCGGTCGCTCCCCACAGCCGTGCTAGAAGCCGGGTCAAACCTAGATCCTCAAGCCCCCGAAAGCCGACGTGACTTCGAACGACGCCGCTCCCGCACCCAGTCGCGCATCCAGTGACGCCGAACTCCTCCAAGCCTGTCAGCGCGCTTTTGGAAAACTCAAATCCGAGGTGGCACTCGCTGTCGTTGGGCAAGACGACGTAGTGGAGGCGCTGCTCATCACGCTGCTGGCTCGCGGTCACGCGTTGTTGGTCGGCGTGCCGGGTTTGGCCAAGACGCTCTTGGTGAGCAGTTTGGCGCGCGCCTTGGGTTTGAGCTTCGGCCGCGTGCAATTCACGCCCGATCTGCTCCCAGCTGACATCACCGGCACGGACGTCTTGAATGAGGTCGAGAAGAATGGCCTCGTGCGGCGAGAGACCAGCTTCATGCCCGGTCCGATTTTCAAGAATCTCGTGCTCGCAGACGAAATCAACCGCACGCCGCCCAAGACTCAAGCCGCGCTGCTACAAGCCATGCAAGAGCGTCGCGTCACCGTCGGCACGGCGACGCACGCCCTGCCTGATCCGTTCCAGGTCTTCGCTACGCGCAATCCGATCGAGCAAGAGGGCACGTACCCCTTGCCGGAAGCGCAGCTCGATCGCTTTTTGCTCGAGGTGCACGTCGAATACCCGTCGGAAGCCGAGGAGCTGGAGATCGCGCGGCGCACGACCTCAGGCCTGGAACCCGATTTAAAGTCGGTGGTGGATCTCGAGCAGGTGCGCGCGTTCGGGGCGCTCGTGCCGCGCATTCCGATCACCGATGAAGCGGTGCGCTTTGCCGTGGCCTGCTCGCGCGCGTCACGGCCCGGTACCTCGTTCGCGCCGCCGGAGGTCAATCAATACGTGCGCTTCGGCGCGGGTCCGCGCGGTAGCCAAGCCTTGGTTTTGGCCGCAAAGGCCCGTGCTGCGTTGCGCGGTGAAGCCGCGGCGGACGTAGATGACGTACGCGAATTGGCGCTCCCGGCGCTCCGTCATCGCCTCGTGCTCGGTTACCGAGCGGACGTGGACGGCGTTCGGGATCGCGATGTCGTGGCGGCGATCGTCAAGAGCGCAAAGGGTTGAAGCTTCACACCGTCATGGATCAGTCGGCGCTCAAGTCTAAAATCAAGCTAGCGATCTTGGAAGAGTTAGACCTGCGCGGCCGGACGGAGGCGGACATCGACGATGCCGCGCCCTTGTTCGGAGCGGGCCTCGGCCTCGATTCCTTGGACGCGCTACAATTGGCCATGGCCATCGAAGAGCGCTTCGGTGTGAAGGTGCCCGAGGGTGAGGGCAGCCGTGCAGTTTTCGCCTCCGTGAATGCCATTGCCGCGCACATCACCCAGGCGACGTCGGAGTAGCTATGCCAGGGCGTGAGCGCATTGCGGTCACGGGGCTCGGCCTGGTCTCTTCCCTCGGCTTCGGCGCCGATGTCTCGTTCGCGCGGCTGTGTGCGGGCGAGCGCGGCATCGCTCCGGTGACGTTGTTCGACACGACTGGGCTGAAGTCGCAAATCGCCGCTGAAGTGTCGGGCCTCGATGTAGCTGCGATTGCGCCGCGCGGCGCCGTGCAGGATTGGTCACGCAGCGACGCGCTGGCGTTCTTGGCTGCGCGCGAGGCGCTGCAGCACGCGCGTCACGTCGAAGGCACCGCGCTGGGCCTCGCGCTCGGTGGCACGACGGGCGGGATGTACGAAACCGAGCGTGCTTTGATGCAATTCGCGCCCGGTGGCATCGCGCCACAAGACGCGCGTCGGCTTTTGGATTTTCCGTTAGCGGTGAGTGTTGAGCGGGTTGCGCGGGCTTTGGGTTCGGTCGTGCAATCGGCAACGGTGTGTAGCGCTTGTTCGAGCGGCGCGGTCGCCATTGCGTTGGGCGCGTCTTGGCTCTTGTCTGGGCGCGCCGAGCGAGTCGTCGCCGGCGGGGTAGATGGCTTGTGCCAGCTTACCTTTACCGGTTTCAACGCGTTGGGCGCGGTCGACCCCGCGCCATGTCGCCCGTTTGACGCGGCCCGTGCTGGTCTCACGTTGGGTGAAGGTGCCGCGTGCTTGGTGCTGGAGCGTGAGTCCAGCGCGCGTGCGCGCGGCGTGCCGATCATTGCTTTCCTCAGTGGCTGGGCCGTCGCGTCGGAGGCGCACCACATCACGCATCCGGAGCCGAGTGGCGCGCGCGCCGCCGCGGTGATGTTGGACGCCCTGCGCGCCGCTGCCCTTGCGCCGAGCGACATCGACTACGTGAACGCGCACGGCACCGGCACGCTGCAAAACGACGCCATGGAAGCGAAAGCGCTAGCCCGTGTTTTCGAACCTGATTTAGGCCGTGTTTGGGTGTCCTCGTCCAAGGCGCAACTCGGGCACACACTGGGCGCCGCGGGCGCGATCGAGGCGGCGATCACCGCGCTCAGCCTGAACCGGGGGGTGGTCCCGCCCACGGCCGGCTTGGAACAACCCGAAGTGCCCGGCATTCGCCATGTGCGCGCGGCCAATCAGCCCGCCGCGCTGCGCGCCGCCCTATCCAGCTCCTTTGGCTTCGGTGGCGCGTGCGCCGTGCTCGCGTTCGAAGCGCCGAACGCCGAAGCGCGCGTACTGACGCCCGGCATGGCCGCACCGATCGTGATTTCTGGAGCTGCGAGTTACGGGCTGCGTGGCCTGCTCAGCGGCGCCGACAACTCGGTCTATGTGAACGAGCCGAGGCCCCCGAGCGAGCCGCCGCCGGAGCCGCTGAGTCTCTTGCATCCCGAGCGTTCGCGTCGCTTCGGCAGAACTTCGGCGCTCGTCGTGGCCAGCGCCGAGCGTGCGCTGCGCGATGCCGAGCTGGAACCTCAGGGGGTTGGCTTCGTCGTTGGTAGTGCGTTCGGGGATGTCGAGCGCTCCGTCCGTTTCCTGCAGAAGCTGCTGGCTCAGGGCCCCAAGTTCGCGAGCCCGGCTGAGTTCCCGCAGCTCGTCGCTTCGACGGGCTCTGGCAACGCCTCGATTTATCTCGGGCTTACCGGGCCCTGTTTGTCGGTCAGTGAGTTCGCAACGAGCGGAGAATCGGCGCTTTCCGTGGCTATTTCGCTATTGGAGTTGGGGCTCGCGCCCGCCGTCGTGGCAGGCGCGGGCGAGGCCCACGACGCGATCGTGGACGCCGTATTGGGCGGGCCCGGGCGTCCCCCACGCAGTGAAGGTGCCGGCTTCGTGGTCCTCGAGACATTGCCGAGCGCACAACGCCGCGGTCGCGTGCCGTTGGCACGCCTGCTTGAGCACGGCGCGTGGCGCGGTGATGCCACGCGCGCGTTCTCGTCGCTCGTCGCGCCGCCGGCCTCCGCCATCGTTGTGACGGGGCGGTTACCATCCGCCGCCGCTGGCGCTCTCGGTCGCTCCGCGTGGCGCGGCGTTCGCACGCACGCGTTGCCGAGCCTGCTTGGGTTTCACGAGGCGCTGGGCGCGGTGGCGCTGTCCGTGGCCGCGTCCGAGGTGGCTTCGGGGCGCGCGACCCAAGCCTTGGTGGTCACGGCGGACGTAGACACGCTGTACCTCACGCGCCTGGAAGGCTACGAGGTACGCCCATGAAGCCGATCGCGATGATCGCCGCGGGCGTCGTCTCGCCCTTGGGGGAGGGCGCGGCGGGGTTTTCCGTAGGCGAACTCGGCGCACGCGCCGAAACCCGCATTGGGGCAGACCCCGAGTTGGCGGCGGCGGGGCTGCGGCGCCCGAATGTCGCGCGAGTGTTACTGAGCGCGCCGGGCGACCGCGCACGCGCATTGCTGGACCGCGCGTTGACTTTGCTCATTGCCGAACTCGAGCATGTACTCCCGAATTTTCGCGAGCTGCGCGTTGGAATCGCGCTGGGCACTTCCTCGGGCGGCCTGGGCAGTCTGACGGATCTGCTCGCCGAGCGCGCGCGACAGCGCACGCTGCAGTTGGAGCAAGCCCGGGCCTCGAGCTATTTCGGCCCACTCGGCGCGCTCGAGCGGTTGGCTCTCGACCCCGTGCGCGTGACGCAGGTGCTCGCTGCCTGCGCTTCGTCGACGGTGGCGATGGGCATCGGCTGTCGTTGGCTCGAGGCCGAGTCCTGCGAATTGGTGATTGCGGGCGGCTATGACGCGCTCACGCTGTTTGCCGCGGCGGGTTTCGAGGCACTCGGTGCCACGACGGCCACTCTGCCGCAGCCCTTTCGCAATGGTCGGGACGGGCTCGCGCTCGGTGAAGGTGCCGCGTTGGTGGCGCTCGTGCGCGCGCACGATGGCCCGGCGGTCGGGCACATACTCGGCTTCGGCGTGGGCTGTGATGCCGTGCACATCACGGCGCCCGACCGCACTGGTGCCGGCCTGGCCCGCGCGGCCCGCGCCGCGCTGCGCGACGCCGAGATCGAACCCGCTCACGTTGATCTGATCAGCGCTCACGCGACCGCGACGCCGTTCAACGACAGCGCGGAGGCTCACGCCATCGCTACAGTGATCGGCCCGACCGCGCAGCGGGTCGCCGTGCACCCGTTCAAGGCCATCGCCGGTCACACGCTGGGCGCGGCAGGAACTTTGGAAATGTTGGCGGCACTCAGTGCGGCCAGTCGCGGTATGCTGCCCGCGGCGTACGGTGAAGGCGAAATCGAGAGCGAATTCACCGCGCATTTGTGCACGCAGAATATGCCCGGCAACGCCGCCCGGATCTTGAAGTTGTCCACGGCGTTCGGTGGCGTGAACGCCGCGCTCGTGGTTGCGCCGCACGCGCCGCGTCGCCCCGCCGCCGCGCGGGCGCGTCAGCGCGTGCGCTTACGCGCCCTGGGTGAGCCGCAGCTCGAGCCGGATTTGGCGCTGATCGCGCGCTCCACACGGCTTGCTGAGCTCGATCTCGAGCGCTTCGATCGTCCGTCGTTGCTCGGCCTATCGGCGCTGGCCAGCGTGCTCGAGACACCGCAGCTCGCAGCCTTCGATGCCGGAGCGCGCATGGGCTGTGGCGTGCTGGTAGGGACAATGAGCGCGAGCCTGGAGGTGAACGAGCTGTTTGCCGCGCGTTTGCGCGAGCGTGGCCCGCGCGGTGCGGAGCCGCGCCGGTTTCCGGCCACGTCACCGAACCTGCCGGCCGGGCGCGCCGCCATCGCCTTCGGGCTGCAGGGGCCAGCCTTCAGCGTCGGCGCGGGTGCGTATGCGGCATTGGAAGCGTTGCTCTTGGGCATCGAACTGCTCGAGGCAGGGGATGCCCAAGCGCTGTTCGTGATTGCGATCGAAGACGTGGGTCCCGTCGTGCGTGACATCTTTGCGGCGGCGCAGCTCCCGCAGCCCGAACCGGGCGCCATCGCGGCCCTTCTCGACACGGGTGAGCTGGGCTTGCCCCTGGACTCGGATAGCCTGGCAGCGCGCTTGCGCGAGGGGTGGGGGCAGGCGCCCAAGCAGGCCCCGGGCTGGCCGCTGCTCCGGCACGCGCTGCGTTCCGGCCGAGCGTAACGCCCCGTCTTTCCGGCTCCCCGGTCCCCGCTTGCGGATGAGGGCGGCCTTTGGCACTGTCCGGCGGAATACGGCCTAGCTGGCCGGCGTTCTGTAGAAAAGGTCCCGTGCACTCCCTCCGATCGACCCTCTTGTTCCTCCTCCTGGCCGCGCTGTCCCTGGTCGGCTGCACTCACCAATACATCGCCAATACCGATGTCGAGGACAACGACTTCAATCGCAAGGTGATCGAATACTGCGAGTTGTACCGGCACGCGGTCGAGCTGCGGAACACGGCCCGCCTGCTGCAAATGGCTGCGCCCAGCTATTACGAGGACGGCGGCAACGTGGACGCGAGCGATGACCTCGACTACGCCGGCCTGGAGAAGTACCTCAACACGGAGTTCAATCAAACGTTGGCGATCCGCTACGAGATCCACTACCGGCAAATTTCCGAAGGCCGGAAGAAGAACGTGCTCGTCGACTACACGTACAGCGCTAGTTACAAGATCCCGACCTCACACGGTGACGTGTGGCGACGCCGCGTTGCGGACAACCGCCTGACCTTGACTCGTGAAGGCGAGAGTTTCCGCATCCTGTCCGGGATGTGAGTCGGCTTACTTCTTTACGGCGGGCGCCGCGCTGCTGACGATGATCGCGCAGTTCGAACCGTCCAGTGCGCGCTGGGGTTCGGCTTCGCCGTCGCGCGATACGAACCACGGCCCGCGCTCGTTCTCGGACAAAGCTGACTTTGGCCGGGTTGCACACGTTTAGGGTAGCCGAAAGTCCTCCGAGATTTCAGCGATCTCGAAGCGAACCCCGGCCGGCTGGAGGCGGAACAGCAATTCATCGCCGAAAAGCCGCGTTCGCCCCGCCCAGGAGACACGAATTGGCACGCGCACGGCGACCTCATCGGCGCGCAGCTCGAGGGGGATGCGCCGTCCCGCGGGCAAGCGGGTCAGGTCTTCCGCGCGGAACGTCTCCACGTCACCGTCGCGAAAGAGCAGCTGGCCGCGCAACTCCGTGTAGTCGAGCTGCGCGATGCGCGTTTGCCAAAACGCGCGCGCGGGCTGACGACCCGCCCCCGTATCGACGAAGGCATCCGGAGCCAGCAGCAGCTCTAAGCGAGCCGGTGCTTCGTTGACGGCGGCGCGCAGGAAGTCCCGCACCGTGTCGCGCGCCAGGGCCGTACCCGCGGGAGCGCGTAGGAGCAACAATTGGTCTTCGCTGTTGCCTTGCCGCACCGGGTCCGGGACGGTGAAGTTGCGAGACTCAGTGACGCCTGGTGCGCGGCGCTCATTACGATTGGGGAGCGCCGCGCTACTGGCAAACTGCGGCGTGCGCGCGCAGCCCCCGCCGAGTGCCACAGCGAGCGCGAGCGCCAGCGCGAAGCCGATTCGCGCGCTACAGCGACTCGACGTGGGGCGCATCCGTGCGAGATAGGGTGACGATGGACTGCGGAGCGACGCCGCTCCAACCCACGGGAGTGCTGTCGAGCTCGGAGGCGATGAGCGAGAAATGCGTGCTTTCGATGCTGGGGATGCGCGCCTTTCGCACGCCGTCTTCACCGAGTAGCCCCTCGATGTCGCGCCGGCCATTCCAGACCCGGAAAGCGAGCGTGCCCTCACGGTGCACGGCCAGCAGCTGTTCCCCATTGGTGACCAAGATATCCCCACTATTGGCAGGATGCCCCTCTTCGGCGGAAAGCCGGTCTACCAGCGCGATGGAGGCACGGAGCGCGCCTGCCACGTGTTCCGGCGCGACATGCGCGTCACTCAGGTGACCGGCGTCATGTAGGAACGACAGGAATAGATAAAAGAACAGCTCACTGTCCGTTTCACCGCGCACGTTTTTGCGCAAGAACTCCGGCTGAGAAGCGAGCAGGCGCTCGCGCAGCCGCTCGAACCCGAAGATGGTTCCGGTCTGCGCGAATAGCCACATCCGATACCGGAATGGGTGCGTGTTTTCCGTGCGCAGCCCGCCCACCGAAGCGCGCCGCACGTGACCGATCAGCACGTCCGTCCGGATGTCACCTGCGGCTTCGACCAGATCAATCTCGTCACGATCGTCGATCGGACGACGCCGCAGCAGCACTTCACCGGCCTGGTAGAAGCCGAGACCCCAACCCAGGGGATCGCCCGCGGTGCGTCGTGCACGCAGCACGCTGGCATTTGCTTCCAACACGCGCGCGCCGAGATCCGGGCGGTTACCGATAAAACCGAACATGCGTGCCATGCGGGACTCCGTGTACCTGCGGGCGCGCGCTATGCGCGAGGTTGAAGCATACCGCTCGCCGCCGTACTTGGCACGCGCTCGCACGAGAAAGCTACGATTGCGGATGTTTGAGGGCTGAGCTGCCGAAAGGTCGGCCTATGAGCCAGCAAGCGTCCCGGTCTTCGTGTCTGCAACTGGTCCGAAAAGCAGCCCAAGTGTTAGTGTGCGACACGCATGATTGGCATGGAACGCACGGGTCAAGTCGAGTTCCAAGAAGCGTTGCTCGGCATCATGGAGCGGAAAACGCACTGGGCCTGGTCGTCGTTTACGAACGGCCTGGTTCAGTCGGATCGCTTGCACATCCACCTGGAGCAGGAATACGCCACGTATGTGCGAGACTTCCCGGTGCTGGTGGCGCGCGCCTACATAGCGTGTCCGATCGCGAGTGTTCGCCGCGAGTTGATCGAGAACGTGTACGAGGAAGAAACCGGCGGAATCCAAGCGGGGCGACCACACCCGGAGCTGTTCTTGGAATATCCACGCGGCCTCAATATGGACCTGTCACGTTTTGAGCAGGTTGCGTTACTTCCGGCCGCCAAACAATACCGAGCGTTCCTAGATGAGACGACCCTGCGCGGTGGGTGGGAAGTTGGCGCTGCGGTGACCACATTATTCGTAGAGGGCACCGCACACGAGCGCGGTGAGCTGGATCCGAATGCGGCGCGTCGCCCGAGCCCGCCGCTCGAGGACCACCCCTTGGTCAAGCACTATGGGCTGCCCTTAGACCGCCTGCAGCTGACGAAAGCCCATAGGGCTGTCGAAGGGGATCACCGCAAAACCGCCTGGCGCGTGATGCTTGAGCACGTCGCGCCGCCGAAGCGCGCCGCGGTGATCGAGGCCACGGAACGCGCACTCACGCTGTGGCTTGGTTACCGTGACGGCGTAGCCGAGGCCTGCGGGCTGACCCGCTGACCTAAGCAGGCATTGAGGAGCTGAGGGCCGAGCCGCGCGGCAAGCGGCGCCCAGAGGGTGTTGCGCGGCAATTGCCCGGGCGCGCTGAAGCAGAGCCCTGTGCTAGCCTGGCTCGCGATGCTTTTCGTTAGGGTTCGTGGGCGTGCGCTACTGCTCGGGCTGTTGCCCATTTGGCTATCCGTGCAAGCGTGTGGTGCTGTCTATCCTGAAATCGCGACGCCGGAGCGGCCAGCAGGAACACGCCGCTTGGACCCGCCGCCGCCGGAAGATTTGGTTTTCCTGAAGTTCGCCAAGGCGGTGATCCCTCCGCGCACTCGTGACGGGCGGCAATGGGATTCCGTGGGGGGCTCGGCGCCAGATCCGTTCGCGAAGCTTCTCATCGACGACAGGGAGATCCTGGTTACGCCGGTGCAAGCGAACACGCTGACGCCCACGTGGCCATACCAGAAGGTCGGCAACTATCGGATCCCGCGTAACGTGCCCGTGCGCGTCGAACTCTGGGATTCGAATGCGATCAATAACCATCCCATCTGCGTCGAATCGATCAACAACATCCTGAGTGAAGCCAGCGACGATCGGAACCTTGAGCTGCGCTGCGACAGCGGTGCCGTGATCGAACTCGTGGTGCAGCCGGCGCACGCGAAGTTCGGCATCGGCCTGTACTACGAGCTGCGCACGTACGACATTCGCGTCACGCGGGTCGTCAGTGAATCGCCCGCCGCGCGCGCCAACCTCAAGCGGGGGGACCAGCTCCTGAAAATCCAGGGCCATGGCGTTAAAGGCATGGATCAGGAGACCGCGCGCAGCCTGATCAACGCCAACGTGTCGACCGGCGTGACCTTCGCGGTCAAGCGCCTCGACGGTCGAACCGAGGACGTCACGCTCAAAGACGGCCCGATGTATCCGGCCGTGGACGAAGAAGTCACGGTGGAGTGAGCCGCGTCGCTGCCCGCCTTGCTTAGTGCGGCGCGCGGCTCAATGCTTCGGCCATGTCGTCGGATCCGATAACCGAAGGGCCTCTCGAGCCGGTGCTCGTCGTCTTGCAGTCCGCGCGCGGCACGCTCGAAGTGACGGGGGCCGAAGCCAAGACCTGGCTCAACGGGCTCGTCAGTTGTGACGTGCTCAAGGTGAGCACGGGACAGGGAGCATTCGGCCTGGTGCTCAACAAGCAAGGCAAGATCCAGAGTGAGGTAGAGGTCGTCGCTACGACGGATGGGCTGCTGCTCGGGGTTTCTCCCGGCGTGAGCGAAAAGCTGACGGCCGCGCTGGATAAGTTCTTGGTCATGGAAGACGCGGAGCTCAAGAACGCGAGCGATGCCTACGTCTGGGCGGATTTTCACGGCACAGGTGCTGCTGTGCTGGCGGCCAGTGCGGCGGAGGCTTGCGGTGGCACCGCGGCAGTCATGAACTTCACGCCCTGCGGCGGCGCCACCGTCGTGCTGGAGCGCGAGCGCTTGCAGGATTTGCAGCGCTTCGTCGAGCGAACGCCCGCGCTCGGCTTGGCCAGCGATGAAGATTGGGAAGCCTTCCGCATCAGCCAAGTCTTCGGTCAATTCGGGGTGGACTTCGGTGAGTCGGATAACCCGCACGAGGCAGCGCTGGATCGCCGCGCGGTATCCTGGAACAAGGGCTGCTACCTCGGCCAAGAAGTGGTGTGCATGCAAGATATGCGCGGCAAGCTGAAGCGTCGCTTGGTAGCGTTGTCGCTTGGTGCAAGCGGGGAGCTGCCGCAAGTGGGCAGCCCAGTCACCACGACTGACGGCGCCGAGGCCGTGGGCGAAGTCACGAGCGTCGTGCGCAGCCCATTGACCGGCAAAGCGCTCGCCTTGGCGCGCATCAAGAGCCCATTTTTCGAGGGCAAAGCCAGCCTGGGCGTGTTGGGTCGGGAAGCCACCTTTGTCGAGCAGGGCGCGCCCGAAATGGGGTAGTTTCGGGGCTCGATGAGCTCTGACGCCCACAAAGGTTTAGTCCCTTCCAGTCGTTTCACCGAGAACGGCCTGCGCGTCGCAGACGACGTACTCGGGCTAATCGAGAAAACGCCGCTGGTGCGCCTGGCCCGGCTCTCGCCGCAGGGCGGTGCCACCGTCTGGGCCAAGGCTGAGTTCGTGAATCCCGCCGGCAGCGTGAAGGACCGCCCTGCGCTGTCCATGATCCTCGCCGCCGAGAAGTCGGGTGAACTCAAGCCGGGTGCCACCTTGGTGGAAGCCACCAGCGGCAACACCGGCATCAGCTTGGCGATGATCGCCGCGGTGCGCGGCTACCGTTGCATGCTCGTGATGCCCGAAGACATGAGCCTCGAGCGCCGCTACATCCTGCGCGCCTACGGCGCGGAGATCGTGCTCACCCCTGCGGGTGATGGCATGTCCGGAGCCGTGAGCAAGGCGCTGCGAGTGATGGAAGACACGCCGGGCGCATTCATGCCCAGCCAGTTCGACAACCCAGCCAACCCCGCCAGCCACGAACACGGCACCGCGCTGGAAATTCTCGAGCAAACCGGCAATTCGCTGGCGGCCTTCGTGGCCGGCGTGGGCACTGGCGGCACGGTTACGGGTGTGGGTCGGGCGCTCAAGAACAAGCTTGGGCCGGCGGTCAAAGTGTTCGCGGTCGAACCGGCGAACAGCGCGGTGCTCTCGGGTAAGCCCGCCGGCATGCACGGTATTCAAGGCCTCGGTGCCGGCTTCGTGCCGCAAATCGTGGATCGCAGCATCATCGACAACGTGCTGGAAGTGACGGACGTCCAAGCGGAGCGCATGGCGCGCCGTCTCGCTCGTGAAGAGGGCCTGCTCGTCGGGCCGTCCTCCGGCGCGAACGTGTATGCCGCCTGTGAAGTTGCCGCTCAACTCAAGGGTGGCAACGTCGTCACCATCTTGTGTGACTCGGGCGAGCGCTACCTGTTCTGAACCGTCGCGCGCGTGGCGCCCAGCTCACTTGCCTTGGAATTTCGGAGTACGCCTCGTGCTCCACGCTGCCACGCCTTCGCGAAAGTCCTGCGAGTGCAGGAGCTCGGTCTGGCCCTGCTTCTCGCGCGTGAGCGCTTGATATACCGAACTTGCGGCGGACTCGCGCACTGCGGCTTTGATTGCGGCGAGGGCAAGTGGCGGCCCCGCCGAAAGCTCCTTCGCGATGCTGTGGGCCTCCGCGCGCTCGTCTTGGACGACGCGGTTGGCCAGCCCCAGGCTGAGCGCTTGCTGCGCGTCGATGCGCGTTCCGAGCATTAGGAATTCGAGCGCACGCCCCAAGCCGACCAAACGCGGTAGCCAAAAGCTGCCGCCGCCGTCCGGCATCAAGCCGATGGCCACGAACTTTTCTTGAATGTACGCGCCTTCGGCGAGCACGCGCAGATCACAGGCCAACGCCAAGTCCGCCCCAAAGCCCACGGCAGGACCGCGCACCGCGGCAATGAACGGCTTCGGCGCTTCCACGATGGCGCGAATCAGGGCGTGAAATGCCTCGATGCGTGGTCCCAAGTCGGCGCCCGCTTCGAGATCAGCGAGCGCGCCCTTCAGATCAGCGCCCGAGCAGAAAGCGTCCCCGGCGCCTGCGAGGACGACGGCGCGCACGCTCTCGTCCGCGGCTGCATCCTTCAGTCCCGCGGCAAGCGCGGTCAGCAGCTCTGGATCGAGCGCATTGCGCGTCTTCGGGCGGTTCATGATCAGAGTCGCGACAGCACCCTCACGTTCGACGAGCAGCACTGAGTCCATGACGACATAGCTTACCAGCCTTGACCTTAGATCCAGCCAAAAACAAGCGAGCCGCGCTGCCGAGTGCGTGCTAGTGCTCTGACATTCAAAGCCCATGAGCCGCTCGTTCCCGATACCCTCGTTCCCGATGCCCGAACGCCTGCCGCTGTCCGAACAACGCGGTCAAACGTACCCCAGTCTCGTGGCCCTCATGCAGCGGCTGCTGGCGGAAGGCGGCTGCCCCTGGGACCGCGAGCAGGACATGAAGTCCTTACGCAAGTACGTCTTGGAAGAGGCGTGTGAAGTGATCGACGCCATCGACGAGGGTGATTCTAAGCACCTAGAAGAAGAACTCGGGGATCTGGCGCTACAGGTCGTCTTTCTGGGTGAGCTCGGGCGCCGTGAAGGCAGCTTCGGTCCGGACGACGTCGTGCGTGGCATCGTCGAAAAGCTGGTTCGTCGTCACCCCCATGTATTCGGCGATACCGCAGTCAGTGGCAGCGAAGAGGTGTTGCAAAACTGGGAAGCGATCAAGGCCGAGGAGAAGAAGGACCGTGGCGTCTTGGATGGCGTGCCTCGTTCCTTACCTGCGCTGTTCCGCGCGCAGAGCATGAGTGAGAAGGTGAGCCGCGTCGGCTTCGATTGGCCTGACGGGCGCGGCTCGCGCGACAAAGTGAGCGAAGAACTGGCGGAGCTGGATGAGGCGATCGCAGGTGGCGACAAGCAGCGCGTGGAAGACGAACTGGGGGACACGCTGTTCGCGCTGGTCAACCTCGCCCGTCACCACGGTATCGATGCCGAGCTCGCGCTGCGCGGAACTGCAGATCGCTTTTCGCTCCGCTTTTCACACGTCGAAGGGCGCGTGAAGGAAGACCACGGTGGCTGGCCGCGCGGGGGCGACGGCAGGCCAACCAAAGGCCTTTCGCTGGAGCTTTTGGACGGCTACTGGAACGAAGCCAAAAAGGCCGGCAAATGACTGCTGAAGACCCGATCGGCCGGCTACCGGAAGAATGGGTAGAGGCGCTCGCTGCGCTGGGTGAGCGCGCATTTCGCGCCAAACAGTTGTTCAAGTGGCTGCACCAACGCGGTGAGTTCGACCCAGAAAAAATGAGTGACCTGAGTCTGACGTTTCGCGCCCGGCTCGCCGAGGCCGGCGTCAGCGCACCGTTCCAGGTAGAGAACGTGCATGAATCGCGGGACGGCACGCGCAAGCTCGTACTCGTCGCGCCGGACGGCGCGCGCGTGGAAAGCGTCCTCATCCCGATGACGGATCTGACGGACGCAGACGCTAGTGCTGCCGCTTCGGACGACGAAGAAGAGCAAGCCGGCCCGACGCAACGCGCCAAGGTCACGCTGTGCATCTCCACGCAGTTCGGCTGCGCGATGGGCTGTGTGTTCTGCGCTAGCGGCCAAGCGGGCTTGATGCGCGGGCTACGAGCTTCAGAAATCGTGAGTCAGGTTTACTTGGCCAAGAAGTACCTGCGGCCAGACGAACAGCTCAGTAACCTGGTGTACATGGGCATGGGCGAACCGCTGCATCACTATGACGAGACCGCGCGCTCCGTGCGCCTGCTCACGCACCCAGACGGCTTGGGCATGAGCCCGCGCCGCATCACGGTGAGCACCGTCGGCCTGGTCCCCGGCATCGAACGCCTGGGTCGGGATTTCGCCGGGAAAATCGGCCTTGCGGTGTCCGTGCATGCGCCCAACGACACCGTTCGGGATCGCATCATCCCGATGAACAAGAAGTACCCACTCGCGGACTTGATGAAGGCGCTACGCGCCTACCCGCTGCCCAAACGGCGTCGTATTACCATCGAATACACGTTAATCGACGGTGTGAATGATTCCCCCACTCACGCGCGCGAGCTTTCGACGTTGCTCCGTGGCCTCCCGAGCAAGATCAACCTGATCCCCATGAACCCAATCAGCACTTCGGAGCTACACGCGCCCACGGCGGAAAGCGTGCGTGAGTTTCAAGAAATTCTCGCCAGCGCTGGATACAGCTGTTTCGTGCGCACGCGCCGCGGGGATGAAGTCTCCGCCGCCTGTGGCCAACTCGCGATGGCAGAAGACTTGGTCAAGAAGAAACGCGAACGCGAGGAACTGCGGAACGCGTCCAAAGACCCGTGATGTTCAAGAAGCTCCTGGTCGCCAACCGCGGCGAAATCGCGTGCCGCATTTTTAGAACCTGTGAGCGGTTGGGCATTCCGACCGTGGCCGTGTTCTCGGATGCGGATGTGCTCTCCCCGCACGTCGCTCAAGCGGATGAAGCGATCCGCATCGGTGGCCCAAAAGTCGGCGAGAGCTACCTCAATATCGAGGCCATTTTGGCTGCAATCGCCGATGTCGGGGCGGACTGCGTGCACCCGGGCTACGGCCTGCTCAGTGAGCGGCGCGCGTTCGCTGATGCCGTGAAGGCGGCGGGCGTGACGTTCATCGGCCCGCCCAGCGCCGCGCTTGAAGCCTTCGGAGATAAGATCCAAGCCCGCCAAATCGCGCGCAGCGTCGGCGTGCTTCCGCCGCCCGGCAGCGAGCAACCGGTCGATCCCAAAGACGTCGCTCGTTTAAAGGCCGAGGCGGAGCGCATTGGTCTGCCACTCTTGATCAAAGCCGCGGCCGGCGGCGGTGGCATCGGCATGCAGATTGTTCGAAATATTGCGGACCTGGAACGCGCCGCACAAACCTGTGCTGACCGCGGCGCACAAGCGTTCGGTGACGCTCGCATCTACCTCGAGCGCTACCTGGAACAACCGCGGCACATCGAAGTGCAGGTGTTCTGCGACGCTCACGGTAACGCGGTGGCACTGGGCGAGCGCGAGTGCAGCGTGCAGCGTCGCCACCAGAAGATCATCGAAGAGTCACCTTCGCCTGCTGGTTTTTTTGGCGGGCAGGGTGGGGCAGAGCGCCGCTTAAAGCTCTGGAATGCGGCTCTTTCCGTGGTGCGCGCGGCTGACTATCGCGGCGCGGGCACGGTGGAGTTCGTGGCCAACGCCGCCGGCGAAATGTACTTCTTGGAAGTGAATGCGCGCTTGCAGGTCGAGCACCCCGTGACTGAGCTGGTCACGGGTTTGGATTTGGTGGAACTTCAGTTGCTCGTCGCCTCGGGACAAGCATTGCCTAGCGCCGCCCTTGAGCCCAGGCTCAGCGGTCACGCCATCGAAGTGCGGCTGTACGCGGAAGATCCGCAGAAGGGCTTCGTGCCGCAACCTGGTCGCTTGGAACAGTTCGACTTGCCGACAGATCTGCCCGGCGTGCGCGTGGATTCGGGGGTGCAAACCGACCAAGAGATTACGTCGTACTACGACCCCATGTTGGCCAAGCTTGCGGCGCACGGCGCCACGCGCGAGCAGGCCCTGGAGCGGTTGCTCGGGGCACTTGCTGCAAGCAAAATTCAGCTCATGGGGCCGAAGGGCCCACGCGCCACGAATCTCGCGTTCCTACAAAAGGTGCTCGCCTCCGCTGAGTTCCGCAACGGCCAATACGACACCAACTTGGCCGAAACGCTGAGCCGCGCCTGACCCTCTGCCAATGCCGGACGCCCGCCAAAATCAGGCCGATTCGCAAGCCGAACAGGCTCTCGTCGAGCGCGCCCGCGCCTGGGCCGCTGGCGATCCAGATCTGAGTAGCCAAGCCGAACTCAACGCGCTGATCGCAGCGGAAGATTTCACTGAGCTCGCCGAGCGCATGCATGGAGATCTGGAGTTCGGTACAGCTGGGCTTCGCGGAATCGTCGCTGCTGGCAGCGCGCGCATGAACTTGGCGGTGGTGATTCGCACCACGCGCGCGCTGGCGGAGCAATTGCTGGCGCGCGCGCATGATGCGCGCGCTTTGCCGGTGGTCATTGGCTGTGACGCGCGCTTAGACAGCACGCGCTTTGCGGATGCCGCCGCACGCGTGCTCATCGCCGCGGGCATCCCCGTCAAGCGCTTCCCAGAGCCCGTGCCCACGCCGTTCGTTGCATACGCCGTGCGGGTATTCGCGGCGAACGCGGGCATCATGATCACCGCCAGCCATAACCCGCCCGAGTACAACGGCTACAAGCTGTACTCGGAGCACGGCGTGCAAGTGGTTCCGCCCACGGATAGGCAACTCGCCGCGCGCATCGCCGCCCTTGGCCCGGCGAACGCGGTGCCGCTCGGGGATGTAAGGCACCAAGAGCTAATCGGCGCGGACGTGGTTTCTCGCTATTTGGCCGAAATTCGCGCCGAATTGCCCAAGGTATCCGCAGATCGTCGGCTGCGCATCGTGTACACGCCGCTGCACGGCGTCGGCGCCAACACCGTGGAGCGCTTGTTCGCCGAGGTCGGTTACGCGGACTTTCAGAGCGTGCCTGAGCAACGGGAACCCGACGGCCATTTCCCGACCGTGTCGTTTCCGAACCCGGAAGAGCCGGGCACGCTGGATTTGGCGATCGCGCTCGCCACGCGCAAGAACGCCGATCTACTGATTGCCAACGACCCGGACGTGGATCGCTTGGCGATTGCTATCCCGACGCCGAGTGGCCGCTGGCTCACGCTGAGCGGCAACCAGGTCGGTCTGCTCTTGGCGGACTTCGCGCTCTCCCATGGGATGGCGGGTTCGCGCCCGCTGGTGCTCTCTTCGCTCGTTTCGTCGCCGATGTTGGAGAGCATTGCGACCGAATATGGCGCACGTTGTGAACGAGTGCTCACCGGCTTCAAGTGGGTATGGACCGCCGCACTGGCGCTCGAAGCCGAAAGCTATCGCTACTGTTTCGGCTACGAAGAAGCGCTTGGCTACTCCTTCGGCCGCGCCGTGCGCGACAAGGACGGCATCAGCGCGGCGCTCGCCTTCGCCGAACTGGCCGCCGAAGCGCGCGCAGCGGGCAAGACCGTGCTGGATCGGCTGCACGCGCTGTATCGCGCGCACGGGCTATGGGTCAGCGTGCAGCACAACGTCGTGTCCGCGGGCAGCGCCGGCGCCGCACGCATTCTGGAAGCGATGCAGCGTGCGATCAGCGCGCCGCCCACGCAACTCGCCGGTCACACCGTAGGCGTGGTACGTGATCTGCGCGTACCGGAGCCGGCGGCACCGAGCTGGCGGGGGTCGGCACTGCTCGTCGAGATCACGCTCGCGGACGGCGGCTGCGTGTTCGTTCGCCCCAGCGGCACCGAACCCAAGCTCAAGATTTACGTGGATTTACGCGCCGCACTGGCCGACGAAGAAACGATCATGTCCGCCGAAGAGCGCACGCGCACGGAAGCGCTGAATGTGGCGCGCGCAGTCGTGACCGCGCTCGGTCTCGACTAGCGCGCCTTGTTTCAGTCGACGCGGTCGAACGGCACGACTTCGGAAGACGCGAGCCCGCTGATGGCGTCGCGCACACTGTTACCAATTACCGACTCGGTGCCGACTACAGTGACCAGCAAATCATCTTCCGATAGGCGATGGCGCACCGAGGCGTTCGCTTGCTCGAGCGTGACGGCTTGCACGCGCTCCAGGTAGCGAGAGTAATAATCCTCGGGCAAATCATACAACGTTTGGTCGAGCGCCAGGCCCACGCGCTTGGCCGCGGTGTCGATCGCGAAGCATTGCGACCGAATCAGGTAGCGCTTAGCCCAGGACAATTCCTGCTTGGTGACGCCTTTCTCCCGAAGCTCATGGAGCAGGTCCAGCTCAAGCTTCAGGCACGGCCCCGCGTCATCCGCCTTGGGGAACGTCCACATGCTGAAGCTTTGGCGACGGCGGTCGAAGGGCAGATTAGAATACGCTCCGTACGACCAGCCGCGCTTCGAACGCACTTCTTGCGTCATGCGCGCCGTGAACGTGCCACCGAAGATCGTGTTGGCCACGAGCAACGCGACGTGGTCCTCGTCCCGCGTGTGGGAACCGAGGCAGCCGATCAGGATCTGCGTCTGAGTGCGCTCCGGCTTGTCCACGATGACGAGCCGACGCCCAGGCACGGCCAGTGGCTCCGGCGTGTCATCTACCGGCGCAACGCCGCTCGGCAGCGCATCAGAAATGCGCTTGGCGATCAGCGAGGCACCCGCGGGATCCAGATCACCCGAGAACGCGAAGACCAGGTTTTCCCGCACGAATGAGCGCTCGTACACGGCGCGCACGTCCCGCGGCATGATTTGGGGCACGGTCTTGGGCGTGCCCGAAACGGAGCGCCCGTACGGGTGCGAGCCGAAGAAGCGGCGGCGGAAGAAGCGCCGCGCAATACCGCGGTCGTCATCCAAAGAGTCTTTGAGTTCGGCCAGCGTTTCGCGTTGTAGGCGTTCGAGTTCGACCGCCGCCAGGCCGGGCTGCGCCAGCACATCCACCAGTAGATCGACGAAAGCGTTCAGCGAGCGGGAAATCACGGTCGCTTGGAAGACCATCGTGCTGTGCGCGACGTCCGCGCCGAGCGAGCCACCGAGTGAATCGATGCGCGTGTCGATGACCTGCGGTTCGAGGCCGCCTGCGGTGCGGCGCATCAGGCGTGACAGCAGCCGCGTCGTGCCTTCCTTGCCCGGCTCGTCCACCAAAGCGCCAGTTTTCAGCCCAATGCTGATCGAAACCAACGGCAAGGCACGGGAGGTTTCGAGCAATACCGTGGCGCCGGCGGCATCCGGCAACCGCACGACCGTCGCAGCTGCGGCACTCATTGTGCGGCCTCCACGTCGTCGTCGTCTTGATCCGAGTCCGATTTGTCCTCGCTCGTTGCGTTCGGGTCGGGGCGTACGAAGATCACGCTGCGGTAGCGCGGCAGCAGGTAGCGACGCGCCACACGTAGCAGGTCACTGGCGGTGACTCGGCGGGTGGTGTCCAAGCGCTCGAACGCCGCGCCCGGACGACCCAGTACTATCTCGTAGAAGCCCAAGGTGGAGGCTTTGCCGTCCACCGTTTCGAGCCCGGCGAGCAAGCCCAGTTCTAAGCGCGCCGCCGCGCGTGTAATTTCTTCCGCAGAAATTGGCTCGTTTTGTAGCTTCTCGAACTCCGCGTCGATCACTTCGAGGAGTTCTTCCGCGCTGTGGCCTTCACGCGCAGACACGAACAGCTCGAACAGCCCAGGATCCCGGAACGGGCCGACGAAAGCGCGCACCTCAGTGGCGAGCTCCAGCTCACGCACTAGCTTTTGGTGCAAGCGGCTGGCGCGGCCGCTGAACAGGACCTCGGCCAACAAGGAAAGGGCGGGGTGATCGAAATCCCCCATGGCCGGGCTGTGATAGCCGACCACCAGCTTTTCCGTGGAGGTCGGCTTCGTGACGTCCACGCGGCGCTCGTCGGCTTGCGGTGGCTCGGGGTGTACGTCTTCGATGGGCAGCGTGCTGGCCGGTAGCGCGCCATAAGCGAGGGACAGCTTTTTTAGCAGCACGGCCTCGGGGACGTCACCGACGATCACCAGCACGGCGTTGTTCGGCGCGTAATACGTTTTGTAGAACTCGAGGCAATCCTCCGTGGTGAAACCCTCGATGTCCTTCATCCAACCGATCGTCGGCCAGCGGTAGGCGTGGTTCTCGAACGCGGTGGCCCAGAGCAGCTCACTGACGGCGCCCTCCACGTCATCATCTACACGATAACGCCGCTCATTGGCCACGACCTCTTTTTCGCTCTTCACCTGCGGGTCGCGCAGCACCAGGCGGCTCATGCGCTCCGACTCCAGCTTCACGACCAGCGGCAGTTGATCCTTTGGGATTGACACGTTGTACTGCGTGAAATCCAACCAGGTGGAGGCGTTGCTCTCAGCACCCGCTTCTTCCAGCTTGCGATCGAACTCGCCGGATTTGCGGCCTTCGACCTCGTTGAACATCAGGTGCTCGAACAAGTGCGCCAGGCCCGTTTTACCTTCGCGCTCGTGGCGTGAGCCGACGCGGAACCAGGTGTGATACGCGATCACCGGCGCGCTGTGGTCCTCACAGAACAACAGCTCTAATCCGTTGCCGAAGCTGAAACGTTCCACCGCGAGCGCGGGCCCGAACGCCACCGTTTCCAGGTGGGTCACTTGCCCATCGGACGTGGCACTCGCGTTCAGTTCGGCGAGGGCTTTGGACCGTGCACGCAGCTTGGAAGCAGAGCTACTCATCAGTGTCCTTCTTTTTTAACGACGGAACTAGGCCGCCGCAAGACCGGCCTCCCGCCTATCGAATCGCGCTCAAGCATCCAGCTTCAGGATGGCTAGAAATGCCTCTTGGGGCACTTCCACGCTGCCCACGGACTTCATGCGTTTTTTGCCCTCTTTTTGCTTCTCGAGGAGCTTGCGCTTACGGCTGATATCGCCGCCGTAGCACTTCGCGGTCACGTCCTTGCGCATCGCGCGGACGGTTTCACGCGCGATCACCTTGGCGCCGATCGCGGCTTGGATCGCGACCTCGTATTGCTGGCGCGGTACGAGCTCCTTCAATTTCGAGGTCAGGGCGCGGCCTCGAGCAAAGGCGGTGTCGCGATGAACGATGATGCTGAGCGCGTCGAGCGGCTCGCCGTTCAACATGATGTCGAGCTTCACCAAGCTATCGGGGCGGTAGCCGGTGACCTCGTAGTCCATGCTCGCGTAGCCACGAGAGGCGCTCTTCAATCGATCGTGGAAGTCCAAGATCACTTCAGCAAGCGGCACTTCATAGGTCACGACCACGTGATCCTTCGTCGAATAATTGAGGCCGAGCTGTGTCCCGCGGCGTTCTTCGCACAGCGCGACCGTCGGTCCCACGTATTCCGCGGGCACGTGCACGGTCAGCTTGAGGATCGGCTCTTCGATGGTCTCGATGTCACCCACGGGCGGCATCTTCGACGGGTTGTCCACGCGCACGGTCTCGCCGTTCTTGGTGTGCGCGATGTAGACCACGCTCGGCGCGGTGGTGATCAGGTCCAGGTTGTACTCGCGCTCCAGGCGCTCCTGGATGATTTCCATGTGCAAAAGGCCGAGAAAACCGCAGCGAAAGCCGAAACCGAGCGCGTCGGACGTGTCCGGCTCGAAGCTGAACGACGAATCGTTCATATGCAGCTTGGCCAGCGCGTCGCGCAAATTCTCGTACTCGGCAGAGTCGGTCGGGAAGATGCCGGCGAACACCATTGGCTTCACTTCACGAAAGCCGGGTAGGGGTTCCGTCGCGCCGTGGTGAAAGGAGGTGACGGTGTCACCGATCTTTGTGTCCTCGGTGGACTTGATGTTGGCGGCGACGAAGCCGACTTCACCGGGGCCGAGCTCGTCGATCGAAACTGGGTGCGGGTTGTAGCAGCCCATCTCGGTCACGTCGTAGTGCCGTCCGGTAGCCATGAACTTGAGGCGATCGCCCTTCTTGAGCGTGCCATCCATGACGCGCAACATGATCACCGCGCCGCGGTAGCTATCGTACCAGCTGTCGAAGAGTAACGCGCGGAGCGGAGCTTTCGGGTCGCCTTGGGGCGGTGGAACCCGCTCAATCACGGCCTCCAGCACTTCCAGCACGCCGACGCCGGTCTTGCCGCTGGCGAAAAGGGCCCCGCTGCAATCCAGCCCGATCACTTTCTCGATCTGCTCCGCCGTGTGGTCCACGTTGGCCGACGGCAAATCCACCTTGTTCAGGACGGGGATGATTTCGAGGCTATTTTCGATGGCCAAATAGGCATTGGCCACGGTTTGCGCCTGCACGCCTTGCGTTGCGTCCACCACCAGCAGTGCGCCTTCGCAAGCGCGTAAGCTCGAGCTGACCTCGTAGTTGAAGTCCACGTGGCCAGGCGTGTCGATCAGCTGCAGCTGATACTCTTCGCCGGCTTTTGATACGTACTTCAGGCGCACGGACTGCGCTTTGATGGTGATGCCGCGCTCGCGCTCCAGCGGCAGCTTGTCCAGGAACTGCTCGACCTTTTCGCGTTTGCTGATCGCCCCAGTCACATCCAGGATGCGGTCGGCGAGCGTGCTTTTGCCGTGATCGACGTGAGCGATGATCGAGAAGTTGCGGATCTTTTTGGGGTCGGTCGGCATC
>JBDTJC010000390.1:0-10453 GCA_039936055.1 Polyangiaceae bacterium | reverse complement strand
GCTATTGGATCTCGTGCTGGCGAGCGAGTCCACCTCCAAGCAGAGGCTAATTCGTAGTTTCCGCCTTGAGTTCGGTCTCACGCCGCACGAGTACCTCACGCATCTTCGTCTTTCTCGAGCCCGCGATCTGATGCGGAACGGTCACGACTGCGGAGAAGCGGCTCACGCCGTAGGATTCTACGATCAGAGTCAAATGAATCGACACTTTATCAAGCACGTTGGCATCACGCCAGGCGTGTACGCGAGGGCCTCAGGCTAAACCGTGAGACCATTCTTTCGTCGCGCCTTTCGGCGAAAGAAGCCGACGGACGCAGCCGTCGCCAATAGCTCGCGATCTCGCAGCGCGTCTCTCTGCGCGCCGCCGTTCCTGCGTGGGTAAGGTGCGCTCATTGCGACCCAAGGACGAGGCTCAGGTTGCTGGGGTTAGGGCGTCCAAACGCCATCGAGTCGACATAATCGTATCAGTATGCGAACTCGTCCGCGCCGGCCGCGGGGTCGCTCGGTTGGCAGCTGTTCCTGGGCGACTCGTCTGCGAGCCGCCGCGCTTGACGCGCTCATGCCCCTCGCAATTGGCGGATGCTGCCGCGACGAGCTCGCTGCGATAGTCCGAGGCGTGTCGGAACGCCGAGGTAAACTACAGCGCTCAGCGCATCGATCGCAGCGATGCGATACGCCCAGGGCTCGGTGTTCGTTGCGCTGCTTGCAGTTGGGTGGTGCCGCGCTCGCCGATCGTCGGCGTGCGCGTGCTGCTCGGCGTCGCCCGGCTGGATGATCCTGGACGAACCCAAGCTTCGGATCCGATGACGAGCTCGCTGCGCGTGCTCATGAATCCGCCGCCTGCCCCTCAATGCGGCACGGTGCCTGCAGTTGTTCGCGGGCAGCTTCGGCTCACTAACCGAGGCTCAGGAAAGTCGCTCGCGACCACGGCCGCGCAACCGGCGAGCTTATCGGGAACTTGACGAGGGAACGCCGCTGTCCGGGTTCAGCCCTTTCTTGCGCTGGAGCTCGACTTGTCGGCATTGTAGTCTAGGTAACTCGCACCGCACGCTGTACTTTCTGCGAGTCCCACGGGGACGGCTGCACGCCATGGCTAGAGCTATCCGAATCCAAATGACGCCGCTTCCGTCGCCGTTCGGCAAGCGCGGTCAGACCATTTCTGACGGGGCGCTCGTGTCGCTGATCCAATTCGGGCCCTTCGGATCCAAGCTGGCGATCGGCAAGTCGACGCCTGCCAAGCTCACCTTTGCGGGACATTTTTTCGAGCGCGCCCGGCCGGACGCGGGCGGCGAGGACGAGAGGCGCACGCTCGCCACGTTGGATGGCGATCTGCTGATCGACGCGGGGGGCGGCCCGACGATCACCTTTGCGGTCAAGAACGGCTTGGTCCCGAAAGAAGAGATCTCCGACGACGACCAAACCGACGATGACGATGACGCGGGCGAAGTCCGCGTGCTGCGCTTCACGTTCGATCCGGATCAGTTTCAAGGCGCGGGTGACGACTCCGGAGCGACCGAGCTCTTGCTACGCATCGATCCGGCGCGCTTCCACTACGGCGAGGTATCCGCGCTGCTGGAGATTGACGGCGACGAAGAAGCGGCCGACGACGTGAATGACGTTTTGGACATCCTGATCACGAGCCGCAACCCCGGTCGGCATCTGATTCTGTCGCTGCGGCTCACGGATGACACAGGAGCGGCACTGCCCAACGCAGCCGTCACTATCGTCTCGGGAGCCAAGCCTGCGGACGCCGGTGCAGATCCGGCTGCGCTCAGCGCAGATGGAGACGGCGTGATCCGCATTAAAAACGACCCCGCCGCGGAAGTCTGCGAGCTCACCTGGGGTCCGGCGGGCGCGAGCGATCAACCGTTCTCGCGCAAAGTCTTCCTGGACTTGGGGGGGGCTGTGGAACAGGCTGACACGCGGCGCTTGAGTAACTTGGGTTACAGCGCAGACACGCTCGCGGAGAATGTGCAGAGCTTCCAGGTCGATTTCTCGCGCCCGGTCACTGGTCGCCTCCGCGATATCGCAGATGATCTGCGTGCCTTCCACGACGACGGAGTAGAGCCCACGCCCGGGGATGACGACGAGCCGAGCACGGATCCGATCGCCCTTGGTGATGATTTCGAGGCCGACGCTTCCGACGACGAGTCCGATGACACGGCCCTGGCGTAGCCCGCGAGCGGCGGGTGGCACGCTGCGGGTCGCGCTTTTCGCGTCGTTGCTCTGCTCGTGTCATTCGCCGCAAGCCGTGATCTCGCAAGTCACCGCGTCCTCGGCCTCGGGCCAGGCGCCGATCGCGATGACTCCAGCGTTCGCATCCGCCAGCGCAACGTCCGCGACGCCGCCCGCTCCTTCCCATGCCGTACGGCGCTTGTTCGACGGCCCCTGCGTCGAGCTCGACGATGGACAGATCGTCTGCTCGACCGAGGATGACGCGCAGGGGTGTCGCTTCGAGCCGGTGCGCGCGGGGAGCGTCGCCCCAATGGGCGACTCACTGTGCGCGCTCAGCCTTTCAGGCCAGGCGCTGAGTCTGCACGGCTTGGGCTGCGACTGGGATGCTAAAGCCGAGCGTTTCGTGCCGCCCTTGCTGAAGGGTCAAATGTTCAGCTGCCGGCACGAGCTCGACGCCTCGGTCTCGTGTTTCCTTGAAGGCAAGCCGCCTCGCACGATGCTCAAGCAGGTGCGAATGCTCGGAGGGGGAGTCGGCTTTTTTTGCGCGCTGCGCGTCAAAGGCGACGTTTGGTGCTGGGGCGAGAACGACGAAGGCGGCCTTGGCGATGGCCACAGCTATCGGACGGAGCGGCCGGTGCGCGTGAAACTTTGGCAGACCGCCGACGAGATCGCAGTCGGTTCCCAGCACGCGTGCGCGCGCTTCGGCAACGGAGTGGTCGTTTGCTGGGGCGAGCATTCTCGGGGCCAGCTCGGCATCGGGCACTTGCCGTCCCCGGGCGACATTCCCGAACCGGGTAGCCCGGCCGAGTACCTCAACCCACAGACCGTCCAGGCGTTGCCGCCGGTCGCGAGCATTCAAGCGTTGGGCGCAGAAACCTGTGCGCTCACACGAAGCGGAGAGGTGTATTGCTGGGGCGAGCTGTGGGACGCGCAGCGACGCGATGCAGTCCCGGTCGCTTCTCCGCGCCTCCTCACTGGCTTGCCTCGGGTCGAAGAGCTCGAGCTCGGCACGACGAGCTGCGCGCGCTCGGGGGGTGAGGTCTTCTGTTGGGGTGATGCCTGTCCGTTCACCCAGATCGGCGAGTTCGTCGATCGTCCGACCCGGGTCGAGTGGGCCGTCAGCCCGTGAGTGCGCGGCTGGGCTACCGATGGTGGAGCGTCAAGGACCGGTGTCCTGCTGGACACACTGAATCGCAAAAGCGGTTTCGAAGTCGATGCGCCCGAGACTGAACTGCTTGCCTTTGTTCACCGCGTTACCGCCGGAAAAATAGCGCCGCTGAAAGGCCCTCACCGCATTGTGCAGTGCCTCGTCGAACACGCCGGTCGTGGTGGTGCCGTCCTTGGCGTTTATCGAGTACCCGATATCCGAGAGCGCTTGCTGGATGGCGGTGAAGTCCGGCGTGAGCGTTTTGGGGGACAAGCGCGGGGACCCCGTCCCCGTAGGGTGCCCCTTCCGATCGACGACCAGATCCGCGAACTGTCCCGGACCGATGCCGAACACAGTCGCGGCCGGCACGCTGACCACCCGTTGACGCGTGAGCCCGGCGTTCTCCAGCCGGTCCCACTCGAACAACACACCCGGGTCGTCGATGCGCCGGCTGAAGGACACGGAGAGATCCGCCGGCTTGCCCTTCGGGGGCTTTTCAGTGCCAATCTCTACGTGTCCGACCACCTGCTGACGGCCAATGGACGGATTGGCGGCCCGGATTTCCTGCACCAGCCGCAAGAGCGTCGTGTACTGCTCGTCGGGGAACGTATCGGGGTCTCCGTTTACGTTCTCGATGCCGATCGACGACGAGTTGGGGTTCGAGATGCTTTGCCAGAACGCACGCCCGGTGTGGTTCACGGCGTCGTCCTCGTGCGCGAGCTTGACCACGTGGCCGTCGCGATCGATCAGGTAGTGAATGCACTTCTTGTCCGGATCCTTCGGGTCGAGGAAGCCGTTGATGGCGCCGGAAATGACGCTGCCACCGGTGCGGTGAACCACCAACAAATCGTTGGACTTGCCGGCGACCGTTTTCGCGTTGGGGGACTTCAGGAAATCAGGCTTCCAGTCGAGCTTGAGCTTGTCCTTGGTCAGGGACAGCAAGAGGGCGTACGGCGGTGAACCCGCGACGGGCGTCACTGACACAGTCGCCGTGCCAGGCACGAAGCCGTTTGCATCCGTGTCGACCGTCACGCTGAGGGGGCGAAATAGGGCCGCAGGGGCCGACTTACCACTCGCGCCAGTGCTCGTGCCGGCAGGGCCGCTGCTCACTTGGCTCGGCGCCGGATTGATCTCGAGCACCCGGCCCTTCGCCGGGGTCGCGATCGGTAGCTGCGCGATGCCGAGGATGGTCGTCTTGGCGGAGATGGGCGTGCCCTTCACCGATACGATGGCTTTTGCCACCGGAAAACCGTCCGGCATGCTTTTGCCCGGTAACCAGCGAACCACACCTAGATTGCTGGGCAGCGAAAAGGCCATCGTGAGCTGCACCGACAGCTTGGCCGGCGCAGCGGTCAGCTTCTTGGGGGCGGGTGCCTTCTTGGCTTTCTTCTTGGTTGTTGCCATGGTGCCTCAACGTCTGCAGCTCTTGTCGCAGGTCTGCTCCTGCGCGTTGCAGCGTTCCTTGCAAGCTTTGCCGGCGGGCGTCGGCTTGCCTTGCGCGTCGCTGAATTGCTCCGCGCAGTGACTCTCGCAGCCGTCCTTGCTGATCCAGCACTCATTCGCGCAGTGATCGGGCGTCGGAGCGTAGCTCGGTGACCGGTAGTTGAAACCGTCAAAGCGCACCTCGGCGTTGCACGGCAGCTCGTAGCCCAGCTGTCGGATGCTGACATTGTCGTCGGCTGCTTCTTCGCCACGCGTCTGCACGAAGAGCACATCTCGTTGCACTGTCAGGTGAAGGGACACAGAATAAAACTCGACAGTAGCGCAACTCACATCCATTCGTTGTGCGCGCTTTAGCACGGTTGTCCGGCAATACACCGGCCTGTCTTCTGCGACTTGGCGTGTGATGTGGAGCGCTGGAATGGTGAGCCGTACGCCTTTCGCGTCGCGGCTGACGGATACCGAAACCAGCGTCTTACCGGTCTTCGAGCAGTCGCGTTCGGGCGGGAGCGGCTGAGCAAGCTCCTCGTGAACGATGAAGCTGCGCTCCGGAAGTTTGATCTCCGCAGTGCCTAGCGTCAGCGTGTCGCCCTCGATACTGACGGCAAGCGCGACGGTCTCGTCGCCGCAATCTGCCATGGTGAGCCGCGAGTGGCGCCGTGTGTAGGTCCCCGCGGGCTGGGAGGCAACGCCGCAGACGAGTGGCGCAGCCGTCCGACCAATGACCTGGTGGATGCCTAGGGATGGAATGTTCCCCCACAACGTTTGCGCGCCGGACCATGGCTCGCGCGTCAACTCGAACGAGAGGTCGAGCTTGCGTGACGGAGGTAGCACGGCCACCGACGCACTTGGAGGAGGCTGCGAGCTCAGCGATGTGCTCGCCGAGACCTGCGAGGATACCACTGCAGTCGTAGATGGCTTCGCAACGCCGTCGGAACAGCGCGCACAACCGCCGGAGAGGGTCACCCCGACCACACTGACCGCGAACGCCGAGCATGTGGTCGCGCGGCGCATGCTGAAAGTCGCTCTAGAAGCCACTCTCCTCCAAGCAGAACTGCAGATAACCGACGAACGTTGTCCCGCGGAGCGCTCCACCGAACACGGCCCAGGGGTGGCGCAACTTGAATAGGCGCAGCGGCTCGCTATCGTCGTGCGAGTCCCTCAGCTCCGCCATCGCCTTATCGAAGTCGGACTTCGATCGAACGGGTTGCGGGGTCCCGAAAGAGCCCACCACGAACGGGAGGACGATGTGGTGGAGCACTGCCGCCGCCTCCGTCGAGGAGTAGTTGGCGAGAACCTTGGTGTTGGCTTGGAAAGATAGGGTGATGAACGCTTTCGGCGTCCCGCTGCTGAAGTTCTCCTGGTCGAGCGTCAGCGCCGAATCCGTAGTGAGATCGCGCGCGAGTTGCGCCTGCCCCTTCGCCCGAAAGGTCAACGACGCAGCCGGCTGAGCACCAACGGCCGGATCGGGCGGCAGCACGAACGCTGCCTTGTAAAGAGCGCTAGTATAGAAGTAGTCGTTTCTGCCGGGCATCACCCGCACGTTGCCGTTCACCGGCGTGGCTCCCGCATCGAGTACGACGTCCAATACCTCCGTCGCGCCGAGGCGGTGAGCCAAATCGATGCCTTCCTTTTCCGTATAGGAAGTGCAAATCAAGCGCAGTCTACGGCTCGGGTCATCTCGGAACCAAGCCTCCACCGCGCCACCTTGAAACAGACCGACCTTGCTGTTCTCGAAGCCGTCGAAGAAGTAGACCTCTCGCACGACTTTCTTCAACGCGCTCGCGCGGCCGACCAATCCCGCGCACCAATCCACGACGGTCTTGGTGCCAGAGCTCCAACCACCAATCGCCAGGCCCGTCAGGATTGGCGAGTGGCTGGGTTTGATTTGTCCTTCGGCTTGCAGCGTCGAGGTCAGGCTCTGCAAGAGAGCGAGGTTCGGCGAGTTCGGTTGGTCTAGCTGGCCCAACTTGGTCTTCTTCGGAAACGGCATCAGCAGGGCGACCGCCTTCTTCGAATTGACGATCTGCTGAGCCCAATTGAACGACGGAAAGTTATTGAACTGTTCGTCGGCCGGAAACTGCGCACTCGGAGTCGGCGAGTTACCTACTGGGTCCGGGTGCGTACGAGTGACGTAGCTGGGCCTGAATTGGGCCGGCGGCGGTAATAAATCATCCGGTGGAGGAGGGGCGGGCAAGTATCGTGTGAGCCGGTCGTAATCGATATCGTCGCTGTTGTTGTAGGCGAACCCCTTTCCGCTCGATCTCGTGAACTGTGGATCCAACTGGTGGTGCTCGAGCTCGTGCTGAAAAAACAAGAAGGCATTGATGTCGAGCTCGCTACTCGCCGCCAGCGCTGGGGGAATCAGGACGGCCCAAGACATCGCGGAAGATGGGTTGCTGTCACCCGTTGGGTCGGTCTGCTCGTAGACCGCTAAACTACAACCGACCAGCGAGTCCCGCTGGAAGATCCTGAAGGTGGACGCACTGACGCGAACGTGGTCGGTCACATCCAGGAAGCGCAGATCGAGGTCGATTTGCAACGTGTTGGCTGTCGAACCCAGGCCAACGCTACGCACGCGCGGATGCCTGGGATTCACCTCGGTGATCATACGAGCCGGCACCTTGAAGCCGATCGCGTTGTTGGGGAAAAGCTTGTAGCTTTGGTTGATGAGCAGGATGTTTTTCTTCGCACCCGGGGCCAGCGGCGGAATGATCACCTGGAGCTGAAGCTGCGTCGCACCCGCAGGCACGTCGAAAACCTGGCTTCCTGGACGGCTGTCTAGCGGAAGAGGGATGGCACCGTTCAGGGTGACGTTGGCAAATTGCAGGAAACGGTGACCGGCGTTCGCGAAACGAACCACGATTCGCAGATCGCTCAGGGCGGGCGTAGGACCGGTGCTCGCGCTCGTCCCCGCGCCCGGGCCCGCGACGCGATTGTCGGTGCTGCCGCTGCCGCGCACGATGTCGGTCGCATCTGCCAGCTGTCCATTCTCGAAGTCTTCCAGCGCCGCGCCGGGATCGAAGGGCGAGCCGTGCTCCTCGATCAAATCACCTCGCTTTATCGCGAGCGATGTCGGGTTGGGCAAGTTGTCTGGGTCGAGCTGCCACATGACGACGTCGCCGTCGAGCGTCTCGCCGTTGTCACGACTAAAGCTAGCGACGATTTCGCCGGATTGGGAGCGCACCAGCAGCTCCAGCTCTTCGTCCGGCTGAGCGAACGTGTACACGCAAAGATTGCCACTCGTCTTCGCGCTGGTACGAACGTCGATCGACGTTCGCTGATAGCGCCCCGGCAGATACAGATCGCTCGTCTCCGGATCGTCCGCAGCGTGCGCCAGGTCCGGCTCCTCACCGGGCTCGAAGAACAGGAGCTCGACGCGGCGGTTGGTTTGGCTGCGGAAGTTGTCGACTCCGAGCTCCTCGATTGGGAAGTACTCGCTGAAGCCGAGGCTTTCGTGCTGGGGATCCGCGAATGCGAGCCTGTCGCGTAGGGCTTGCAAGCCGTCGGCGTCGGTCCCGAGCTCCTGCTGCAGCGCAAATTCATAGCAGTCGAAGATGCCGCCCCACGTCTTTGGCCCTATGGCGCCGTCAGTCTGGAGATCGGCCGTCGTCTTCGCATCCAGACCGAGCGACGCTTTGTTGTCGTTGTACGCGGTCTGAAAGGCCCGCACGAACTGGACGCCGCTCGCCGCGTTCTCGTCGATCGCGCCTGGCTCGCAGGCTGCGAAGATGCCCGGGAAAGCACGCGCGAGCCAGGACAAAATCTGCTTGTAGTCGCTGACGGTATGGCGGCCGTTGCAGCGCGATCCGAAATCGTCGCGACTCTGCGCGCCACCTTTGAGCAACGCGAGCGTAACGCTGGCGCGCTCTTCGCTCAGCGGTTGGTTGAAAGACGTGTCGCCGGTCGTATCAGTGTGTCCCGCGACGAGCAGGGAGCGGTTCGGATGTTCGTCGCTGAAGCGAAGCGCCGTGGCGATCACGCCCACGGACGTGAAGGCCTGGTGCTCTCCGCTGGCGTCGGGGTCTTCGCCTTCGGGCAACACGACCGCGCTGTTGGTGCGGAAGTGCGCATCCGCCATTTCGATAAAGGTAACCTTCGGGCCGTCGACGTCGTCTGCCGAAAGTTCGACTGTTTCCGAGACGCCCTTGCGCCAAGCAGGGTATTGCCTGCTGCCGGGCCCTGAGTTGTCGCCCGGCGGCGCAGGCACAATGCCAAACTCGGAATCGAAGAAGAAGAGCTCCACGCGCCGATCGATCGGATCACGCTTGTGGTCGGCCGGAGCGGTGTCCAGCTCCTTACCGGTCGCGTCGAGTGGGAAATTTTCACCGCAACCGTGCGGCGTGGCGTCGATCTGAATGCCCAGGTCCGCGAGCGAGGCGCCGTCCAGCGACATGTACTCCTGGATCAGCGCGGTGCGCGTCTGGGTACCCGCTTTTCCGTCTACCGTGAGCTTGCGCGTGCCTTGGTACCAGCTGACGGCATCGTCGCCCTTCGTCTTCGTGTCGAAGTCCGGCATGGAGATGATCATCAAGTGATCTTCGACCTTGCCCCAGCGCTGTTTGGAATCGACGCTCGAGTCGTAAAAATCCAGCCACGTCTGGAAGTCGTCTTCCAGGAAAGCGACAGTCGCTTTTGCGCGCGCTAGTGAGAGCTTGTCGTTGTAGGCGGCGTCGCCCACCGTGTCCGCGTGACCCACGACGAGGAGCTCGCCTGGGCTGTTGTCGGCGTAGACTTGGCGCAGCTTTTCGACGGCCGGTAGCGCCGTGGGAAGCAAGAATGTCTTGTTCGTGTTGAAGAACATTTGCAGGCGCGCGAGCACCGTGCGCGGCACGGCACCCAGCAAACGGATCTGCACGGTGCTCATGCGCTCTGCACCACCAGTGACGCCTGGTACGTGTCGGTCACTTTGTCTTCACCTTCGAAGAGGTCGACTGTCAAGGTCAGCGTGTAGTCACCGGGGAAGACGTTGTCGTGGAACAGCCGCCCATTTTGGTCCGTGGTGCCCGAAAACTGCATCGGACCAGCAATGGTGTAGTCACGGTTGGCGTGACGAACGCGGCCGCCCTTGTCCCACAGCTCTGCGGATAGCGTGCCGAGCTTCGGCTTGATGACAACGGTGTTGGGCACACCGCCTTTGATGGCCGTTGTGTCGAGGTCCCGACCGTCGAACAGTTGCTCTGTTGTGTTCAAGCCGCCGGAGGCTTTGCCGTTGCGCAGTTTCGCCCAGCGGGGTTCCAGGATTTTCTCGAGCGCAGCGGGATCGAGCACAGTGACGGTGCCACTTCCGGCCGTGGTCCCTTCGAGGAGCGCCACGCCGGCAGCGTTGGTGGTCACGCTTTCTACGCGATCACCGGCGGCGATCTCCACTTCGAGCCTAGAAATGGCTTGTCCGATTTCATCGACGAAGCGCACCTCGAACGACGTTTGGAGCGGCGCTTCGCGGCGCGGAATGAGCTCGGCGGCTGGTTGCGGGTCCAGCCGCGGGCGCCGGACGGTGAGCTCTTGCTCGGGAACATTGGCGATCGCCGGCTCAGCAAGGACGACGAGCCGCCCGGTCTCCAGCTGTTCTTCCAGAAACTCCCGGAGCTGCTCGAAAAAACGTTGCGTCCCGATCGTCGCGTCGCGACGGCGCAGACGAAGCGGTCCTGTGCCGAGGAGCGCGTGCGCCAGTCGCTGCGCGGCGACCTGCAA
>JBDTJC010000389.1:0-3727 GCA_039936055.1 Polyangiaceae bacterium | reverse complement strand
GCGACCGCGGTGACGTGAAGCGCGGGACCAACTTGCACGAGGGCTACTTCGATCAGCACTTGGGCTCACTCGACCCGAACAAGACGGGCGTGGATGAAGTGCGCAGTGTGCGCGGTGACTTGAACGCGGATGGCGCTCGTCAATATCTGGCGCGCTTCCGCTTCTACGGGGACGACCCGTTGCGCAAAGTGTCCAGCCTTTCCGGTGGTGAAAGCACGCGCCTCGCGCTGGCCAAGCTGCTGCTCGAACCGCGCAACTTGCTGTTCCTGGATGAACCCACGAACCACTTGGATATTCCTGCCGCCGAAATCTTGGAAGAAGCGCTGGTTGGCTTCGAAGGCACCGTGGTGCTGATCTCCCATGACCGTCGCTTCCTGGAAACGGTGACCACGCGTACCGCGAGCTTCGGCCCCGACGGCATCGACCTGTACGACGGCGGCTTCAAGGACTACGCCGAAGCCAAGCACAGGAAACAGATGGCGGAAGCCGAGGCGGAAGCTGCACGAGCTCGCCAGTCGGCAAAAGAGTCGCAAAAGGGCAAATCCAAAAACCAAAGCCAAGCCAAGCAGTCGGCTGCCCCCGAGCGCTCGCCCGGCACCGCGGAGCGCGGTAAACAGCAGGATGACGCCCGGGAATCTGCGCGGAAACAGAAGCGCGTCCAAGAGCTCGAGCTTGCAATCCAAAAGGGAGAGGGGCAGCTTGAGCGCATACGAATCTCTCTCCGCGAGGCGGGCGGAGGCAACTGGTCCGAACTCCACGAATGGGCAAACAAAGAACGAACTTTGGCGAGCGAGATGGAGCGAATGCTGACCGAGTGGGCCACGCTGTCCGAAGCCATCGCGCAGAACGGGAAGCGCTCATGAGCCGCTTACTCCGGTTCGGCGCGTGTGGTTTGCTCGCGAGTATTTGTTTGGTGGGGTGCCATAAGCAAGCCGCACCCACGCCCAGTGACGACACGGGCGCCGCTCCGCAGAGCAATGAGCTGCCTCCGCTCGAGATCAAAGACGACACACCGAATCTGCTGCTCACCTGGGTCGACGATAAGGGTGATTTCCACGTCGTGCAGAAGCCAGCGGACGTGCCCAAGGAAGGGCGCGACAACGTGCGCGTCGTCGTGACCACGCGCGAAGAGGGCACCGGCAAACTGGTGTACGTCTCGAACCTGAACGAGGTCACGCCCACTGGCGCGTACCGCGTAAAGACCATGACGCGCGCCGCGTGGGACGAACTCGGCGCCAGTAAGCGGAAGGCGCGGCTGGAAGCACTCGCACCGAGCGCCGTGCCCGCACCCGCGGACTCTGCGGCTACGGAGTCGCCCGCGGCGGAGGCCAACAACGCGCCCAAGAAAGCGCCCGCCTCCGGCATCAGCGCGACCATTTACGGTGCCTCGTGGTGCAAGCCCTGCCACGACACCGCGCGCTACCTGAAGCAAAAGGGCGTGACCGTTGTCTTCAAGGACATCGAGGAGAACGAGGTCGCGGCCGCTGAAATGCGGCAAAAGCTGGCCCGCGCCGGGCGCGCCGGCTCGAGCATCCCGGTGATCGACCTGATGGGGCAGATCTTGGTCGGATTCAGCCCAATGGCCCTGGATCAGGCGATCGAGGCGGCACGTTCGGCAAAACCTCTTTAGTTTCGAACTGTTACACCGATGCTGGCGCGTTGACAAGACTTGACGAACGCTTGTCTAGGACTAGACCTATGGCCAAATGGTGCAGCGCGACGACATCCCTGAAATCCTTCAGGGTTACTCCATTCGCGTCGCCTCGCGGCTGACCGGAATTTCGTCGGACACGCTGCGCATGTGGGAACGCCGTTACGGCTTTCCCAAGCCAGCACGCAATGACTCGCAAGTGCGCGTGTACACGGACGCAGACATCGAGCGCCTGGTGTTGATCTCGCGCACGCTGAAGGCCGGCTTCCGCTCGGGTGAAGTGATCCACCGCAGTACGCAAGACCTGCGCGGCTTACTCGCCACCTCTGCTCGCACCGAAGCCAACGAACCGCGCACCCCTACCCTGGACTCACTGCTCAAACGCCTGATCGCGGATGACCCGGACGGCCTGCGTGACGAGCTCCGCCAAAGCGTCGCGCTGCTCGGCCCACGGCAATTCCTGATCGAAGTCGCGGCGCCACTCGTCGAGCGGGTCGGTGAAGCATGGGCTGATGGGCGCATTGGCGTGCGCCATGAGCACCTGGCTTCCGAAGTGCTGGCCAGTCAATTGCGGCTGCTGTTGTCGGCGTACGAGAATCGCGCCGCGGGCCCCGTCGCGCTGCTCGCCGGCTTCACGGACGAGAAGCACAGCTTGGGCATCCACATGGTGGCGCTGTACCTCGCACTGGAAGGCGTCACCCCGCGCGTCTTGGGTGTGAACACGCCAGCCGACCAAGTTGCAGAAGCGGCCGTCGCGCTATCGGCACAGGTGATCGGCATCACCATCTCCTTGAGCTCTGAAGTCGCCGTCACGGACGCGCATTTGCGCAGTCTTTTGGCCGCTCTACCGAACGAGATGGAAGTCTGGCTCGGCGGCAGCAACGCCCGGAAAGTGACGCTTCGCGACCCCCGATTGCATCAAGTCGTCAGCTGGCCCGAAGTCGACCACGCCGTAGCCCGCTTGCGCGCGCGTTTCGACGCGAACGCTTAACGGACGCGAGCTCACTCGAATACGACGGTCTTATTGCCGTACACGAGCACGCGGTCTTCGATGTGCAGGCGCACGGCGCGCGCCAGTACCACCTTCTCGAGATCGCGGCCTTTTCGTACCAAGTCATCGATCGCATCACGATGCGAGCAGCGCACGACGTCTTGCTCGATGATCGGACCTTCATCTAGGACCGCGCTGGCGTAATGCGCGGTGGCGCCGATCAGCTTCACGCCGCGTTGGTAGGCCTGGTGGTAGGGCTTACCACCCACGAACGCGGGCAAAAACGAATGGTGAATGTTGATCACCTTACCGGAGAACGTGTGCACGAACTCCGCGCTCAGGATCTGCATGTAGCGCGCAAGCACCAGCAGATCCACGTTCGCCTCGCGCAGTAGCGCGAGCTGTGCGGCTTCCGCTTCGGGCTTGTTCGCGGCGGATACGGGCACGAGCCGAAACTCCACCCCGAATTGCTTCGCGACGTGCTCAAGCTCTGGGTGATTGCTGACGATCAGCGGCAGCTCGCAGCGCAGCTCACCGCTTTGGTGGCGGAGCAGCAAATCATACAAACAATGGTCGTAGCGCGACACGAACAGCGCCACGCGCTTCCGCTGCTTCTGATAGCGCAGCTCGTAACGCATACTGAAGCGCTCGGCGACCTCCGCAATGGCGCGTTCGAGCGTGCCGCGGTCAGTCTGTAGGTCCGTTAGGTCGAAGTGCAGGCGCTGAAAAAACTGCGCCGCGACCGTGTCCGTGTGCTGGTCGGAATCGAAGATGTTCGCGCCATGGCCGTAAAGGACCTGGGCCAGCGCCGCGACGATCCCGCGCCGATCCGGGCAGGACACCAGCAAGGTCGCGCGTTCGGATTCCGGGGAACTCATCGGGCACTCTTATAGCCCGAAACTCGCGCAGTCTTGATTGGTGACGGGGCCGGAAGCGGGATGGGGAGCGGTTGATCGGTGGGGGATCGGGCGAGATCTTGGGATCGGGTTCGGAGGGACACAAATTCGCAGGGGCAAGCGGGATGGGGTTGGGGGGCCACTAGGAAAAGGGCGCGCTGGCCGAGCGGGTCGATGGTGGGCCGCCGA
>JBDTJC010000388.1:0-6585 GCA_039936055.1 Polyangiaceae bacterium | reverse complement strand
CGCGAGGCGCTGGTGATTCGCTCGCTCCAGCGCCTCTGAGCGCAGGATCGAGTGAGCGCTACCGCCCGTGGGCTGAGCTGTTGAAACGGACGTTCGGGGTCGACGTAGAGAAGTGCCCGAGCTGCGGGGGGCGCATGCGTTTGCTGGCCCTGGTCACCGAGCCGTCGAGCGGGGGTTAGGGCGTCCAAACGCTATCGAGTCGACATAATCGTATCAGTATGCGAACTCGTCGATGCCGGCCGAGGGGTCGCTCGGTTGGAAGCTGACGAGCGCGTACAGGGGCACACAGGCTTCCGGGAAACGGGCCTGCAAAGCGCGCTCAATCTCGCGCCGCAACTTGTGGTTGTTGGGCAAGCCGTGGTGGCTCATCTCCCGATAGTTCGCCTGTGAAAGGTTGGTGATGGCGTCCGTATCCGGACGACGGGAACGTTCGAAATCTGCGAACACCGTGGGCCAATCCCCGCGCCCACGCTCCATGCAACGCATGAACACGTGACAGTCTTCCAGCGCGCAATTCATGCCCTGGCCATAGAAGGGAGCCATGCTGTGCACGGCATCACCCATCAGCAGGACCGAGCCGGCGTGGCTCCAGGCATCGCACCGAGTTGCAAATAGCCGACACAGCGGGTTCTTCGATACCGCGCCCGACAAGTCCGCAACTAGCTCAGTGGCATCAGCGAAATGTTGCTCCAGAACGGCAAGTAACTGCTCACGCTTACTTTGAAAGCGGTTGCTTCCCTCGTGCTCGAGCGGAACGAACACCGTCCCGGCAAAGCTGCCGTCGGCGTTCGGTAAAGCCACCAGCATGTGGTCCTTACGCGCCCAGATGTGTAGACCGTCGGGCTCGAGTTTCTGGGCCTTGCTCCGGGGAAACGAGAGCTCCATGTAGCCATGGCGAATGTGCTGCATTTCCGTGGCAACTGCGCCAGACCGACCGAGCGCGCGGCGCACGGCCGAATGAGCCCCATCGCAGCCCAAAAGGGCATCGAACGCCAGATCCGACCTGCGGCCGTCGTAGTCAGAGAGCGTCACGGTACGTGACTCAGCGTCGACGTCCACGCAGCTTGCGTCGTAGCGGATAACCACGCCGCTCGCCTGTGCCGCGTCAGACAACAACTTCCACAACCGGGAGCGACGGATCGAGTAAATCGCGTTATTGCCGACCAGATCGTAGGATTCGAATTCCTCTGTGCCGTCAGGCAGGTGAAGCCGCCGCCCGTACATGGGCACTGCGCTTTGCATCGCCTCCCGTGTAATCCCCAGCTCGTCGAGAGTGCGAATGCCACGGGCGGACAACGCCAAATTGATGGAGCGTGACGAATCTTCCTGCTGAGGTGCCTGGCGCCGCGACTCTACGACCACTATTGAGAAGCCAGCCCTAGAGAGCAACGCGCTGACAGCAAGCCCCGCCAACCCGGCCCCAACCACGACGACCCTACGCATGACTCAGGCCTCCCCCATCACTGCGCACGCCGAGGATCATGGAAAGGTCGTTGCATCTTCGGATGAATGCTTGGCTCACCTGACACCCCCCGTGCGGGATTGGTTGTTTCATCACTTCGAAATCGATGCTGGGATTTCGTTATCCGGTCACGAATTTTGCGAAACGCCCCCTTTCATTTGTACAGGGGGCGAGTGCCGTTGCAACGAACGCAGCAGGCGCACCTGCGCCATTGCGCATCGACGAGAACGCTTGAGAGGCACCGAACACTTCACCAGTTCGGCACTGTTCGAACGCTCTTCAGCGCTTTTCTTTGAAGTACTTGTTCGCCGCTTCTTGAGTTTCTGCCTCGGTTTGCTCTCGTTTCTGTTGATTGACACCCCACTCGTGCCCGAACGGGTCGAGTAGCTTGCCGTACCGCCCCCCCCAAAACATATCCTGAACCGGCATTAGAGCCTTCGCGCCGAGCTCTATCGCTTGTCGGGCGATCTTGTCCGCGTCCTCGACCAAGATGGTGATGCGCACACCGGTTCCGCCGAGCGACTGCGGCGACTTACAGGTGCCTTGTTGGCTCGCATCGAATTCATCAGAAACGTAGAACAGGTGGCCGTCGAGCGAGAGCTCTCCGTGCACCAGCTTCTTTCCGTCTTCAGTCATCGTGCGTGAGACCTCCAGGGCACCGAACGCCTTCTTGTAGAACTCCATGGCCTTCGAACCGTCGAGGACAATCAATTGCGGAATGAACTGATCTGGTCGCATCGTGATACTCCGGTGGCGTCAGACTGCAGGAAGCACGTTCTGATTCATGTGAAAGAAATTCGAAGGATCGTACTTACGCTTCAGGACTGCCAAGCGCTGGTAGTTGGCGCCGTAGCCGGCCATCACGCGACTCTGCCCCTCTTCCGCGAGGTAGTTGCTGTACACGGCGGCACGGACATGGGGCTGCATCGCCGCCCAGAACGTGGTGCCCCATTTCTTGGCGCTGTCCTCTTCCGCGGGCTCGATCCAATCCGCGTGGACTGAGAAGTTATGCCCAAAGAAGCGATGCGGAAAAGCCGCAGCTGTCAGCGGCATTCGCGCCGCCTTGCCGTGAACACATTCGATCACGAAGCTGCCGCTGAAGGGCGGCGCGGTCGCAGCATTCGTCGCGATGACCTCGATGGCGTCGTCGGATAGCTCGGACAGGAAACTGCTCCGCACGTAAGCGTGAAAGCGCAACTTCGGCGGCAGCCCACCGCGTTTTTGAAAAGCGAGGTACGGCATGACCTTCACGTCGTCCGACAAGATGGGCCGGAAGCTGCGCAACTGGCGCAGAACTTTCTCGCCTTCTGCGGGGTCGCCGCAATACGACACGGCCATAGAAGCCAACGGCTTACCGGAAGCACTGGGAATCACGCCTAGCGAGATGCCTACTTCGTCCGGGATCGTGTGCACGAACTCGCGATAGTGCTTCATCACATCGCGCAGACTCTCGTGCGGGAACTTTAGCACCCCCCCGTAAATTGAAGCCACGGGATGTAGATCGTATTCCAGGGCGGTAACCACACCAAAATTTGCGCCGGCGCCCCGCACTGCCCAATACAGGTCTGGGTTCTTAGTTGAGCTCGCTGTCACCGCTTTGCCATCGGCCAACACGATGTCGACCGACCGCACGTTGTCACAGGCAAAGCCGTACTTCCCCATCAGCCAGCCGAGCCCCCCGCCCAACGTCAAGCCGGCGATGCCCGTCGACGGCTCCGTACCTGAGGTCGTTGCCAACCCTTCAGCTGCTGTTGCTCCGTCGAACTCAGCGAGCGTCAGGCCGGATCCGACGCGAGCGATGCGCTTCGCTGAATCGATCTTGACTCCCTTGAGGCCGGACAGGTCCACCACGATGCCACCGTCACAGGTCGACTTGCCGGCTACGCTGTGACCACCGGAACGCACCGCCAGCAGCAGGTCGTGCCGATGCGCAAACTCGACCGTGCGAGCCGCGTCCGACGCATTTGAACAGACCACGATAAGCCCCGGGCGTTTGTCGTAAGCAGCGTTCCAGACTTGGCGGACGGCATCGTACGTGCCGTCGCCGGGCTTGATCGCACGGCCCTCCAGGCCGGATGCGAACTGCCGAACAAGCTCGGGATCGACTTGATCGATCCTAGCCGCGTACGGTGGCTTAGATGACTCGCGCGAAGCAGCACCTTGGGCTAGCGCGCTCGATGCACCGCCTAAGCAACCCATGGCCGCGCTGACCCAAGCGCCGCCCGCATTCGCCAGGAAACTTCGCCGGGAACTAAATACCGACATGATCCGCCCTCTCTGCAGTGTGCAGGAGTACGTAGCATCGAGTGTCTGCGAGAGTCAACATCATCCCGATCGCAAACGTGCTCAATCTATGCGGGTCGAATGACGGAACTCGACATGCGCAAACGCGCGCACGCAAGTTGACGACGCCTTTGGCAGCGCGGTTGTGGGGCAAGGTTTGATCACCGGGCCGCTGCGCCGTGCGCTACGGCCTGCTTCGTGTCGTTGCGGTGCCATCCGCGTGGGATAACATCGCCATGCTGTTGCCCTGTGGGAACACGGACGATTCCGCCTGCAGGTCAAGCGCATGCTAGCGCGTCGCGATTGAAGCGCGTTGCGGCCAACTTCCAGATGCGAGACCGCCGAGCGCGCCCAACGTGAAACTCCCAGCAGTGTCTCCACCCTTGAATCGTGGCACTGGGCGAGGCCGCCCGCTGCTCAGCGTGCAAACGGTCGTCAGCATCATCGCCACACCACGACGACCACCGGCCTGAAGATCAAAGCCGCACTGGACACCCGCTCCTACGACACCGAAGTCGAGGTCTCTGACGAAGTGTTTGCGGCCATTAGCCTGCGGCCAAGTCGCTTCCATGGCGACTGGGAACTACGTAATCGGATGATCGAAACCGCTTCCGAAATGGATGGACTCCGCCTGAAACGCACTCTGGATACCGCACTAACGCACTAACAACAATCCACGTCCTCCGCTCAATCGAGCACAAGACACGACCGGCCAGCCCGAATTGGGTGATTATATTTCAAGATGCTTCACGGCAAAGCGATCGCGGCACTTTCGTTGACACGATTGATGACATCGCTTAACCGTCCATCCAGGCAGTAGGAGGGCGCTAGTGTTCATCGACGTTTCGCCGCTTCGGCGGCATCCCGACTTTCGTTCGCTGTACGCGGGTCAGCTCGTGAGCTCGCTCGGCAGCATGCTGACGTACGTCGCGCTCCCGGTTCAGATCTACACCATCACGCGTTCCTCATCGCTCGTCGGGCTGCTCGGCGCGGTTCAGCTAGTGCCCATCGCAGCAACGGCGCTGTGGGGCGGAGCGTTCGCAGACGCGGTCGATCGGAGACGCTTACTTCGTTCTGCTGAGCTCTTGTTGTGCAGCGGTTCAATTGCGCTTGCCATCAACGCTTCGCTACCGCATCCGAGCGTCGTATTGCTCTTCGTCGTAGCGGCCATCATGTCGGCGGTGATGGGCTTCCACACACCGGCGCTCGAGTCGCTGACCCCGCGGCTCGTCGCCGCGAACGATCTAGCTTCCGTCTCGGCGCTAACGTCGCTGCGCGGCACAACCGCCGCCATCGTCGGTCCATCGCTCGCGGGCGTGTGCATCCAAGCCTTCGGCCTGCCGTTCACCTTCGCGCTCGACGCGGGCACCTTCGCGCTGTCCTTGCTTGCGCTTTCTCGAATCCCGCCCATGCCCCCTGCAGAAGACGCGCAGCCTGCCGGACTAGCGACCATTCTCGAGGGCCTACGATACGCTGCAAGTCGACCAGAGTTGATCGGCACCTACGTGGTCGACATCGTCGCGCTGTCGTGTGCTATGCCGATGGCGCTGTTTCCTGCACTCGGCGCACAATGGGGCGGCACGACCTCCGTAGGCTACCTGTATTCAGCGATGAGCGTCGGCGCTTTCGCCGTATCGGTTTTTAGCGGGTGGACGCGGACCTTCAGGCGACGCGGCGCAGCCGTGATACTAGCGGCGGCAACCTGGGGTCTCGCGATCGTCGCCCTCGGTCACGCGCCGTCATTGCTCGCCGCGATGGCTTGTCTGGTGGTCGCCGGCGCCGCCGACATGACCAGCGGCCTGTTCCGGATGACCATCTGGAACGAGTCGATTCCCTCGAGCCTGCGTGGACGCATGGCTGGCATCGAGCAACTCTCGTACATGACCGGACCGCTGCTCGGCAACACTCGCGCGGGGCTGATGGCCGGACGCTTTGGGCTTGCCCGTGCGATCACCTGGGGTGGCCTGCTTTGCGTAGGTGGCGTTGCAGCTTGCATCCCGCTGCTGCCAGCGTTCTGGCGCTATCGCAGCGCGCCAGAACCGCAGGCCGAGCCCGAAACGGTCGAAGCGTGATGCTCAGACTGCTTCAGCGTTGACTGCGTAGGTCTCGCTCTCGGGCAGGCGCTGAATGCTGTCGATCCTGAAACCGCTGTTCGCGATCAACGTTCGGAGCTGCGATTCACTCCGGGTGCGCCCGCCGCGCTGAGCCATCACGCCCAGGCTCACCAGAGTGCGCCAGCGGGATAGTGGCCCCGGGGAAAAGATGGCTTCGAGAACCAGCAGCCTGGCACCGGGTCGCATCGCTGTGCGGCAGTTGCTTAGAATGATACGCGCGTCAGCGTCTCGCCAATTATTCAGAATCTGCGCCAGAATGTAGACGTCCCCGCCCGAGGGCACTCGTTCACGGAAATCGCCTGCAATGATCTCGCAGCGATTGACGAATCCCGCGGTTGTAATTCGCTCACGAGCACGACCAGAGACCACCGGTAAGTCGAACAAGATCCCTTTGAGGTGCGGATTCTCCTTCAATACCTGAACGAGCAATGAGCCCTCCCCGCCCCCCACGTCAACTACTTGCGAAGCGCCAGAAAGCTCGAGCACCGAAGACACGTTCGAGTAGCGACGAGCCGCGCTCAGTTCCATCAGATCATAGAAGGGCGCAGCGACCTTAGGGTGCTCGGGGTTAGGGCGTCCAAACGCTATCGAGTCGGTTGGCCCCAGTCATAGAGCGTGGGGCGTACGCCGCCCCACGTCCCAATCGCGCGCGCGCTGCGCACCGCGGGGAACACGTGCTCCACGGCTTGGAACAGGTAGTTCACTTCGTCGCTCGTGGCGACGACT
>JBDTJC010000387.1:0-22675 GCA_039936055.1 Polyangiaceae bacterium | reverse complement strand
ACGAATTGACCACGGTATTTTCGTCGGTGAGCACGTAGCCGTCGCGCTCTCCTTCCGGCCAATCGACGATGTCTCGCAAGCCGTGAGTATTGAGCAGCCCGTCCGAACCCGCGTAGGACTCGAGCGTTTTTTCCTTGATGAGCACGCTGTACGCTTGCGCGAGTGACTCGGTGTCGCCCGTATACATCCAGTCCGTCCAGGCCATCATCACGGAGTGCTGTTTCCATTCGGTCGGCCAAGTCGGATGCGACAGCAGGTATTCGTGGCTGTGGCGCGCGAGCGCGAACTCACGGTCGACGCCGTAGTGACCCAAGCCTTGGATGTACGCGTCTGCCTCGTACGGCGTACGCTCGCGGTCGCCGTCGATGTAGAGGCCAGTAAACGTCGTCGCGATCACGCTATAGCGCGAGATATCGGCCACTTGATTCAACGTCGCATCCGACGACTTGAAGGTCGACGCCGTGTTGTCCACCGGGTAGTGCACCGCCACTTGCCGGATCATGTCCGTCGTCAACGCGACGGGCGAATTGACTACCTCGACGTAACGAAACGGCATCACCACGCCGATGGAGGCAGGCAGCGGGATGGCCGGGGAGCTCGTGTTGGTACTATCGGCCGGCGTCTGCACCCCATACGTATTCTTGCCTTGTTTCAGCGTCACGCTGACCTTCGCGTACCGAATGCTGGCACCGGGCGCGGAGTCCACCGCTTGCCCCTTGGCTTTCTCTCCGAGATCCACCTCCACGGAAGCACCCGCGTTGGCCGCGTCGAGCGAGAGCTCCAACCACCCAAATGCCGCGCGCCCAAAATCGATGAAGTAGTGCCCGGTTCCGAGCTGCAACAATTGCGACGGAGGCAGCCGCTCGATAGCCGTCGGTTCGGTCGCGGTCGAGTACGAACCTACGCTGCTGGCCATCACGAACTTTTGAGTCGCGGACCAGGGGCTCGCGTGATCGGTGGCGTCCCAAGTTTGCACCTTCCAGAAGTAGCTACCCGCTGCGGCAAGTACTTTTCCGGCGTACGTCACGTTGACCGAGTTCGCCGAGGCAACCTTGCCCGAGTCCCACAGGTCCCCGGTGTCGGTCGCGAGGCCGTCGGCGCTCGTGGCAACGAGGACTCGATACGCCGTTTGCTTGTCACCTGTTTGCGTCGAATTGACGATCCAGCTGAGCTCCGGAGTTGCGTCGGTGATGGCGGTCAGCTCTGGGTGATTGAGCAACTCCGTCAGCAGTCCAGTTGGAGCCGTAGTGCTCGTGCCCCCCATGCTGCTATCGGCGCCGCCCGCGGGCACGCCGCTGCTACCGCCACTCCCTCCCGAGTGCGCGTTTGCGCCTGCGCCCGCGGTGTTCGGCAAACCGGCCTCCGCGCCTGCGTCACTGGTGCCACTGGTGCCACTCGTGCCACTCGCCGCGACGGAAGCGCCTCGCGCGCCGCTCTGCGCCGCGATGCCTCCAGCGCCCGATCCACGGATCATGGGTGTCCCGCCGCTTGGTGAAGAGCCGCAGCCTGAACTGCTCACGAGCAGCGAGGCGAAGACCGCGCACAGCCTGCCAGCATTCCCCGATGTCGATGCCGCGCGCGCGCAACCTCGTCTCCTTCGAGCGCGGGAAGATTGAGCGCTTCGGCGCGGGTCGATCACGGTGCGCCCCATACAACCAGTAGCTTGGCGGAAACGTCAGGCCACGCACGCCTCCGGATCACTTCTTCTGGGCGCTCGTCCACCGGCGTTCGCGAAAGCTCTGGGACAGGCGGCAAGACCAGCCGTTTCAAGGTGACTCGCGTGTAGGTCCACCTCCCGACACCTCGCACATTGTCGCATCTATTCACAAAGCACAGCGGTAGCTTCCGGCGGGGTCTTCCTCACAACGGTCTCACAACGCTCGTGCTCGTCGAACTCGCTTGGGTCCTGCGTGTCGCCGCCAAGTTCGATCGTGCCGGAATCGCGGCGGCCCCCGGCTCCCCGCGGCGGGAGGCCTCTGCACGCGCGCGAACGTGTTTGTGCACGTACAAGGACTGAGCCAAAAAAGAGGACTCGTCCGCAGCGCGGGCGTCGGTTCGGGCTCGCGAGCGCGAGCGCGAGCGCGAGAATCTGAGCGCGCATGGATGAGCGCGCGGGGCGCTAGGCGCGTTCGCGGCGCATTTCGGCGATTTGTGCGAGCGCGCGGGCCATCTGCGCTTTGCCGCCCTGACCGGCGAAGGCGACGGGCACACGAGCATCGCGCGCCGCAGCCACCACCGGCTCGGTGTGTTTGTGCGAAACGATGCGATCCAAAATTACGACTGCGGCCACACGGCCCTGCCGAATGCGTTGCGGCAAATTGCCAACGGCGTGCACGCCGTCACGCTCCGTGTCGATCCACTCGACGTCCGCGTCGAACTCGGGCGGCAATGAGCCCGATTTCTCGCGTCCCGAAAGCGCACCGATGATCACTAGCTTACCGCCCACGTGGCGCGGCTTGCCCGGATCGGCTTCAGGCGCCAGGTCCGTCGCCAGCTCAGCGCTCTTGCTTGCCGGCGCCCCGGAGCTCGCCGCAGCCGCCGTGTTGGCGAGCTCCGGCAACGCTGCGACGGCCTTGGCCAATTTGCGCGCCGCATCGACGGCGTGCTCGCCGCGAGCTGGTTGCTTCAACCCGTGCTCGGCCGCAAACGCCTGCGCGATTTCGAGTTCCAGCGCTCGCTCGTAACCGCGCAACGCCGCTTCAATCGAAGCCACACGCCCGGCCGCTTCACCACGCTTGGCATTGAGCGCCGCACGCACCGACTCAATCACATCCTCGAAAGCCGAGCCGTTCATTGGACGCCGAGCTTGCCCCCCGAACCCACCCAAGTCGAGGCGATGCCCGCGGGCAACGGATTCGTGGTCGGCGTCACGCCGAGCGGCGAAGTGCGCGCCGCCCGCTTTCGCGCCGACTCCTGGCAGCCTTCCGTGCTGCTCGGCGCACTGCCCACGACGCCCTACACCGCACAGCGGAAGGTCCGGCTCGACGCTCGGACGGGTCGGACATCATTACGGAGAACGAATACTACCAGGGACGCGGCGTGGTGATCTGGCGCAGCGATCTGGATTTGATGATCAGGAGATTCTCGGAGTAACTTGGCTTTGGCGCGTTGGTCATTCACGTGGCTCCGCGCCTGATCGGGGAGCGCTGGTCGCTCTGACGGCGGCGGGCTCGGCCACCCCGCGGCGGGAGCCCTCTGCACGCGCGCGAACGTGTCATCGTTCGCGACGTGATTCCAGCACTGCGACCCATTCGCGCGAAAGCTGACCGCGTGGCGTCAAACTCATGGCTTCATTCAGGAATCCGCTTCGCCGCTAGTGTGCGTCGATTTGTTGTCGAGTTTGACTCGCATGAAAGTGGGCGTCATCCTTGAAAGGACGTTCGCAGGAGGTTCTCGGTTGTCGCGTGCACCCAATGTTTCGATTCAGTACAAGACTGATCCTGAGGAGCGAGGCTCCGGGGCCATGCTCGTGGCGGACCGTGTGGGACCAAAAACGGAGCAGTGCGGGCCAGTCGCGGGGAGCGCTGCCGTCGTCCTGGTCGTGGACACCGACGATGCGCTGCGCGAATCGCTGGTGCGCGTTCTCGCGGAGTGCGACATGACAGCGCTCGGCGCGACGAGCCGCCTCGAAGCATTGGAGATCCTCGGACACTCGCATGTCGACGTCATCGTGTCGGACCAATTCATCTGGGGAATTGATGGCGTTGCCCTGCTTAGCGACGTTCGCCAGCGCTGGCCCCATGTGCAGCGCATTCTGTTCATGGCGGACCCCGCGCCCGACGTAGTTTTGGACGCCATCAATCGTGCCGGCGTCCAGAAGGTGCTCCTGCGAAACATGCATGCGGTGCACATTCGCGATGAGATTGAGAGCGTCGCCCTCGACGCTCTGCGAGAGCGCCTCGAGCTGAGCCGATGATGGAGTGACGTCGACGTCGCTAACGGGTCCAGTCGCAGGTTTTAGAGAGCGTGACCGCTGCGTTGCGCAGGACGAGTGCGCCGGGCTCAGCGCTCAAGGGCTAGTGCCTCGCTTTCAGCGCGGTTTGTCGGCGAGGACGAAGGGCCGGAGGCGATGCCCATCCGGGTCCTCGACGACGAAGGTGAAACCGAAGTCCAAGTGAGTCGGCTCCTGCAGTACCTTGAGGCCCAACTTCTTCCAATCCTCAAACGTTCGTCGAACGGCGTCCTCGCTCTCCTCGGAGAACGATAGTTCGATGCCGCCGGGAGCCGCGGGCGGAGGGCTAATCTCGCTGGTCATCCAGAGCCCGATCTTGAGGCCGGTGGGCAGCACGTAGAGCACGAATGTCGTCGAGTGCTCGACCGGCTCGCAGCCCAGAATTTGGGTGTAGAGGGCGGCGCTCTCGCGCGGATTGCGAACAGACAGCAGGATGTAGTTCAGTTTTCGCATCGGGATCTCCTTGGTTGAGACCCGGTTGTCCTCCAACCGACTGTCAGTTTCTGGCAGTGGCCAACGTAGCCAGGGTCGCGCGCCATTCTTCGACCATAACGGCGCGCCGCCGCGGGTAGCGGCTTTCAGTCGCCTCGAGCGCGAGGATCCGGTCGACGCGAAAGGCGCGATAGTCATTGCGCAGCTCGCACCAGGCGGCAACGACCAGCACGCGATCGAAGAAGCCGATGAGCAGTGGCCAAACCATGCGCTGGGTGCTGGCGCCGCCGGTGTCACGGTACGAGATCGTGACCTTGTGCTCCTTGCGGATCGCGACCCGCAGCACGGCGACATCAATGACCGCCGGCACGAGCGACCCCAGATCGGGCACGGTTAGTGTTGCCGCGTCGGCGCTGTCGCGTAGCTCGTTGGGCAGCACCGCGCGGATCTTGGCGACGGCGTTCTGGGCAGCTGCCGCGAGGCGAGCGTCACCGCGCACCACCACCCAGCGAGAGCCGAGCATCAGCGCCTCGATCTCGTCGGCCGAGAACATCAGCGGGGGCAGCGTGAAGCCCGGGCGCAGCACGTACCCCAGCCCCGGCTCACCCTGGATGTCGGCTCCTTGCGCCTGCAGCGTCGCGATATCGCGGTAGAGCGTGCGAATGGAGATCCCGAGCGCGCGCGCCAGCGCCGGACCCGTCACTGGCGCCCTGTGCCGGCGCAGAAACTCCAGCAGATCGAGTAAACGAGCGGTCCGAGACACGCCCCCGAGTTTGCCTCGGATCTTCTCGCTTCGCATCTGGCTGCCTGCCAGTGGGGATCATTGCGCTTTGGTGCGGGCACTTGCGTGCACCGGAGTGGTCACGCGAACGCTGACTTGGGCGCCCGCATCACGGGTCGCTTGCACACCGAACTGGAAGTGCCCTGGGACGGCGGGCTTCTCGTCGAAGTGCACGCCGTCAAGGCTAGTTTTGATGTCCGAGCCTTGAATGCGCACGGCGAAGTCACGCTTTGCCGTGAGCCAGATGATGCTGGGCGTTGGCGAGGTTTCGATGATTTCGCCATCCACTTGGACGCTTACTGGGATGCGTTGGCCAGCTTTGAAACTGATGATCAGCGGTTGCCCGACGGCAAGTGGAGGCCAAGGCGTCTGGTCTTGGGCGCTCACACGCAATGCTGGCAGCGATGCCTGTGCGCAGCCGAGTGCGGAGAGCCCCTGCAGGGCGAACGCCAGGCGGACGAGTGTGCGACGCATGATGATGACTCCTTTTTACTATGCTTGTAGTAGGGACAAGGTCGAGAGTTGAGCGACCATTGCCGGTTGCTCAGTGGGGGATCTGATTGCCGCAAGCCGCGGCTTGTAACGTGCCCAGCACGAGCCAAGTGACCAGGGCGGCGCGTGCTAGGACAAACCAACGCTGCTGCGCGCGGGTAGGCTCTTTTGGGGCTAGCAGCCGCTCCACGCGCCCGCGCAGTGTGGTGCGGCCTCGGCACATGGCTAACAAGGGCGGGGCCATGCCGTTCAAGGTGAGCTCGGCGACGGCGAGTAGCGCGCGCGCGATGTCCGCGCGCGGAACGCCGGCGGCGACCGCGGCCTCGTCTGCGCGCTGTTCGAACAGCGCGTGCAGGCGCAGCATGAGTGGTTTCACGCCGGGGACGTACCAAAACAGATCACGCAGGTATTCGACCGGCACCAGCAACGCGATGTCCCAGTGGCGGATATGCGCCAACTCATGCTGGATAACGGCTTCGTACTCGCTTGGCGTGAGTTGCGGAGCAAGCCTTGAAGGCAGCAAGACGTACGGGCGCCACAGGCCGCCAGCGAACGGCACCCCGCGGTAAGTGGCGCTCGAATACACGCGCACCTGGCGCCAGCCGACGCGCCGCGTTTCGAGCTCCGAGCAGCCCTGGCACCAGCGTACCTTCAGCAGTTGGAACACGCCGAGCCGGTAGCAGCGCAGGGCTGCCTTGCCCAGCGAGACTGCGAGCAGCGCGAACCCGACCACGCTTGCCGCGTTGGTCCCCACTTTGAAGCGCAACGCGCGCAGAGCTAAGTCCCCGGCGCTCTGCGGCGAGCTTTGCCCGCCATGCAATGAGGTAAGTTGACCGTGAAGCCCCGGCCCCCATCGGTTGAGCCCGAGGCCGATTTGAAATTGCCCCAGCTGTTGCCGCACACCCCGCTCCGAAGCCCAGAAAAACGACGCCGCCGGAATACCGATGCGCAGGTCCCACAGTACCTTCGCGAACGGCAACAACAGCAAGGCAACCGCGGCCGTGCCCTGCGACGGCTTGAAGACCCGGAAAATGAGTAGTGTCGCGGCCAGCCCGACCCAGAACGAGGGTGCGACATTGAACATCAGGTCGAAGAGTGCGTCGCCGAAGAGCCTCATTCGACGCGCTCCCGTAGCCGTGCGTTCACCCAGCGCCGCAATTCCAGGAGCTCCTCGCTCGTGAGCTCTTCGGCATTCAACAAAGCGGTGACGGGCGAGGCGCCGCGACCTTGAAACAAGGCGGCCTGAATACGCTTGAGCACGCCGCTCTTGATTTTCCCGTAGCTGCGTGCCGGAGAATACAGAAAGCGCTTGCCGTCTTTGGTGCGGCTCAACGCTCCCTTGTGATGAAGGCGCGAGAGCACAGTCATCACCGTGGTGTACGCGAGTTCTCGCCCCTTCTTCGCAAGCAGGGTTTGGATTGCGGTGACGCTCTGCGGCCCCAAGCGCTCGACCAGACCCAACACCTCCATTTCGAGCGGGCCGAGTTCATGGGTCGAAGTCATGGGCGTGTTACTACTACGGCTGTCGTAGATTGGCAACGCGACCGAAGTCGGTCACCCCCGCCAGTAGGTGGCTGGCGGCAAAATTACAGCCCATCGCGAGTACATCGATACTCAGGCGATTGCCTGGCGTTCCAAGAAACCCAGGGGAAAAAGAAGCTAGTGCCGAACACCAATCAAGCTGGAGCGAAGTCAGGGGCGCCGCCGATCTTGGTCGTGGAGAACGACGAGGATTCGCGAGCTTTGTTATGCTGTTTTTTGAAAGAAGAACACTTCTCGGTTGTCAGCGCGGTCAACGGGCGTGAAGCCATGGACTACCTGCGTTCGGGTAACCGGTTGCCCAGTGTGATCCTACTGGACCTGAACATGCCGGTCATGGATGGCTTTGCGTTCCGAAAGGCGCAGTTGGCCTCGAACGATGCCCTCGCGCACGTTCCCGTCATCGTCATGTCCGCGCAACCGCAGACGGAAAGCGTCGGCATGTGCGTGAAGGACGTACTGACAAAGCCGCTCTCGCTGCCACTGCTCATGGCGGCGATACGCCGCACAGGGACTTAGTCAGTAGCCTCCGCTACGGAGTGCCCCGGTACACCCGGCCCGTGGAAAGCAGCGTGGCCGTGGCCATTTTAAAATTGCTGATGACACTAGGGAAACGATCGACGACCGCGCGGTCTATCGTTTCGCTCGTAAATACGATGGCGACAGCGAGCGTGCCGTCCGCGTAGGCGCCGCCCATACCGAACACCGTGCGGACCTCGTTGGCGGCCACGAAATCCTGCGCCGGGATGATGTGCCGCCCGGCGCCGTCGAGCGACGAGGCCGCGTCAGCAACGAAGAATGCGGCGTTCAGGCCACCGAGCATGCGTCGTGTGGCAATCGGCTTTCCATCATCCAGTCCCGCGAGGTTTACCTCGAGGTCAGACAGGAGTTTGGCAATCATGGGGATGTTCTGAACGTGATCGCTGCTCAAGAGCGGGATAGCCAAGTGTCCGACCGATTTCGTGCGCTCTCGCCATTGCGGCAAACGTCCGGCGCTGCCCAACAAGGCGAGGACCGGGGTCTTTGAGTTCAGTTGAGAAGCCCCGCTAGCCGCGCCCCTTGCGGCGGCTTGTTCGGTTTCGGGCAGCCCACTGAGCGGCAACACCAGAAACACACGCGCGAGCACCACCGTCGAGTACGTGGCGAGCTGGTCTACAAACAGTTTGGCGGCATCTTCTATGCTGGCGGAGGTGCCAGCCATGATGCCCGTGCGAAGCGCGTCCACGTCCGCCCAGGTCGAAGACTGAAACGTCTGCATGATGAGTAGCTAGTTACAACTGCAGCGCGGCGAAAGCCAGTCTGCGTGCTGCGTGCCCACATATATGCGCGTTCGCACTTCATCCAACGAGCGCGTCGCTGACGCGCACGTCTCGTGCGCTTGCGTCGCCAAGCGGCGTGCTCGGAGCAAGCCACCCTCGTTTGCGGCCTGCTCCGCGCGCGCTTCGAGCTCTTTCGCTCGCGCACAGCCCGGCTCGACTGGCGTCGGGCTGACCGGCACGAGCACAGCCGACGAGCGGCGCGCTTCGCCGCCGCATACGCCGAGCAGCGCTGCAAGCACGACTACCAACGTCCGCCTAGTGGACATACATCACCGTGGACGGGCATCGCCCGGGCATCTCCTCGAGTCAAACCGAGTGGGAATGTCTCATCGCTGCCCCGGGATGCCCGGTCATCTCGCTCGTGGTGGCTGGGAAGACCCACCCCGCATTCCCACGCGGCCGAACCGATCCGAAAAAGTTCCAAAAGGGGCGTTACGGATGTTTCTGCAGTGCTGTCCAGACCGAGGGCGGCGGGATGATCGGGGTCGAGGGCACGAGCGTTGCGACGGAGACGTGCGGCCACGTGAGGCCGTTGAAGTTGAGCAGGACGACCTGCGAATACTGAATCTGCGTCGAGCGCACGCGGATTTTCGTGGGGCGTGGAATCGGGAACGGCGGATGCAGCGTGAAGCGCGGCGCGTCAACGCCAAGCGCGGAGGGGGGATCCCCCGGCAGTGTGACTGGGCCCTGACCGGGGTGGAACGGCGGGAGGGTGATGACGTGCTCCACCGTTTCGATCCAGAACGTGGACTTCACACCGGCGAAGACGCGGCCGCCGGGAGCGGGCTGCTGCCTCGGCACTTCCGCGTTCGGCGTGTTCGCACTTTCGGTTCCTGTCAGGAAGGCGATGTTTGCCGTTCCGCCGCCCGCAGCGGGGATCGGCAGCACAACGGGTGCCTCGGGCGCGCTTGCGACCTCAATCACCACGGTCTCGACGATGTTCTGGCCCACGATCGCGTTGCGCAGCACGGTGTTTGGATCGTTCAAAATCGCTTGGGTGATCGTGCCAGCCAGGATTTGCGCGCTGAGATCCTGCGGGATTCTGAACGTGGCGACATTCCCAGCAGTCTGACTCGGAAAGGCAATCGGTGTGCGCGGGCCACTGAGGAACGGTGTCGGATCGACAGACGGGATGTTGGGCGGGCCGGCGATTGTGGCGGAGGCGGTGCCTTGAAGATTGATCGTCGTGCCGTGTGGAATCGAGGCCATGCGCACGAAGGTGAGCGGCTCAGCGGGGTTCGTGGTCGTGGGCACGGCGAGCCATATTCCGGGCTCGAAATGAATCGCCACTGGGGCGCCGTTCGTTATGTCCGCGACCGTCTGCACGTAGGGCACGCCGTTGAGGAAGACGTCACCTTGCACCATGCCGCGGTTCGGCACACTGCCGAGCGGAGGGGAGAACGCGAGCGTTTCGCTCGTGAGGTTGAGCTCAAGAATGTTGTCGCTGGGACCTTGTGCCGGCCGCGGCAGAGGCGTCGGTGTGGCGGCGCTCTGCGGACGAAAGATCAGGTTGAAGCCCTTGCCCGCAAACGTGCCCGTAAATTGCGTGAGCAGGCCAAGTGGCGGCGCGAAATCCAGCGGCGTTTTCAGCCGCTCTTCGGGAATCCCTTTGACTTGGTTGAAGTGGAAGCCGCCCGGCAGATTGATACTCGCACCCTTCGCGTCATTATCAGTCATGTACCCTCCATGTGAGTGAGCCCAAGTCATATCGCGCAACCGCAGAGTGTCAATGCGTGATGTCGTAGTCAATTCATCGCAATCAACCGAGTTAGGTGCGCGCAAAAAAAACATTTCGTGTGAGCATGAACCGAGTGGTCATTTCGTGCGTACGCCGCGAGCACGAGCGCCGCTGCTTGCGCGTGAATGCAACGCTGCGGCCTGCGAATCGTGAGTTACGGGTTGAGTCGTCGTCGCCCGGCGAAACTCGCCGCTTGCTCGCGCCCCCCTTCGCTCACCACTCCGTCGCCTCAATTCACCACGAGCCGCGACGAACGTTCTGCCGCGCGCCGCGATCCCGGAAGCGAAAGAACGCGGACGTCTCGGGAGCTCGCGCACACGGCCTACGGTTCACCGCACCCGACAACTAGACTCATGAGAAGTCCGAGCGATAGGGCGTGCGCGAGCGCTGTTGGAACGGCTTCGAGATGTCTCGATGAATCGCAGGCTCAACTTCACCTGCGCTTGACACTCCGACCGTGCTGCCGTACGCATTCGCCTCAGGTCGGAACAGCCGTGATGTCCGTGGTGAAAAGGCATTTCCGTAGCGTCAAAGAGGCAGCTGTTCGCTGCTTTATGGCTGCTATTGCAGTGTTTTACATTGCGGTTCAGCTTTCCGCGATCGCGCATCTCGCGTTGGTTCGCCATGCGATTTGCCTCGAGCATGGCGAACTCATTCATTCCGACGCTGCTCCCGCGCCGTCGCGCACGGTGGCGAAGCAGTCCGCCGCGCCAGGAGTTCGCGCGAGTACCGGCGTCCCTCCAGGCGAAGAACACGAGCACTGCTCGGTCGCTGCGCACCTACGGCACCAGTTTCTTCTTTGGGACCGAAACTACGTAGTCGACGGCCAGGCCGGAGTTCTCAGTGACGTCCTGCTGGCTGACGCACAGAGCTTCGAATGCGCGTTCCCGCTCTACCTGCTCGCGCCAAAGAACTCTCCGCCCGCTTAGTTACGCCGGAATCTTGGCGTAGCGCTCGGTGAGGCGGCGCAAGATAGAGGCGCGAACGTGTGCGCTCGCGCTAGCGCAGCGCAAGCGAATTGAAGTGAAGTATTGGGCCGTCGCGCGGCCCTGGCAGCTTGCCGTGGTGGTCGCCGTAAGGCGCCGCTATCGCTTGCGAAGGATTGTCGCTGTTCGCGCACCGCCGGTGCGCGCCATTGGCGCAGCTGCGCCCTCACGGAGTACGCGGAGCGATACGCATGCACGAAGCACCCATAAACATGCTGTATTTGCGCGGGCGCCTGGGGCCCGAAATGCACCCGGCCTACTGGATCACTCGGATGGTCGCCCTCTCTGTGTGTCTCTACGCGACAGGAGCGACGGCGCAAGAGTCACCGGCAGCGGCACCGCCCACATCCGCGTCCGCGGTTGTTCCGCCACAAGCGCAGCGGCGCGTTGACGCGATTTATCCACCAACGGAGCTCGCCGCTGGCCGAGAAGCGAACGTCGCGCTGCTTGTTACTGTAGGCCGCGACGGAGCGGTCAGGGATGTAACGGTCGCGGAGAGTGGAGGGCAGCTGTTCGACGAATCGGCAGTTGTCGCCGTTAAGCAGTGGACGTTCGTGCCGGCACGCCGTGGCGACCTGGCGATCGCAAGTCGCATTCGAGTACCATTTCGCTTCGCGCTGCCACCGGTAGCTGCGGCCCCTCCCACCGCACCGGCACCCTCGCCCGAGCCATCTCAGGAAGCGGCGCCCCCACCGACACCGGATGCCGTCGCAAAGCCAGAGGTGACCTCCGAGGGGAACGCGGATCGAGCGGCCCCGCCAGCACCGACGGAGGTCGAGGTGCAGGGCCGAACCCGCCCGCCGAGCCGCGGGACGTCGGACTACCAACTCGAGGTCGGCGGCCTAGCAACGGTACCGCGCCAGAACGCCGCGGAGATCTTGAAGCTCGCGCCGGGAATTCTTTTGACCAACGAGGGCGGAGAGGGTCACGCAGAACAGGTGTTTCTTCGCGGCTTCGACGCTCGTGAGGGTCAAGATATCGAGTTCAGCGTTGACGGGGTTCCCATCAACGAAAGCGGGAATCTCCACGGCAACGGCTACTCGGATACGCACTTCATCATTCCCGAACTGGTCGAGTCGCTGCGCGTGGTCGAGGGACCATTCGATCCAAGGCAGGGCAACTACGCGGTAGCAGGCTCGGCAGATTACCACCTCGGCTTGGCCGAGCGCGGCGTCACGACGAAGTTCTCGGCCGGCAGCTTTGGTACTTACCGCGAGCTGTTCACGTACGCACCTCCGGACGGGACTCCGGGCACCTTCGCGGCCGGCGAACTCTACCAAACCAAAGGGTTCGGCATGAACCGGGATGGCCAGCGAGGTGCGGCGATGTTCCAGTACGAGGGCCAGGCGGGCGACACTCGCTATCGGGTGGCCGCCAACGCTTATATCGCCAGCTTCCACACGGCTGGGGTGCTACGAGATGATGATTATCGCGCAGGGCGAGTCGGGTTCTTCGACACCTACGATCCGTTGCAAGGCGAGGATTCGTCTCGCTATTCGCTGTCGGGCGCGCTCGAAACGCATGTCGGAAAGATTGCCGCGCAAAACGAAGTCTTCCTGATCATTCGCCCGCTTCGCCTGCGTGAGAACTTCACGGGTTTTCTGCTCGACGTCCAAGAGCCCCTGCAGAATCCGCACGACCAACGCGGTGACCTGATAGACCTGAATAACTTGGGGCGAACGCTGGGCGTACGGGGCAACGCGCGTGTCTCGGAGCATGTGCTCGGGAAACTTGAAGAGATCGAAGTGGGATACTTTGCGCGCGGTGACTTCGTCTCGTCTACGCAGCAACGGATCGAGGCGGCAACCGGGCACCCCTATCACACGGACATCGACCTCGACTCGACGCTGGGCGATCTCGGGCTGTACGCCGATGCGAATCTCCGTTTCACGCGTTGGCTGGCTTTTCGCGGCGGCGTCCGCGGCGACCTGTTCACGTTCAGCGTCAACAACAACTGCGCAGTGCAATCGGTCGAGCACCCATCGCCGAGCAATCCTCCTGGAGACCAACCCTGTCTATCGCAGCAGAATTTCGGCGCTTTTCGCGAACCGAATCAGCGTGTGACCACGGTCAGTTCCGCGTACATGCCGCGGGCTTCTCTGATCATTGGGCCGTTTTGGGGAGTGAGCGGTTCAGTCAGTGGAGGTAAGGGAGTGCGTTCGATCGATCCGATCTACGTGACCCAAGACGCAAAGACTCCGTTCGCCAGTATCAGTGCGTACGAGGGCGGCCTCAGCTACCAGCATCAAATCTCTGACCGCGTCGAGCTGGGCGTACGTTCGGCCCTCTTCGAAACAACAGTTGATCGCGACCTGATTTTCTCGCAGACCGCCGGTCGCAACGTCCTGGGCGGAGCGACCACGCGCGTAGGGTCAGCCAACTCGGCGCGGCTGACGGGGCCGTCCTACGACGTTGCGACGAACCTGACGTACGTGAAGGCAACATTTGCTGATACAGGACTCTTGATCCCCTACGTGCCTGATTTGGTTGTCCGTGGCGATGCGGCGGTTCACGGCGAGCTGCCTTGGTGGTGGGCGCATTGGGATGGGCGCGCGGTGAGGGCTTCTGTCGCCGTCGGCGTGACCTACGTCGGGCCACGCCCCCTCCCCTACGGCAGCCGCTCGGATACGATCTTCACGATTGATAACAATCTGACACTCGGCTGGTCTTTTGCTGAGCTGAGCCTGTCGGTGCAGAACCTCCTCGACACTGAGTACCGACTCGGCGAGTTCAACTACGCCTCGGACTTCCATAGCCAATCATTTCCAACACTCGTTCCGGTCCGCCACTTCAGCGCCGGCGCGCCGCGCACTTTTCTGTTCTCCCTCGCCCTCAACTACGGAGCCAGCAAGTGAGGTTCGTCATCGTTCTCGCCATCGCGGCGATGGGCTGCGGCGGGACCACGGGCAGCTCGCTCGTCGAGTTCTCCGCGGTCGCGTCCGGCCCGAGCGACGCGACCGGTGCCCCGCTTCAGTTCACCACCGGCTTCGGCGCTGACGTCACGCTGACCAGCGCGCACCTGCATCTTGGGGCTGTCTATTTGAATCAATCAGTCCCCGCTTCAGGTGCAGCGTCTGAGCCGTGCGTTTCGCCGGGCATCTACGTAGGACAGGTGTTCGGTCCGTTGGACGTCGACCTGCTTTCGTCCGTGGCCCAGCCGTTTCCGAACGCTGGTGAGGGCACCGAGACGAAAGCGAAGACCGCCGAGGTTTGGCTGACTGGCGGTGACGTCAACGCCTCGCAAGATCCAACCGTTATACTGAATGTCGCCGGGAGCGCCGATCAGGGCGGTCACAGCTTCCCTTTTTCTGCGGCGATCACGATCGGTGCAAATCGCCAACTGCAGGTCACCAATCCTGGGATGCCCGGGGCAAGCCCCATCTGCCATCAGCGCATCGTCACGCCCATCCTCGTCGATCTCACTCCGAGCAATCGGGGCACGCTGCTCGTTCAGATCGACCCGCGAGCGATGTTCAACGCCGTCGATTTTTCGTTGGCGACCAAGCTCTCCGATACGCCGCTTGAATACCAAATTCTCGATACCAGTGCAGGGCCAGGCGGGGCGCTCTTCAAAGGCATGCTGTCGAACTCAGGCGTCTATTCGTTCGCTTGGAGCGAAACGCCGTGACCGCGGCCCTGTCTACTCGTCAGTGCAAACCATTAAGAAAATCAGGAAAGATCGCCATGAATAGCAGAATGATAGGATATACAATTGCTGGTTGCGTTGCAGTGGCTGGCTGCTCGAGCAATGCGGCAAGCGGAGGCGGCGGCAAAGTCCAATTCGACGCTTCAGGCGAAGTGCTGGCGCTGGGCGGATATGCCTTCCCGCCGGCGACCCCTGACGACGCCGCGTTTGTCGACGGCTGGGAGGTGAAGTTTTCGAAGCTGATGGTGACGATCGATCACCTCACGTTGTCCGAAAATCCTGACACCTCGCCTACGGATCAATCCCTGGTCGGCAAAAAAGTGGCGGAGGTCGACGGTCCGTGGGCAATCGACCTCCACCAAGGGGGGCCGCTTCCTGGTAAGGGCGGAAGCAACGAGCAAGCGTATCCGATTGCCACCCTCGACAACCAGAACTTGAACGGAAGTGCCGCGTTCGACCCCGCAGCGCGCTACGCCTTCGGGTTCGATCTCGTTGCCGCGACAGACATGGCGACGAAGCTCCAACTCGATCCCGACGACGCGGACTATGCGGACATGGTGACGAACGGATGGGTGGTCCTGTACTTGGGAACGGCGACATTCAAGGGCTCATCCTGTAGCCCGTCCGATCCAAGCTTCGATTTCGGCAAGCTGCCCACAGTGGTCAACTTCCGCTTCGGCTTCAAGTCGCCGACGACCTACATCAACTGCCAAAACCCGGACAACGATCCGGCTCAGGGACTGGGAGATGAGGAACACGAACGCGGTATTCAGGTAAAGGACAACGCAACGGTCACGGCTCAAGTGACCGTCCACACCGATCATCCTTTCTGGGAGAGCTTCACGCATGACACGCCCGCGCACTTCGATCAGCTCGCAGCGCTCGCTGTCAAAGACTCACAGGGCGCGTACAACGTTAGCGTGGCTGACGCGGTGGACGTGAACTACACGGCATTCAAGTTCGGTGAAGCCGCGCTGCCTTGGCGCTCATGCCTGCCGACGTACACGCCACCGAACAGCAACCCGCAAATGGGCTTCGACTCGCTTACTGTGCCCTTCAACCCCGCGGGCGACCCCGCAAGTGTGATGCGTGACTATGCCGACTACCTGACTTACGACCAGAGCACACAAGGCCACCTGAATTCGGACGGCCTGTGCTTCGTCGATCGGCACTACCCGTCTCCCCCCTGAGTCATGTCGCGCGCTTCGGCCCTACCCTCCATCGCCACGAACAGCCTTCGTCGTGCATGCGCGAGGCAGCCAGCGCGGCGTCGCCTGGTTTGAGAAAACTCGCCTTCATTTTTGTCCGAGCGGCTTGAGGGGCGCGCTTCTATTCGGCTCCAATCCGGAATCCGAGCAGTTCAAGTCAAGAAAAGCGTCGAAATATCGCCCTGTCGGGCGACCGGAGCCCGCGGTCACCGCTCAACGGCGTGGTAATAGCGTCGGCAGAGCTTCAAACGCCACATGCCACTACTCCCTGAGCCCCTTTCGAATCTGCTGCCCGCCGCCCGCGCGAACGTCCATGACATTCTCACGCTGGCCATCGAGCACGCACCAGGCCGCCCTGCGGTCGTCGTGTCGGACGCCAACTCGGGGCTAGCTCGCATCCTGAGCGAGGCTTACCGAGCGTGCCTGCCGGACGCGGTGCACCTGGACTTTGATAGTGTGCCGGCTGCGCAGATTTTGGAGGCGTTTGGCGCGCTTGAGGCGGGGGCATTGGTCGTGTTGATCCAATCGACCAGCTTTAGGCTTGGGGAGTTTCGCATTCGGGTCGAGCTGTTCAAGCAGGGGTTGAAGGTGATTGAGCACCCACACCTTTCTCGCATGCCGGAACCGGAATATGCGGCGTATGTCGACGCGCTGGCGTATGACCCGGCGTACTACCGTGGGGTCGGGGCGGAGTTGAAGCGCCGTATTGACAGCGCGCCAGGTGCTGTTGTTCACAGCGGCGGCGAGAGCTTAATTTATGACTCAAGGTTCGAGCCGGCGAAGCTGAACGTGGGCGACTATTCGAGCATGGCCAACGTGGGCGGGCAGTTTCCAATTGGTGAGGTGTTCACCGAGCCGCTGGATCTCGAGCGGGTGAACGGCAAAGTCCGCATCTTCGTGTTTGGTGATGTGAACTTCTGCGTCAATGTTCCGAGCGCGCCGATCTGCCTCGAGATAGCACTGGGTAAAGTGGTGAACGTCATCGATTCCACGCCCGAGTTCGACCGCGTGATCGCGCAAATCAAGGCGGAAGAAGAGCTCTGGGTGCGCGAGCTCGGTTTTGGCATGAACCGCGCGCTGACGGCCGAGCGCCGTGTCAGCGACATCGGCACGTACGAGAGAATGTGCGGGATCCACCTTTCGCTGGGAGCAAAGCACGGCGTGTACGCCAAGCCAGGCTTGAGCAGGCGTCACTCTCGGTACCATGTGGACGTGTTCGCCGTGACTGACAGCGTCACTTTGGGTGAGGACACCGTGTTTCGTAACGGACACTGGTGCGTCTGAGGGCGCGCGGCGGCATCACGACGACGGCGGCTTCGTTCCGAACAGAGCCGTCGGGTAATTGCGCGACGTAGCGAATCGCAACGGGCATTCGGGGCGCGCGGGGCAGCTTGGGTCATTGCACTTTCGTTCTTCGTAGTCGGCGTTGAAGCTTGCAGCGGGCTCTGCTTCGGAGACGTTTTCTTCGTGGGCAGTGATCGTAGTTGCTGGCGGGATGACACATGAGTGCGGCACGTTACGCCAACGGCTCTCCGCGCCCCGGACTCGAGGTTGCAGAAAGATGCGCAAAGTCATGAACGAAATCCGAGCGGCCCGAACCATGAGTGACCGGCTGAGATACTGCAGCGCGCTGCTTCTGACGCTGGTAGCGTCGCTATTGGTTTTGTTCAGTTGTGGAGGGAACGCCCAAGTCCCTGGCTGTCAGAGCGCTGCGGATTGCCCGAGCGCGTATACTTGCAATGCTGGTGACTGCATCGGGGCTCCGCCCGTGGTTTGCCCGTCCAATCAAGCCGCATGTGGCTTGACATGTCTGGATTTGAGTGCGGACGCCAACAACTGCGGCTCCTGCGGTCATGTTTGTGACCCCGGACTTACTTGCGTTGCTGGCGCCTGCCAGGCCGCGTGCGCTTCAGGCTTGGCCCAGTGCGGCACGAAGTGCGTCGCACTGACGAGTGACGACGCCAACTGCGGGGCATGTGGCACGGCGTGTCCAGCTGGTGCGGCCTGCGTTGCCGGCAAGTGCGCGTGTCCGAGTGGTCAAGCCTCTTGCGATGGTCAGTGCACGGCGCTGGGGGACGACCCAGCTAATTGCGGGGACTGTGGGCACGCCTGCGCAGGCGCGTCGAAGCGGTGTCAGGCGGGTCAGTGCGTCGCGAATTGTGACGCCCCGTTCACAGCGTGTGGGAACAGCTGCGTGGACTCCACGGCGGATCCGTCCTTTTGTGGGGACTGCAAGACCTCGTGCGCCGCGAGTCAAGCGTGTGTCGCTGGCAGCTGCGCGTGCGCGCCCGGGGCCACCGCGTGCCAAGATCAGTGCACGAATTTGGAGACTGATCCGCAGAACTGCGGCGCGTGCGGCAAGACTTGCGGCGCCGGTCAGCCGTGCGTAGCCGGAGCCTGTTCCTGCGCCGGGAATCTGGCCGCTTGTGCCGACAATTGCTCGAATCTTGAGACCGATCCGAACAATTGTGGAGCCTGCGGTCGTCCGTGCGGCGCGAATCAACTATGCAAGGGCGGCGCGTGCTCTTGCACAGCGACCGAAACGTTCTGCGGTTCGGGCTGCGTGCAGTTGAATAGCGACCCGAACAACTGCGGGACATGCGGCAATTCTTGCGGCAGCGGGGGCGTGTGCGACCGTGGAGCGTGCGCCGGCGGCTGCGGGCGCCGCGAGACGCAATGCGGAGGCGGTTGTGCGAACCTGCGCAGCGATCCACAGAACTGCGGCGTGTGCGGTGGTGCCTGCTCGTCGAGTGAGGTCTGTCGCTTCGGCGCGTGCACCTGCACCACTGGACTCGTGGCGTGCACTGGCGGCTGCGTCGATCCGCTCAACGACGCGGGCAATTGCGGGACATGCGGCAAGGCCTGCGCCGGCAATCAAACGTGCAACGGAGGCACGTGCGCCTGCCTCGCGGCCCAGAGCCTGTGCGGTTCGCTGTGCGTCGACACCACTACCGATCCCACGAATTGCGGCGCGTGCGGCAAGCCCTGCGGGGTCGGCGCGACGTGCAACGCCGGCACATGCCAGTGCCCTGCAAACGCTAAGCAATGTGGGGCTGCCTGCGTCGACACACAGGCCGACGTCAGCAACTGCGGGAGCTGCGGCAAGGCGTGCGCCAAATTCCAATTCTGCGAGAGTGGCGCGTGTAAGGACTAGGTGAGCGAAGCGCTGAATGCCCTGCGCGTCGACTGCGCTCACAGGGTGGTTGCGCGAGCGTCGAGCAGACGCTCGCGAGCTATTTCGACGAGCCGTCCAAATCCTCAGCCAAGTAGCTGAGGATCACTTCATCCAGCGATTGCTCGCTAATCACGCCTTCACCGAAGATGGATGGCGAGCTCTTGCTGGGTGCGGCGGCGAAGCGAGCGGATGGCCGAGACAGGTTGGGCGGCGCGCCGGCAACGGCGGGACTGGGGCGCAGCTTGCGCGGCGGCGGATTGCTCTTTCGGAGAGGGCGCGCCGAGGGCGCCGGCGGTTCTGCCTCACGATCCGCGCTGGGCGGCGGGAGGGCGAGCTTTTGCGGCAGGCGTTCGAGCCCGGCCACGTCCACATCGAAGGCGGCGGCGCTGGGCGGCGGTGCAGTCGGCGCGACCTTGCGCAGGTTCGGGTTCGACAACGGGCGCGACGACTCGAGGTGGTCCGAAACGCGGTCTGCTTCACCGAACGCGGAGGCGATGGCGGGGGTTTCGAAATCAGGGGCCGGCGAAGGCTCGGTAACCAAAGGGTCGAGGCGGATGTGCTCGGGCGGCGGCGCGGACATCACCGGCGGCGGCGGCTCTTTGGTCAGTCGTAGCGGTTGTTCGAACGGACCGCACACGTCCTCCAGCAAGGTGTCGATATCACCCATGCGCAGGGCGGTGAACATCGCCTTGTGCTGCTCCTTCATCAGGCTGCGCACGAAGCTCTGCATGTCCGCGCGCGCGACATGCTCCGCGTATTCCGTACGCGCGGTCTTGATGATGCGCCCGCCGTCCGCAAACAGATGCGTGACGATGCGCGGATTCTTGACGCCAGAATCCTCGGTTTGGATGTGGAAGATGCGGCCCCGGTGCCGGACGTTGTTGTTGAAACCGAGCAGTGGGGGGGGCACGTTGGACACCGCTAAACCCTTCACGACAATTTTTAAGGATACCACGCCGAAGCGCCACCGTAACGCGCCGCCGTACGGCCTGGCGACCGAACTACCTACTCATCGGCATGCACGAAGCAGCACAGGTGCCGCCGCCGCTAGCGGCCAGCTTCATCCAAACGCCGCATGCCCTCTAAAAGTAGGGCTTCTGGGCTGTCTTGGATGACTTGCTGGGGCGCGGTGAAGTTCGGGTCCAGGGAAAATTCGCCCTCGGCGAGAGCGAGCATCGCGAAAAATGCTTCCTCGCCCCGCACATTGGCCCACAAGGCGTTGAAGATCGCGCCCGCGACGAAGTGGATTTCGCCAGAATTCGCACCGGAACGGATTTTGAGCGAGCCCGTTTTGCGCCCGTACCAGAGCACCTGGACCATCTCGGGCAGACCCATTTCCTGGAGAGAGCCGGCGACGCCGCGCGCCGGGCCGCCGCGAGTCGATTCACGCTCGATGATTTGTTTGAGCTTCGCCACCAAAAGATCTGCCGACACCGGCTTGGTAAGGAAGTCCGTCGCGCCGAGTTCGAACGCCTTCTGGGCGTCGGTTCCGCCACCGCCTTCGCGCCCGGTGACGACGACCCAGGGCACGCGCGCACCCCACGGGTGCTTGCGCGCTTCGGCGAGCAGCGCGAAGCCGTCACCCGGAGGCAAGTCCAGCTCGCTGACCACGACCTGAACCTCCCCCTTCTCCATGATCTTCAGGGCCTGTTCTGCGGTGCGCGCCTGCGACACCTCGAAGCCCTGCTCAATCATGCGCAGCTCCAGCACCGTGGTCTCCTCCGGATCCGGATCGACGATCAGCGCGTGGTAGCGGTTGGCGAGCAGCCGCGCCTTCAGGTCTTCACCGGTCACGGTGTGCTTGAACAGGTCCACCAGGTTCGGGTCGAAGACGGAGCCGCGGTAGCGCTCCAAGACTTCACAGGCTTGCACCGGGCGCAGCGTTTTCCGAAACGGATTGCGCGGATTCTGAGTCAGATCCGCGTAGGTGTCGGCGATGGCGAGCAGGCGCGCGCCGAGCGCGATCTCTTTGCCAGACGAACCATCAGGCAAGCCTTTACCGTCGTAGCGTTCGTACATTTGTTCCACCGCGGTGACCACTTCACGCGGCAACTGCACGGCTTCGAGCAAGCGCAGCGGTGATTTGTATTGCTTCAGCGCCTGCGCGCGATGCCCTTCGTACTCGGCAACGTTGAGCGTGGTCAGGTGGTACGCGCCCATCTTGCCCAGGTCATGAATGTGCCCGGCCACCACGAGCGCGGCGCGCGTCGAATCAGGTAAGCCGATGCGCTCGCAGATCTTCTTCATCAAGCGCGCCACCTGCGCCGAGTGCCCGCGCAAATCCGCGCGCGTGTTCTCGATCAGCGAGACCAGCACGTTCAGCATCTCGAGGTACGACTCGTCGTTGATGCCTTTTCCGCCACCGCTGCGGGTTGCGGTGAAATCACCACTGGAGAGCACGCGCTCGCCGCCGGCAGCTTCCTTGGCGGCTGAAAGCGTGAGGCTCTCTTCACTCACCAAGTTGCGCTCGTACACGTTGAGCATCGTGGTGAACTGCTCATGCGCACTGCGATCGAGCGTCGCGAAAGCGTGGATGTCGCCGTTGAACGCTTTGTTGATGGCGGCGCGCACCGAGCGTGGCCGGCCCACGAACGCGCGGACTTCCTTCAAGTTAGAAGCGAGCTGAATGTCGTGCAGCGCGGGCGCATTGTCCGGATTCGGAGTGACGACGCTGAGCACGTTGCTCGTGGAGTCGTAGAGCACCGGGAAAATCAGCTCTCGTTCGGCGAGCTTTTTCGGAACCTTATCCAACGTCAGCCGGTCGATATCGGCCTTGGCTAGCTTCTCGGTCGAGACGAAGCGGGTCTTGTGCAGCGCTGCGAGGTACTTGAGGAGCGTGACTTCCTCGAGGAACTTCAGATCGAGCAGGGCCTCTTCGACCCGCTCACCACTGCGCTGCATGTAATTGAGCGCGGCCTCTTGCTGCTCGGGAGCGAGTAGCCCGTCGGCCACGAGGCGCTCGAGAAGCCGCGGACTGCCAGCGTTGGACATCGTGAAGCCCCGTACTATATCCGGTCCCCCCATAATTCCTGGCTCTTTTCGGGTTTGCTCCCCCGGCCCCCCAGCCGCTCTTTGCCAAAGTGCCCGTGCCCGTGCCCGTGCCCGTAAACGATCCCCCCTCTCTCTTTCTCGGCCTTTCTTGGGTCGCCTCCGTGCCAGCCCGCGTGCGCCAGTGCGTCCCGGCTCTCGGTCTCAATGGCCGTTTTTTCGGGCACGGGCGCGGGCACGGGCACGTTTACGGGAATCTTTGGGGGACCCTTGCCGCGTGCTTGACGCAGGCCGAGGCGAACGCTAGTAGACCGACCCCTTTCCCCGCGGCAGTGCCGCTTTTTGAGGTCCGTTAAGATGAGCAGTTACGTGGCAAAGCCCGCCGAAGCGATCGCAACCCGCAAGTGGTGGGTGGTCGA
>JBDTJC010000386.1:0-13501 GCA_039936055.1 Polyangiaceae bacterium | reverse complement strand
AGCGTGAGCAGCGCGTGACGCCCGAGCCCACTGTAACCACCGACCAGCAAGATCGCGACCGGCTTTTCCACATCTGGGTCGCGCGCGGTGTGGTGCTCCATCAGGCCGTGATGGTCCTGAAAGGGCGCGTCTTCGTCTTGTTTTTGGGCGAACGCTGCGATCGCCTCCTCCACCTCAGGCGGCGACGGCAAGTCGGAATCCAACTTGCGGAGCGCGCTCACCACGGAGCCGTAGTGCTGCTTGATGGCGAAGCACGCCACCACCAGCAGTGCAGTGACGAGCAACGTGAGCCAGCCACCGTCAATGAACTTCTCCAGAATCGTGATGACCAAGATAGTGGCGCACAGCGCCAGCGCCACCACGTGCGCGAACAGGTGTTTCTTCCACTCCGCGCGGTGCTCGGCTCGGTGCTGAATCCAAAACCGCGCCATGGCCAAGTTGGACAGGCTGAAGGTCAAAAACACGTTGATCGAGTACATGACGACCAACTTGGAAACGTCACCGCGGGTGTAGATGAGCGCGCCCAAAGCGGCGCCGGCCATAATCATCACGCCGTTGCGCATCGAGAGGCGATCCGAGAGCGCCGCGAAGCGGTGCGGCAGCCAGGAGTCCGTGGCCATGTTCGCCATCACGCGCGGGCCGTCCAGGAAGCCGGCTTGTGCCGCCACGAAGAGCAAGGCGCCTTCGCTGAGCAACGCCGCGATGATGAATGCCTTGCCCACGTTGAGGCCACCAATGTGCCAAGAACCCGCGACGCGCTCGAACAGCACGGCGTTCATGGTCTTGCCGGGCTCGGGGTGCGCGTGAACCAAGAGGTAGGCGAGCAGGATGCCGCCGGCGGTGATGGCCAGCGACGCCGCCATCAAAGTCATGGTGCGCTTTGCAGTGCGCACGCGCGGCTCACGCATCATCCCCACGCCATTGGAGACGGCTTCGATACCAGTGTAAGTGCCGCCGCCCATGGAGTAGGCGTGCACGAACAGCTTCAGTGCGCCGAACAGGCCGAGCGCGACCCCGGTGCGACCGATGCTGGCGTGCACCTCGCTCGCAACGTGAGCCGCTTGCGCCGCGTTACCGCCGATCGCGAGCGCGATCAGAATCGCGTGGGTCACCAGAAAGAGCACGAACACCGGCACGAGCGCAGTCACGGACTCTTTGACGCCGCGAATGTTCATCACGGTCAAGAGCATGAGCCCCGCGAACGCGAGTACCAGCTTGTACGCCAGCGCGCCCTGCGGCAAAAAGCTAAAAATTGCGTCTGCGCCGCTGGCGATCGAGATGGTAATCGTCAGCACGTAATCGACCAGCAGTGCCGCGCCGGACACTACGCCCACGCGCGGATCGAGTAACTTGGACGCCACGACATAACCGCCGCCGCCAGACGGGAACTGCTCGATGATGCGGCTGTAGCCGTAGCTGATAATGAATACCGTGGCCGCGGTGGCCAGGGCCAGGAAGAAGGCCAGGCCGGTGTGTTCACCGAGCGCGCGGTACGCCTCGTCGGGGCCGTAAGCGGAAGAAGACAGCCCGTCCGCGCCGAGCCCAACCCACGCCAAGAGCGCGACGAGCGAGAGCTTGTGAAAAGCGTGTGGATCTTTGACGTCTTTGGGCGCACCAAAAATAAGGCGCTTAATTGCGATCGGCATGGCACGCGGATCAAGCCGCACGCACTTCTGCCACGCAAGCACTGGCACGACGCAACGCGTCGTTTTTATAGTTCCTTAACAGTCAAATCAGCCCAATTATTGCTTGGCTGTATCCCCACGATGTCTAGCGCGGATTGCGAACATCGGCAGTAGCACCACACACATCAACGCGAGTGTCGCTTCCATACCGAACGCTTCGCGGTGAGCGAAGGCCAAACTTACCCGAATCAAACTTGCCAACCAGAGCACAATCGCGATCGGACGCAGGTCGGAATCACCCGCGGGAATGTCGAGTGGGAGGTCACCGCGAGCAACGCTGCGGTAACGCGACAGGTGGACGACGGATGCCATGCTCGCCAACTTGCACCGTCCCGGATCAAGAATCCGTCAAGGTTGAGCGGGTAGCCGTTAAGATTTGGTTAAGACCCGCTCCTGAAACAGCTTGAGGAGTTGCTCCCAGAGCGACGCGGGCCTGCGAAGCAGGCGTGGGGTTCCGGGACGAAAGCCCCGGGGAGACAGCTCGTCTTGATCCATAGAAGGGGCAGCGCGCGAGCGCGGCCCCGGAAGGGGGTTCGGTCCGGGGATCGGGATCGGTCCCGGAAGGGGGTTCGGTCCGGGGATCGGGATCGGTCCCGGAAGGGGGTTCACCCCTTCGGGTGTCACGAAGCGCGTGGGACAAGGCGGGGCCGGGGTCGCGCTCGCGCGCTGCCTGGGATCGGTCTCGGACAGAATCCGGTATTTGGGTTTGAGTGCGGGCGTCGGCCCTTTGGTTTTCGCTTTGCAGCTCAGGGAGCAGCTTGCACGTCGCTCGCCGAACGCGCGCCCAGAGCACCGGCGATCTCGACGGCGGCGCAAGCCTCACAGCACTCGCAGAGTGCGATGGCGTACGCGCGGGCCTTGTCCGCGCGTGTTCTGGCGCGACAGAGCGAGCGGCGCCTTCCGCGCAATTGAGCGCGCAAGAGGCGGCGGATTTCCGCGCCTGAGCGCGGAAATCCGCATCTGCGATGCGAGTTTTGGCGACGAGCTTGACGAGCGAAAGGCAAAGCTCGTACGCGAATCGCTTGTGATGGGGGAGTGTAGTGGCTGGAGTTGGGGTCTGGCTCATGCCCCCTCTCACCCCTTCTGGTGTTCCGAAGCGGCTCGCGCGGGATCCGTGCTGGCGCCCCACCGTATTTCGACTCCTACTGTCGGCGCCGGCACGGAGCGTGCGCGTCTCGCATGAGTCAGACCCCAACTCCGGCCACGAGCCGTACCTCACCCGAGGCCGCTCGCGGTCTCACTCCCTCAACCGACGCGCTTCGTGACACCCGAAGGGGTGAACCCGTCCACTGCGCCGGGCAGGCGTGGCCGCAGCCACGACACCAGTGTCGCTCGGCGGCCCACCATCGACCCGCTCGGCTAGCGCGCCCTTTTCCTAGTGGCCCCCCAACCCCATCCCACTTGCTCCTGCGAATTTGTGTCCCTCCGAACCCGATCCCAAGATCTCGCCCGATCCCCTACCGATCAACCGCTCCCCATCCCGCTTCCGGCCCCTTCACCAATCAAGGCTGGGGAGACAGCTAGTGAACCGCATGCCGCGAAGCGGACAATCGCTTGCGATTGTTGATGGTACATCACATGCGGTGCACTAGGCAGAGGCATCAGGCATCACTCTTGAGACGGTAGCCGACGCCGGGCTCCGTTACCAAGTAGCGCGGCCGCGTCGCGTCGGCCTCGAGCTTGTGGCGAAGCTGCACCATGTACACCCGCAGGTACTGAGTGTTGTTGGCATGGCCTGGGCCCCAAACCTCCTTCAAAAGCTGGCGATGAGTGAGCACCTTCCCCGAGTTTTTCAGGAGCGTAACCAGCAATTTGTATTCGATGGGCGTGAGGTGAACCTCGACACCCGCAGCGTGAACGGTGCGCTTGTCCAGATCCACGCTGAGCTCGCCAACGGTCAGCACGGGCTCCGTGCGTTCCTGCCCCGCCCGCGCCGCGTGACGGAGCGCAACGCGAATGCGAGCCAGCAGCTCGCCCGTTCCGAAGGGCTTCGTCAGGTAGTCGTCGGCCCCGGCGTCCAGCGCGTTGATCTTGTCGTCCTCCTGACCGCGCGCGCTGATCACGATGATGGGCGCCGAAGCCCATTCGCGAAGCCGCTTGGTCACCTCAAGCCCGTCGATGTCTGGTAGCCCCAGATCGAGCAAGATCAGATCGGGATTGTAAGCAGCGGCTTGGTTGAGCCCCTCGGAGCCATCCGTCGCTTCGACCAAGCGGTAGCCATGACTGGACAGCGATGCACGCAAAAATTTGCGCATCTGGCTGTCGTCTTCAACGATCAGGAGCAACGGCATTACTTCTGTCACGCGCAAATCCTAGTGTTGCATGGAGGGGAGTGCCTAACTATCGAGCGGAACTTCAGGAGGAGCGAGGTCCGGCGGAGGACCCTCGCTGGGTAGTTGGAAGTGGAATTCTGCACCGCCACCCGGCCGATTCTCGACGAACAATTGGCCGCCGTGAGCCATCACGATCCCACGACAGATCGCCAGACCCAGGCCGACCCCACCCACGGGCACGCCGTTTACGCGGTAGAACTTGTCGAAGATGCGTTGCTCTTCACCGGCCGGGATCCCCGGGCCGTGGTCCGCAACGACGACCTCCACGCCGCCCGGACGCGCGTGTGCCCTGATTTCGAGCGGGCTGACCGCCGGCATGTACTTCAAAGCGTTCTCGAGCAAGTTCACCAGCACGAGCTCGATCAGGACGGCGTCCAAGGCAACGAGAGGCAGATCGGCTGCGAGTTCCACCTTTATCGATCGCCCGGCGAGTGCCTCTTCCATCCGATTCAAGGCGGAGCCCACGACTTCCTCCAAGGGCTGCCACTCTTTCTTGACGCGTAGCGCGCCCGCCTGCAGGCGCGTCATGTCCAGCAGATTCCGGACCAGCCGATTCAAGCGCTGCGCTTCCTGGAGGATGCTCTCGCTCAGTTCGTGGCGAGTGGCGGCGTCCACCGTGTCCTCCAGCAACGTGCTAGCGGCGCCGGTCATCACGGCCAGCGGCGTGCGCAAGTCATGGGAAACCGAGCTCAGGAGTGAGCTGCGCATTTGCTCGGTTTCCATCTGCACTTGGGCCCATTGCGCCTCTCCCGCGAGTTCCGTGCGTTCGATCGCGCTCGCGATCTGATTCGCGAACGCGCTCAGGTGCTGACGCGTCTCGGGCGTCAACAATCGCGCGGGGGCATCGGAGCGGACGCCAAGCACCGCCACCTTGCCGCGCGAGGCGAGCAAGGGCAGATACATGGCTCGAGCGGAAGGGAGCGTGTCCGTACCGAAGCCTGCGGCACGCTCGTGGTCCCAAACCCAGTCCGCAGCGCGTTGCTCCGGGGCGTCCACGGTGAACGCATGCCGCCCGGTGTGCGTCGCCGTCACCTCGCGCCGGTCGGCGGACGGCACCAGGAGCGCCGTTTCGACGCCAAGTGCGTCGAACAAGTGCCGCGCGGCGATGCGCGCGATGTCCTCGACCTGCTTGCTCGCGGCGAGTTCGCGACTGAGAGCGTACAAACTCGCGGTGCGTTGTTCGCGTTGACCTGCGGCCTCGGCCTGAGCTCGAACTCGTTGCGTGAGGCCACTGATCACTAGCGCGACCAAGAACATGACGGCAAAGGTCGCGACGTGGCTCATGTCGCGCACCGCAAAGGTGAACAGCGGCGGGATGAAGAAGAAGTCGAAGCACAGCACGCTGAGCGCTGCGGCGAGCACCGACGGCCCGTAGCCGAAGCGGAGCGACACCAGGACGATGCCGAGCAGATAGACCATCACCGCGTCGGCTAGCCCTTTGGGGCCGAACGCCGACCAGGAGACGGCCGTCGCAAGCGGTGCGCTGCTCGCGGCGGCGAGGAACGCGACTGAGCTAGCCGGGATGCGGAGAGCGGGGGCGACGCGCGCAGCGCGCGGCGCGCCGTCTTGGCCCGACAGCACGTACACCTCGATGTCTCCGCTGGCCCGCACGACTTGATCCAAGAACGACGGGCGCAGGCGATCCCAAAACTGCGAGTGTGTCGGCTTGCCGACGACCACCTTCGTGACGTTGCGCGAGCGCGCGTAGCGAATCGTTTCCGCCGCTGCGTTGCTCCCGCTCAGGATCACCGTCTCAGCGCCCAGTTGCTCGGCCAAGCGCATGTTCTCCGCAGCCTGAGCGCGGTCAGCGGCACTCGAGCGCAGGGAAGCCGGCGTTTCTACGTACACCGCGAGCCAGTCCGCGTGCAGCGTACCGACTACACGCCGCGCGCCGCGGATAAGGTGCGCGGACAGCGGGCTCGGGCTCACGCACACGAGTAGCCGCTCACCCACCGACCAGGTGCTGGCGATGCCGTGCGTCTCTCGGTAGTCCTGCATTTGGGCGTCGACGCGTTCCGCCGTGCGACGCAACGCAAGCTCGCGCAGCGCGATCAGATTGCCCTTGCGGAAAAAATGATCGATGGCGCGGCGAGCCTGATCCGGCAGATACACTTTGCCGTCTTTGAGACGCTCAATCAACTCGTCGGGGGGGAGGTCGATCAAACGTACTTCGTCCGCGCTGTCCACTACCGCGTCCGGCACTGTCTCGTGCACAATGACGTGGGTGACCTGCGCGACCACGTCACTCAACGTCTCGATGTGTTGCACGTTGAGCGACGTGAATACGTCGATGCCGGCATCCAGCAGTTCCGCTACGTCTTGATGGCGTTTGGCATGCCGAGCGCCCGCGGCATTGGAATGAGCCAGTTCATCGACCAGCAGCAACGCCGGTTTTCGCGCCAGGGCCGCGTCCAGATCGAGTTCTTCCACCGTGGCCGCGCCACGCGCCGACGCCCCACGGCGCGGCAGTAGCTCAAGCCCGAGTAGCAGCGCGCCCGTATCATAGCGGCCATGCGTCTCGACCACGCCGACGACCACGTCACGCCCACTCTCACGCTCGGCACGTGCCGACTCAAGCATGGCGTAGGTCTTACCGACGCCAGGGGCCGCGCCGAAGAAGATGGTTAGCTTGCCACGCCTGTCGCGCGCTCGTTGTTCCTCGCGCGCGAGCGTCGAATCGGTTTCGGTGCGGCGCTCTGTCATCGTGCGAGAGCCTAGTTACTCGCATTCTGCGCGCCGGGGAAGGAGCAGGATGTGCGTCTTCGCGCGGAAATCGCGTCGTGCACCCGAGCACGAATGGCTCGGGCAGCGCTGCATGCTCAGACCTTGACCGCGAGAACGAGCCGCGGAAATGCCCAATTGGCACAAGCGATGCACTCCCCTGTTCGTCGCACATCGCGACCCCACTAGGAGTCAGCCATGAAAAAGATCGAGACCGTGATTCAGCCGCACCTCTGGCCCGACGCACGGGCAGCGTTCGAGACTCTCGGCGTGAGTGCCACGTTGAGGGAGGTGCAGACCTTCGGGCGGACACCGCCGCGACGCGAGGTGTACCGAGGGTCGCCCTACGTCGTGGAGCTGGCCTCGGAGTTGGAACTGGCCACCGTGGTCGGAGATGAGCAGGCAGAGAGCGTGATCTTGGCCCTTGAGGAGCTTGGCGGAACTGCTGAGATCCTGGTCTCGTCGGTGGAGGGCACGGTCCGCATGCACCCGGCCAGTGGCGCGGTCCGCGCGGCGAAGGCTGTTGCAGTTGAGCCTACCGCTCCGTTGTCGATTCGACTGGCGTCCGCGCACGCGTGATTTGTGCGTCTCCCGAACTCGCTGCGCTCCCGTTGATACAGTGACGCGAGAAGCGAGCCGACCCAACCGCACTTGCAACAGCGCACGATTGACCGTGCGCGGTCGTGCACCGCAGCACGATGCCGCCTGGGCTGACTGCAAATTGCGGGGCAAAAAGCCTGCGGCACGCCCGATGCACCGGGGGCTGTCGCAAGTCCAAACACAGAGACTGGAACCATGGGAACTGAACTCATTCTCGTCGGCCTGACCGTTGCTCTCTACGCCGCGTGCGCGCTGTTCGTGCGCATCTGCGATCGGATCTGAATCATGTCTTTCGACCTCTCCCTCGCCATTGCGACCGCCATTGGGCTCACGGGCTACCTTTTCTACGTACTCGCGCGACCGGAGCGCTTCTGATCATGTCCGCACGTTATTGGATGCTGGTATTGGTGTACTTCGCGCTGGTAGCGGCCATTGCTTGGCCACTTGGGCGCTTCCTGAGCCGCGTTTTCGCTGGCACGAACCGCTTCAGCCGCAAGGTGGGCGCGCCGATCGAGCGTGTGCTCTATCGCTGGGCCGGCGTCGACGCCGAGCGTGAGCAGACCTGGAAGGGCTACGTGATGGCCGTGCTCGGCTTCTCGTTGCTCACGCAGCTCATCACGTACGTGATGCTGCGCCTGCAGGACTCGCTGCCGATGAACCCGGCCAAGCTGGGCGCGGTCGCCCCGTGGCTCGCTTTCAACACCGCCACGAGCTTCACTACCAATACGAATTGGCAGTCGTATGGCGGCGAGACCACCATGAGCTACCTGTCGCAGGCAGTTGCGCTCACCTCGCACAATTTCTTCTCGGCGGGCGTCGGCATCGTCGTGGCCATCGCGCTGATTCGCGGCATTGCCCGGCACGAGACCGACAAGATCGGCAATTTCTGGGTCGATATCGTGCGGGTGCACTTGTACGTGCTGCTTCCCCTGTGCGTCTTGTTTGCGCTGTTCTTGGTCTCGCAAGGCGTGATCCAGAACTTCGTTCACCCCGCTACTTGGACCACGCTCGACGGCGCTACCCAGACGCTGATGCAAGGCCCGGTCGCTTCGCAAGAGGCGATCAAGATGCTGGGCACCAACGGCGGTGGCTACTTCAACGCCAATAGCGCGCACCCCTTCGAGAACCCGACGCCGTTGTCGGACTTCGCGCAAATCCTATCCATCTTCGCGATTGGCGGCGCGCTTTGCGTCACCTTGGGCGAGATGGTCGGCAACCGCCGCCACGGTTGGGCCGTGTTCGCGACGATGACGCTGCTGTCGGTCAGCGCGTTGTGCGTCGTTCAACACTACGAGGCGAAGGGCAACCCGCTGCTGACCGCGATTGGCGTCGACCAAGTGGTCAGCTCCACTCAACCTGGTGGAAACATGGAGGGCAAGGAACTCCGCTTCGGCATTCCCGACTCTTCGCTGTTCACGGTCGTGACCACGGACGCCTCGTGCGGTGCCGTCAACAACATGCACGACAGCCTGACGCCAATCGCGGGCTTGATTCCGCTGCTCAATATTCAACTCGGCGAGATCGTGTTCGGCGGTGTTGGCTCCGGCATGTACGGCATGTTGGTGTTCATTATCCTGGCCATCTTCCTGTCTGGTTTAATGATCGGAAGAACGCCCGAATACGTGGGCAAGAAGATCGATAGCCGCGACGTTCGTTTCGCGAGCTTCTACATCCTGGTGATGGCCGTCTTGATCTTGGGCACGACATCCATGGGCCTCATGACGGAAGCCGGTCGCTCAGGCATCCTGAATACGGCTGCTGCGGACATCGCCGGCGCGAGCTGGAAGCCGCATCCCCATGGTTTCTCGGAGGTTTTGTACGCCTTCAGCTCCGGCGCGGGCAACAACGGGAGCGCGTTCGCCGGCCTAACGGCGTACTCCGCGGACCATCCGATCTTCTACTCACTCACCCTAGCGCTGAACATGTTGTTCGGGCGGTTCCTGCCCATCGTCGCGGTGTTGGCCATTGCGGGCAACATGGCGAAGAAGAAGCGAATCCCGCCAGGACCCTCCAGCTTCCCTGTCGGGGGCGGGCTGTTCATCGCGCTGCTCACCGGCACCATCTTGCTGGTCGGCGCCCTCACCTTCTTCCCGATGCTGTCCTTCGGCCCGATCGTCGAGCACCTCCAGCTCAGCGCTGCTGCCGCCGCTCACTGAATTGAGTAGTTGATCATGGCAAAGTCCAAAGAGAATTCGCGTTCGATGTTCGACCCCAACATCATTCGTCCGGCGATCGGTGACGCTTTCAAGAAGTTGCACCCGCGCGACATGATGAAGAACCCCGTCATGTTCGTGGTGGAGGTCGGGACGGCGCTGGTGAGCGTGCTGTACCTCGCCGACCTGGTCCGAGGGCACGCGGTCGATTCGAAACTGACCATTCAGCTGATCGTGTGGCTATGGTTCACCGTGCTATTCGCGAACTTCGCGGAAGCAGTGGCCGAGGGGCGCGGAAAAGCCCAGGCCGCAACGCTGCGCAAGATGCGCACCACCACCACTGCCCTCCGTACCCTGGAGGCTGGCGGCGGAGTTCCGAGTAAAGCCACCGGTGAGGGCCGCGGGCGCGGTGAAATCGTACCTGCGACCGACCTGCGCAAAGGCGACCAGATCTATATCAAAGCCGGTGATTTGGTCCCGGCCGACGGCGAGATCATCGCGGGCGTCGCGTCCGTGGACGAGAGCGCGATCACGGGCGAAAGCGCGCCGGTCGTGCGCGAGGCGGGCGGCGATCGCAGCGCACTCACCGGCGGCACCCGAGTGATCTCGGACTGGCTCGTGGTCGAGGTACGCCAAGACCCGGGCGGCGGTTTCATCGACCGCATGATCGCCTTGGTCGAAGGCGCGCAGCGCCAGAAGACTCCGAACGAGATCGCTCTCACGATCTTGCTCGCGGGCCTCACTATCATCTTCTTGGCAGCGACTATGGGCTTGGTACCGTGCGCGCGTTTCTTCGCCGGCGACATCAGCATCGTGCTGCTCGTCTCACTGCTGGTGTGCTTGATTCCGACCACTATTGGCGCGCTACTTTCCGCCATCGGCATCGCGGGCATGGACCGCCTCGTACAATACAACGTGATCGCAACTTCGGGTCGCGCTGTCGAAGCTGCGGGCGACATCGACGTGTTGATGCTGGACAAGACCGGCACCATTACCTACGGCGCGCGCCAAGCCTTCGAGATGGTCGCCGCCAAGGGCGTCGATGCCAAGTTGTTAGCCGAAGTGGCGATGCTCTCCTCGCTCGCGGACGAAACCCCCGAGGGCAAGAGCATCGTGGTTTTGGCTGAGAAAACCCTCGGCACGGTGCTCGACTCCGGAGGCGGCGTGTCCGTACCGTTCACCGCGCAGACTCGCATGAGCGGCCTGGACGTCGGCGGGCGAACCCTCCGCAAAGGCGCTTCCGATGCCGTCGTCAAACACGTGACGGCGCTGGGCGGCACGGTTTCGGAAGATCTGATGGTCGAAGTGCGACGCATCGCCAACGAAGGTGGCACTCCTCTGGTCGTCTCCGAGGGCTCCAAAGCGCTCGGCGTGGTCTACCTGAAGGACACCGTCAAACCCGGCATGAAAGATCGCTTCGAGCGGCTTCGCGCCATGGGCATCAAGACCGTGATGATCACCGGGGACAACCCGCTCACCGCGAAAAAGATCGCCGAAGAAGCCGGCGTGGACGACTTCTTGGCCGAAGCCACTCCGGAAACGAAAATGGCCTACATCGAGACCATGCAAGAAGGCGGGCGCCTGGTCGCCATGACGGGTGATGGCACCAACGATGCCCCCGCCCTCGCCCGCGCTGACGTCGGCGTCGCGATGAACACTGGCACGCAAGCCGCCAAAGAGGCCGGCAACATGGTCGACCTCGACTCAGACCCAACCAAGCTCATCGAGATCGTGGAAATCGGCAAGCAATTACTGATGACCCGCGGCGCACTCACGACCTTCTCGGTCGCCAATGATTTGGCCAAATATTTCACGATTTTGCCGGCAATGTTGACTGGAATCGCCGCGTTTCAGCTCACCAAAGGCGACCCACATTCATCCGCCTTCTGGACGCTGAACCTGATGCAACTCGGCACGCCGAGCAGCGCCATCTTGAGCGCCGTGATCTTTAACGCGCTGATCATCATCGCGCTGATTCCGCTCGCGCTACGCGGCGTCAAGTATCGCCCGATGGGCGTCGAGCGCATCCTGCGCCGCAACTTGCTCGTGTACGGCGGCGGCGGCGTGGTGCTGCCGTTTATCGGAATCAAGCTAATCGACGTCATCGTCAACGTGCTCCATCTCGCGTGAGGCTGCCATGAATATGCTCCGTCCCTGTTTCGTGATCACGTTTAGCTTGATGGTGCTGTGCTGCCTGGTTTACCCAGGCGTCGTCACCGCGGGCGCGCAAGTTCTGTTTCCCGGTCAAGCCAACGGTAGCTTGATCGAGCGCGAAGGGAAGGTCGTCGGTTCGAGCCTGATCGGGCAGTCCGTCGCAGACTGGGCCGCGCACCCGGAGTACCTCTGGGGCCGCGCCTCGGCCGCCAGCAACGATACCGCCACGAACATCACCTACTCGTCGGGCAGCAACTATGGCCCAATGAACGGTGCGCTGTTGGACGAGGTCAAGGCGCGCGTCGCCGTGCTGCACGATTCGGGCGTAACCGGCAAAGTCCCCGCGGATCTCGTGACCAAGAGCGCGAGCGGGCTCGACCCGCACATTTCGCCCGCTGCAGCGGAAATCCAGGTGCCGCGCTTGGCAGGCACGCGCAAGATGCCCGAAAGCAAGGTACGCGAACTGATCTCCAACCACACCGAGCAGAGCACCCTGGGCCTGCTCGGCGAGCCGCGCGTGAACGTGCTGCTCGTGAATCTCGACCTCGATGCGCAGGCGCCCTATGCTGCACCCCCGAAGCCCGCAGCGCCGGCCGCCGCGCCCGCCAAGTAATTGCGCTCTCCAATTTGCCAAGAGTGAGTAAGCGGTGCCCGATGATTTTCTCGCAGTTCTGAAAGCTCACCGCAGAGCTCCGCTCAAGATCTACTTGGGTATGGCCGCCGGCGTTGGGAAGACGGTTGCCATGCTGAAGGAAGGCAAGCGCTTGATGGCGGAGGGGGTGGACGTCGCGTGCGCAATCGTGGAAACCCACGGCCGCGTAGCGACGGTAGCCGAAACGCAAGGCATCGAATTGGTGCCGCGACAGACGCTCATCTACCGCAACGTGCCGATGGAGGAGATGGACCTGGACGCGGTGTTGGCCCGCAAGCCCGCGGTGGCGTTGGTAGACGAACTCGCCCACACCAATGTCGGCGGCTCGAGGAACGAGAAGCGCTGGCAGGACGTAGAGGAGCTGCTTGACGCTGGAATTAGCGTCATGGCGACGCTCAACGTGCAGCATTTGGAGAGTCTGCACGAAATCGTGCTGCGCGAAACCGGAGTGGACGTGCGCGAGCGCATTCCCGATCGCATCGTGGCCGGCGCTGACGAAGTCGTGGTCGTGGACGTACCGCCGAGCGAGCTGCAAGAGCGACTGCGCGAAGGCAAAGTGTACCCTGCTGAGAAGGTGGAGCACGCACTGCGGCGTTTTTTCACGAACAAGAATTTGGCGGCGCTCCGCCAGCTCGCGCTGCGTGAAGTAGCAAACGCCGTCGAGCGACGCGGGCGGTCACTCTCCGGCGACGAGCTGAACTCGAGAAACGCGACGTCGCACCCGGTCGATGCCGAGCGCGTGATGGTGTCCATGTCATCGCGCCCGAGCGCAACGAGGCGTTTGCTCAGGCACGGCACTCGCTTGGCAGGCGGTCTGAATAGCCGCTGGTTCGTGGTCTACGTGCGCACCTCGAACGAAGCGCTGGAGCGCATCGATTCACAAACACTGCGCTCCCTCACCGAAAACATTCGCTTGGCCCAGGAGCTCGGCGCCGAAGTAGTACGGCTGGAGGGGACGGACGTTGTAGCAGCCCTGGCGGACTTCGCGCGCAGCCGTGGCATCACGCACGCGGTGTTTGGGCGAACCGGTCAAAATAGGCTTCAAGAACGCATTCGCGGCTCGATCTTGAGCGAGTTCATGCGCGCTGTGCCTGAGGTTGATGTGCTGGTCGTGGGTGAGCGGCGGGATCGCGAAGAAGGGACACCTGAGTCGTGAATCGCCGCGTGCTGATCGTGGAACCGGACGCAACGATTCGTCGCATG
>JBDTJC010000385.1:0-35958 GCA_039936055.1 Polyangiaceae bacterium | reverse complement strand
CCAGCGCTGCCACGTCTTTGCCTACCTGCAACCACTGCTGAACCTCGGCATCGGTCAGGCTGCGGCGGAAGGCCCGCTTGCCGAAGGTTTGAATGAAGGTGACGACGCAGGCGTCACTCAGGTCGGCTTTCGGTTGGCAGCCCACGAGCTTCTGCCAGCGCGCGGAGTCCGCAAAAACTTCAGCCGTGGCCGCGAGACTCGCGGTCTCGTAGATATCAACCGTGGAAGCGTTGATCGCCACCTCCGCGCCGCCGATAGAGGTGAAGCCGGCGACGGGCGTATCGTCCGGCAGCACGAGCTGGGCGCTGATTGTCCCCAGCAAATCCGTAAGCGAATTCTTGTACTCAACCTGGGTGAGGACCCTCAACTTCGGTCCCCCGTTGCTCAGATTCACCGCGGTTCCCGCGCCGGCACCGCCGCTGGCGGCCGCGGCTGCGCCTACGCTGGAACCGCCGCCAGTCTGACCGAGGCCTCCGCTGGGGCCGCTCGGGCCGTCACTGCCGCCCACCATGCCCGTGCAGGCGAGCGAGCAGAAACCAACTACACCCAGGGCGGCAAATGCCCGGAACCGCAGGGACGTGCGTGGATCGGCCTTCATTCCTAGTCAGTGGGGTCGGGGACACGGAGCGATCATTAAATCGACGGGTCGCGGCGCTCCCATGATTCGCGTTTCACGAGCCAGATCGGCCTAGGGTTCCACCGGTGGTACGCTTGGCGCGAGCGTCGGCGACGCTGCTGGAACTCGCTCCTGGGGGCCTGACGGTGCTTTACGGAAGCTGGGCGGGTTATGAGCCGCCCTTCCTTCGCCGGTCTTGAGGAGCTGCGGAGGGTCGGCCAAACGGTCTCGCCACGGGCGATCCGCTCGAACCAGATTCCGTTGCCGACGATCAGGGCGTTGGACTTGAGCACCACGAAGATGTCGGTGATCGTGACACCCAACGCTCGAACGAGCGTCCGCGCTCCGGGTTCGACAACGTCGGCCTGTGCCGCGCTTACGATGAGAGCGTGCCGGTTCCGAGACACCGTTCGGTGGCGCCGGCCGCCCTCCGGCGAGCTGTCCTCGTCGCAATGGCACTCGCCACCTGTCATTGCCTCCTCGCGGGATCTTCGCTCTTGCTCCCTGGCTCCAGACCGAGGCCAGCTTGCCGAGGATGTCGTCGCGCTCGACGATGGTCCATCGGCCGAAAAGTCCTGCTGCCGTCAGAAGAAGAAGTTCGGGAAGACTGCGAGGTGATTGGCCGCCAATTCGCAGACCACGTCAAAGCCGCTGTGCGTGAGCGTTCGTGCGATAGCAACGGCGCCTGATCTGGGTAACACCGACGCGCTCAGGCAAATCCCCGTCAGCTCGATCTTTATCGCGGCAGGCATGATCTCGATGACCTCCACGCCGGCCGCCTCCAGCCGGAACCGTAGAGACTTGGTGTACGAGTGGACCGCCGCCTTCGCCGCGCAGTGGATCGGATTGCACCGCACCAGTCGTGTCGAAGTCCGCCAGATGCGTTCGGGGAACCGCGTCACGCATGTCATAGGCGCGCTCGCTCGCGTGGTGCGCCCAAGCTGAGCTTGAAGAAGCGCGCAGAGAGTTTGCGCCGTTTCTGATTTTACATTTGCACTGAGTTTTGACGCGCGCGCGTACGTCCTGGCGAAGAAACTGCTCACGTGTCGCACTGCGTGTCGCCGCCCAATTCCCTAAATATGGCGGTAATTCGTGGGGGTTTTGTGGTGCCCAGAGACGGCTGAAAAATTCCAGACGAGATACGCGGTCTGGCGGACGCCGACCGTGCGATCGAGGCGAGTGAGTGTGCGAGCGCGATTCGTTTCTACTAGCTCATTGATTCCGCGCGCAGCTGACCACTGCTCGAAGCGCTCGGGCGACATCCATTCACTGATCGGCGGCTGATCTCAGGGCACCATGACGGAGGCGACCACGGAACATCCCAATGTCATCGCTTACAAGCGGATGATTGCCGCGCTCAATAACAACGACCTCTCCGCGGTCGAGGCCTTGGTCCACCCGGAGATGGTGTATTCGATCCCGGGCACGAGCCCGCTCGCCTGCGACACGCGCGGCGTCACCGCGCACCTGAGCGCGCTTCGCCAGGCGCGCGAGCTGAGCGCCGGAACTCTACGCCTCGAACCCCGAGCTGTCGCCGCCGACGGGGATTTCTTGTTCGTTTGGGGCAGAATTACCGCCGAGCGTTTAGGCAAGTCGCTCGATAGCGAGCATTGCGTGATGTACAAGTTCAGAGATGGCAAAGTAGTCGAGGGCCGCACTCTTCCTCTGGATCTGTATCGCTTCGACAAGTTTTGGAGCTGAGGCTACGTAGAGCCCGTGACCTTCGTGGTCGCCGTGCAGCTGGGCGCGGATAGCAAAACTTCTGCGCCGAGCCGGGAAAAACCCGGAAAGGAATCGGGGATTCGAACCCTTAAAATACGAAGGCCGGTTCGAAATTTTTCGACTGGCCGAATTTTTCGGGCGTTGTAGCTATCTCAGCGGCTAGTTTTTTTCTAGGGGCTCGTCGATTTCGCGGCCACGTGACGCAAGGCAGTACGAGGTCTGGTTCGCCGCCGCCTTCGAGAAAGAGAAGAGAAGTCGATGAGACCCATGTTCAAGAGCTCGACGAAGCGGTCGACCTGCGCGCTGGCTGGCGCTCTCGCGCTAGCCGTCGGTTCCGGGTTGCCGGCCTGTGGGTCGTCCAGCAGCGCAGGAGCACAAGGCGTGGCTGCAGGCGCAGGGCTGGGTGGAAGCGCCACGCCCAATTCGGGCGGGTCACAAAGCGGTAGCGGCGGTGCCGCAGCAAACAGTGGGGCGACCGCGGGCGCCGGGGGGCAGGGCAGCGGCACGAGTGGCGGCGCAGGTGCAGCGGGCCAAAGCGGCAGCTCGAGCGCGGCTGGAACCACCAGTGGAGGCGCAGGTGCGGCGGGCCGAGGGGGCGGCGCAGGTGCGGGCGGCGTAGTCGGTGTAGGCGGAACGGGCGGCGGATCCGCGGGAAGCGGCGGGCAGACAAGCTGTACCGGCGCGGCCGATGACTCGTCGTCGCCTCCAAAGGCGCTCACGCTTTCGGGCAATCTGGGCGCACACGATCCCGCGGCGTACGTGCAGGGGAACACCATCTACCTTGCCGCCACCGGACTCATCGCAAAAACGTCGTCTAACCTGACGAGCTGGGCCGGCACGCCGAGCCCGCTACAGCTCCCTTCGTGGGCTGCAAACAAGACCGGCGCCACGAACCTTTGGGCGCCGGACATTTCATATTTCGGTGGCGTGTTCCACCTCTTCTACTCCGCTTCGACTTTCGGCAGCAAGAAGTCGTGCATCGGCCAAGCGACTAAGACATTACTCGAGAGTGGTAGTTGGGCCGATCAAGGCATGGTGATCTGTTCGAACGATGGGACGAGCGACAACTGGAACGCGATCGATCCGAATGTCGTGGTCGACGACGCAAGCACGCCGTGGCTCGTGTTCGGCAGCTTTTGGGACGGGATCAAGGCGGTGAAGCTCGACTCGTCGGGCAAACGCGCGGACAGCACGCTGTTTTCCCTCGCGCACCACTCGGGAGGCGAGGAGGGCGCGTGGGTGTTCAAGCGATGCGACTACTACTACCTCTTCATTTCTTCCGGTGCCTGCTGCAACGGCGCCTTTGATTACAAGATCCTGGTTGGGCGCTCCAAGTCGGTGACTGGGCCCTATCTCGACAAAGCCGGCACGGACCTGATGTCAGGCGGTGGAACGCTGCTCGTTCAAGGGAACGCGACCTGGGTTGCGCCTGGCCACAACGCGGTGATCGCTTACAACGGCAAAACCTACAACCTGTATCACGCGCTCCAGGGGAGCTCGAGCGGCGCGGCGACGCTGCGGATCGCAGAACTCACCTGGGATACCGATGGATGGCCGGTCTCTGGCGGTCCCTAGCGCACCGCATGTGATGTGCCATCAACAATCGCAAGCGATTGTCCGCTTCGCGGCACCGTCCACGAAAGTCGTTCGCGACCCATCGCGATAGCGAAGACTGCTTCGCCCGAGCACCGCAACGCCGCAATTGGGACCAATCATTTCTCTTGCCATGGTTCTCCTAGGGGATCACTGCCAGGGCTACCGGATGCCGGACACAGTCGGGGAGATTCGCTCAGCGGAATCGAAAGGTCCGGTGCTCGGGTTCGAGCTCCTCGACACAGGGCCCGCGCGTGTCGATGCCGCGGACTCGCATTTCCACGGCAGACGCGGTCTGTTCGAGCAGCAGGTAATTGAACGGCCGAGGCCACGGCAACGTCGAATCGTCCTTTGCTGCGCCTGCGCGCCGCGTTCCCGGCCGCGGGCCACCCGCGCCTGCGGAAACCACGAAATCCTTTGCTGGCCGCGGGTCATCGGCAACGCGGACGAAGTGGTAGCGCTCGAAGCCGTGAGCGTGTGCGGAGATCAGCGCCAAGCCACGACGGCTATCGAGCAATGCGCCCGCGAAGGCCCGCGCGTCCGCCTGATCTCCCGCAACCCAGGGGCTCTGGGTGTACGGTGATTGGTGGACGAACAAGATCGCGCTTCGCTCCGCGCTCGACTCGTCCACGTTTGCTAATTCTGCGCGCAGCCAGGTGAGCTGCGCTTGCCACTCGGCTTCGCAGCCTGGCCGCGACCCGTGGCGCAGGTTCGGGTCGCAGAGCCGATCGCGATTGCCGTCGAGCACGATTATGCGCACCTTTCCCCAATCGAAAGCGTAGTGCGTCGCGGCTTCGAAGCTCGGAAAACGCCGACTGATCTGCGCCCCAGATCCTCGCGAATAGTCGTGATTGCCCATCACGGGGAAGAACAGGCGGTCCGTCTCAGTGGGTTGCCCGGACTTCTGCTTCGGCTTTCGCAGCGGTTGCATCAAGGCGTCGAAGTGCGCCCAGGCTTCGTCCGAGCCGTCGAAGGCCATGTCGCCGAGCAACACGACGCCGCCGAACGCCTGCTGCTGCACGTCCTTCAACAGCAGGATTTGTTCGCGATCGTTCAGCTCACGCCGGAGCACTGTGTGCTCCAAAAAAGAAGTGCGCTGAAGGTCTCCCAGTACGACGATTCTGTCGCTCGCAGGCAAAACGGTGGCGCTGGGGTAAGCCGCGAGCGGCGGACGGTCCACCCCAAGCAGTGGGCTTCGCGGATACGAGCAAGCGTTGGCCAGTAGCGCAGAAATCCCGACGGTGCAGCGGAACACGCAAGCCCACGACGCGCTAACCGGAGCCGCCATACACTCAATTCACAAGCGGCGCGAACAAGCCGGAATTGGCCTCGAACGTGATCGTGAACTCTTTGTTGAACGGCTTGCTGAGGGGGACCAACGGGTCGCTGGAACGAAAACCGAGTCGGAGCCTGCCTTCCGGATCGATCAAGCCTGAGCGCGAGGCGCTGCGCGGTATATCTTGCTTGCCGAACATGATGTCCATGATCTCTACGTCCCAACCGGTGAGTCTCAGTTGCTCGTTGGCCAACGAATAGTAGAGACGCCCACCAAAGATGCCGAATGACGTATCCGTACCGACCAGGTTGATCGGACCGCCAGTCTTCCAGAGCCAGCCCGTACCGTAAAGCAGCAAGGTGCTGATCGGGCTACGCACTTCGAAGACGGCCACTGATGGAAAACGATTCGCTGCGCGATCCGCTTGTCCCGCCACTAACAAGCCCTGCGCGACGCCCCCGTTCACCTCGATCAAATCGCGCGCGTAGCGGTGCGGAAAGACGCCCTGGGTTCGAAGGGCAAAGCCCAGCCCTACACCACCCCAACTTGTGAGCCGCGAGCTATTGCGAATCGGCGAAGAATAACTCGCCGCTGCGCTCGCCAGCACCTGAACCTTTAAACCGTAGCCGAAGTCGTCAGCCCCGCCGAGCGTGGTGACGTCCGTTTGCGCGGCAGGCCAGTTGGCGAGCACCGGGAGCCAAACCAGATCCAAGCCCTTCGGCTTCGTCCCTGCGGAGACAGTGCTCAGCGGCTCGCCCAAGACGGCCCCGGTCACCGCGCCTTGTTGCGTTGCAGCGGAGCCCGCGTCTGCAGGCTTCACCCACGGCTGCGTAACGATCGATTCCAAAGCGCCGCGGAACGACAGCACGATATCCTGGGCCCAGCAGCCGTTGTCATGCAGATCGCAGGCGAGCTGTGTCGTTCGAACTGGACTGCGAACCCATTGCGGATAGGGGTTGAGCAAGATGGCGCCCCAGGCCAGATCACAGTCGTCCGGTGCGGCCACGTTGCGATTCGCCTCCCACAGGCTGCACGCGGGGTCCTCGACCTGCCTTTGTACGAGTTGTTCGACCGCCTTTGTGCTCTTCAGCGCCAGCGCGAAGCTAGTTTGCAGAATGGCGATCGCTTCCTCGACGTGGGTGCGATCACTCGCGCCGGCAAAGCCATCACCGTGTGCGACCCAACAGGGGGAAGAACCCGTGGAGCGCGCCGTATCCGGAGCGTCTTGCCGTTGACAACGTACGTCCGTCATCGCGCGCGTCACCGCCAGGCCCTGGCGGTTGAAGAAATCGTGACGCTGCGCGCGGTGCACCGCGTCTTGCACCGCCGGATCCGTGGCAATGTGACCGGCGGCGAACCCGTCCTCGACGAAATGCAGAGCAAAGGCGTGCTCGAGGAGCGCCTCCGTGCGCAGCCAGCGACGCACTTTTGCATTCTCCTTACCCAAGAAATGCGTGCTGGCGACCGCAAGTTGTAGCGAGCGTACGTGGTGCGCTACCAGCTGCGCGAGCGCGTTATCGAGATCGCCTACGGACGCCTGCGTTAGGATCGCGCTCGTCGACAGCGTAGCGTCGTGAAAGTGTGTCTTGGCGCCTGCCGCCCGGCTGGTGTAATTGTGGTCGATGACTTGTAGCTTGGTGTCCAGCGTTCGCACGTAATCGCGCGCCACCGTGGAGCGCGGGCCGACATCCGAGGTGCCCTCGATTGTCGAGATCCCCTTGGACCAAACGCGCAACTCCTCAGGGCGCCCGTCGGCCAGGAAAGCTACCCAGGTACTCCGGGCAGCGTCGGTGACCAACGCTCCTAGCGTTCGATTGGGCATTGGCGTGAAGCGTGACAGTTTCTGGCTTAGTGCCGCGCGTAAGTCGGCAGCCGTGTTCGCGTGGTCCCCCGCTAGGGCCGCCAGCGCCCCGTAGGGCACGCAGTCGTCGCGGGGCGGGTCGACACGCAGCGCGGTGATCGCCTCGGGGCATACCTCGACGCCGTCGTCGGCCGCCTCCGCCGCCACGCTCTCGATCTCCTCAGTGACGAAGCGCGGCGCGTAGTCACGCAATGCAAGCCGCGTCAGCTCTGCATGCTCCGGAAAATACCAAGCGCGGGCTGATGCGGACCAAAACACGCATGCGCCCACACTCGCGACGGCCATTGAGCGTGCCACCGCAGAACGCACCCAAGCGGACGCAGCCGAACTCACGCTGAAGCGCCCGAAAAGAGTAACAATCGATAAGCGGTTCACGGCGGTTACCCTCTCTCCCGGAGCCGACCAATGGAATAGGCATTTGTTCTTTCTACGAAGAGCAGTTCTCCTCGTCCTCCTGCCCCGCTATTGGGTCGTGCGCGACTGTCCCTGCCTGGGCTGATGGCGCGGTGACGACCCGCGCAAGTTGGTCCAATGATGCTGTGAGCATTCGTGCGAGCGCGAACGGTGAGCCGTGGCGCTCGCTGCGCATGTCGCCCTTTCCGTATGAACGCGCACAAGCCGGCCCGTTCGTGCGCCGAAGCGCTCCGGGCTGAATGTCATGTTCACCAAATGAGTGCACACGGATCCGGACGCTGACCGCACTGCGGCAAGAAAGCGCGTGACGCGATACGACATCGAGGCGTTCTGTCACCGCCGAATTCCCGATGAACCATGGGCGCGGCAGCAGTGAACCGCCGCGGCGGGAAGGCGCGCGACGTTACAAGGATGGCGTACCTCGTCGTGCTCCATCCGGTGACGCTCAGACGCCGGATGCGCCGCGCGCCGTGTGGCTACGCGAATTGGCGAAATGTCCCAGGACTTGGGACAGACAACGGAAACACCGTCACCCATGCCCTCGTCAGCACCAGCGGCGCTGAATCGTCGCGCACGATGCATGCCGGCATGCGCGTGCATGGCGGTGCGCATGCCGGCATGCATCTTGCGAGGTCGCCGTTGTCGAATGTGCGCAGCCCGCATTCGCCGGCCTTGCCTCGTTAAGGCCCACGAACTGTTACGGTTGAACGAGAACCTATGATTCAGCAGCATCTCCTGGGCGCGCGGTCGGAGGGGACCGGTACGCACTTCGGCGTTTGGTCGGATAAGGCGCGGGAGGTTCGCCTGCGATGGACTGACCCGACCACAAGCGCGACGCGCGAAGTTGATCTCTCCTCCTCGCCGACCAACTCACGAGTGTACGAAGTCGTTGCCGAACAGGTCCGGCCAGGGATGCTCTATGAGTTCCTGCTCGACGGGGTTTCGGCAGTCGACCCTTACGCCCGCTCTTTGCCAGGCGGAGTGCACGGTCCGGCAGAGGTGGTAGCGCCGCTCAAAATAAGAGTGCACGAGAAGCGCGCCATCAAGCTAGATCGCGGGGAGGTTTTTTACGAGTTGCACGTTGGGACGTTCACGTCGGAGGGTACTTTCGCGAGCGCCGTGGCGCGTCTCGACGGCTTAGCGAAACTCGGTGTGACCGTGATCGAATTGATGCCCGTCGCCGCCTTCGCCGGGCGTCGCGGCTGGGGGTACGACGGCGTTGGTCTGTTCGCGCCGTTTGCTGGCTACGGGACTGCGCAGGATCTGAGTTCACTCGTGGACACAGCGCACGGCATTGGTCTCAGCGTCGTGCTCGATGTGGTTTACAACCACCTGGGTCCTGATGGGAACTACTTGCCCCGCTTTTCCGACGAGTATTTCGCCAGCAATCGCGAGAGTCCTTGGGGAAAGGCGCCCGCTTTCGCGAAGACCGCGTTCCGGCAGCTGGTGCTAGACAATGCTCGCTACTGGCTTGAGGAAGTCGGCTTTGACGGTTTGAGGCTAGACGCTACCCACGAGCTCGAACCAGGTGGCAATCCGCACATCTTGGACGAGCTTGCTGGCGTGGCACGAGGCTGCGTGCCGCCCGCCGTGCTGATCGCCGAGGACGACCGGAACGATCCGCGAGCGACATTGAGTCACGGGGTCGATGGCGTGTGGAGTGACGACTTTCACCACGCGGTTCACGTGCTGCTCACCTCCGAACGCGACGGGTACTACGGCGGCTACAGCGGACAGCTCACGGAGTTGGCGCGCGTTATCGAGCGTGGCCACTTGTACGAGGGACAGGTTTTTCCTCCAACCGGCAGCAGGCGCGGCCAGCCTGTAGGTAATGTGCCTCGGCAGCGGCTCATCTATTCCTTGCAGAATCATGACCAAGTCGGCAACCGCGCCTTCGGCGAGCGCTTGGACCAGCTCTGTGACCGAAGACAGCTTTGCGCAGTGACTGCGCTGCTCCTGGCCCTGCCCGCCACCCCCATGCTGTTCATGGGTCAAGAGCACGGCGCTCGCACGCCGTTCCTCTACTTCACCGATCACGTTGGCGATCTCGGCTCCGCCGTCGCCGCGGGCCGGCGCCAACAGTTCGCCGACTTTGCCGCGTTTCGCGACGCGGCCGAGGTCCCCGATCCGCAGGCAGAGTCGACGTTTCTGCGCAGCAAGCTGACGTGGGAACAAGATGGGGATCTGCTTGCGCTGCATCGCGATGCACTGATGCTGCGCCGCGATGACGCGGTCCTCGGTCGTGCCTCGCAGGTGCAGGCAGGCGTGGAGAGTTCGGTGCTTTGGGTACTCTCCACGAGCAACGAGGGCCGCCGTCTGATCGTGCTGAACCCGAACGCCGAAGTCACGCTCGACCGAATCGCCGGCGTGGCACCCTCTGAGTGCCAGTTGCTTTTAACGACCGACTCAGCATTGCGCGCTGAGTCCTCGTTCAAGCTGCCTTCGCACAGCTGCGCCATTTTTGCGGTGGCTGAAGCCCGGGCGGGTGCTTAGCAATGCGCGCTCCGCGCTCCACTTATCGGCTTCAGCTTCGCCGCTCGTTCGGCTTCCGGGAGGCCGCGGAGGTCACTGAGTACGTCCGCCGTCTTGGGGTGTCGGAGCTCTATCTCTCTCCGGTTTTCACTGCCGCGCCTGGTAGCACCCACGGCTACGACGTACTTGACCCTGGCACCCTCAATCCAGAACTCGGCGGTGAAGGCGCCTTTCGCGAATTGCGCGCGTCGGCCGAAGCCAATCAGCTCGGGCTCACCGTCGACTTCGTCCCGAATCACATGGGCGTTGGCTGCGCCGGAAACCGCTTTTGGGACGATGTCTTGGAGCACGGGCAGGTCTCCGATTTCGCGGACTACTTCGACATCGATTGGCAGTCACCGAGGGCTGGTCTGTTCGGAAAAGTGCTGCTGCCAATCTTGCCAGAGTCTTATGGCGCTTGCTTGGAGGGGCAAAAGATCCGACTTGTTTGGGATGGGCAGGCGCTTTCGCTGCTCGCTTTCGAACGGAAGCTGCCACTACGCCCTGCGTCCTTGGCCCCGCTGTTCGAGCGCGTCGCCGAGCTCGTCGAGCAGGCCTTTCCGTCAGCTTCACGGGGGCTCCGCGCCATTGGACAGGAGTTGGGGGCCCTCGTTGTGCCGCTGACACAAGAGCAACGGTTCGCGTACCGTCACGCGACGCGCTCGGCGCTTGAGCGTTTTGCGAGCCTGGTAAGCGAAACCGGAATTCAAGCGGAGCTTACCCGAGCGCTCGGTCAGCTGAACGGACAACAGGCCGTCGCCGAGAGCTTCGACTTTCTGGACGAGCTCTTGCGTCATCAGGTCTATCGGTTGAGCTCTTGGCGGCTGGCGTTGGAAGGGGTGAACTATCGCCGATTTTTCAATGTCAACGAGCTCGCCGCTATCCGCGTCGAACGCCCCGAAACGTTCCATGCGGTCCATGCCAAGCTCCTTGGGCTCGTGCAGGACGGGAGCATCACCGGGCTCCGACTCGATCACATCGACGGCCTGTACGACCCGATTGGCTATCTAACCCAGTTGAACGATGCCCTGCGGGAGGCGACGCAAACGCGGGCAGACGACGCCCCGCTTCACGTAACGGTCGAGAAGATTCTAGCGCCGGACGAGGCGTTACCGGAAGCGTTCGTGGCCCACGGAACGACCGGCTACGAGTTCATCCGAGTTCTGAATGGCGTCCTGGTCGACCGCCGCTCAGAGGCGAGCCTGTCTTTACTGCATCGCAGGTTTACGGGGGATCTTCGAGACTTCAGCGACCATCTACGCGAAGCCAAGCACGAAGTGCTCGACTCGCTGCTTGCCGCGGATGCATCTCTGCTCTCGCACGCCCTGGAACGCATCGCGGAACGGGATCGGTTGTCACGCGACATCGGCTGGCGGAGCTTGCACCGAGCGTTGGTCGAGACGATGGTCGCGTTTCCAGCCTACCGCAGCTACGTCAGACCCGACGGCACGAGCACTGCGGCCGATGAAAAGTCGATCGGTCGCGCGGTCACCGAAGCGATGGCTCGGAACCCGACAGCCGCGCGTGCGCCGTATCAGCTTCTCCACTCTCTACTGCTGCTCCATGTCAACGACCCGGACGCGGTCAGCTTCGCGATGCGCTTTCAGCAGACTGGCGGCCCTGTCACCGCGAAGTCGCTGGAAGACACTGCGTTCTATCGTTACACGCGCTTCGTCGCGGAAAACGAGGTGGGCAACCAACCTGAGCGCATCGGCGTGGAGCTGCAGGAATTTCACGCCCAAAATGCGGCGCGAGCCGCTCGACACCCGCTCGGTTTGGTTGCGAGCTCGACTCATGACACCAAGCGCGGAGAAGACGTGCGCGCTCGCCTCGCCGTGTTGGCGGAAATGCCGAATACATGGCGTCGGGTGGCGTTCGACCTCCACTGTATTGCCGCCGGCCTGCGCGATAGCCACGACGCTCCCAGCAAGTCTGACGAATACCTGTACTTTCAGACACTCGTTGGAATCGTGCCATTCGGAGCGCGGGACGCGGACATTCGGGCGCTCGAGGAGCGCTTGCAAGAGTACATGCGGAAGGCATGCCGGGAAGCCAAGGTACGAACCTCCTGGGCAGACCCGAACGAGGACTACGAGGCAGCCACGCGGCGCTTCCTTAGCGCCACTTTGGCTGCGCCCGCATTCGTCGAGCGGCTCCGGCGCTTCTGCGCGCGCATCGATCCTTATGCCGTTTCCAAATCCCTGGCGCAAGTCGCGCTGAAGCATTGCTCGCCCGGGGTGCCGGACACGTACCAGGGATCTGAAGTCTGGCATCAAGTACTAGTCGACCCGGACAACCGTCGGCCAGTCGACTACAGCGCGCTGAGCGCATTGCTTCGCGGTATCGACGAGAGGCGAGCTGACCGCGCTGGGCTCGCTGCCCAACTCCTGAAGGAGTTCTCGACCGGCGCCGTGAAGCTGTTGGTCGTGAGTGAATTGCTGCGCTTACGGAACGCGCAGCCGGATGTGTTCTCGTCGTCGTACCTTCCGCTCGATGGCGGGTCAGACTGTGTGGCCTTTGGGAGGGGGAACGGGCGGTGCGAGCTTATCTGCGCGGTTGCTCGGTTCCCGTTCCGGCTCACGCGCGGACGGTCACCCTGGGCAATCGGTTCGGTTTGGGGTGAAGCGGAACTTCGTGGCCCGGGCCTACCCGGACAATATAGAAACGTACTGACGAACGCCGTCGCAACGTTCGGCAAGGAGGTGCGCTTGGCGGAGGCATTCCGCGACTTCCCGGTCGCGATATGGGTTCGCACTGAAGCGGGTGCGGAAGCTTCACCGAAATGTCCCGTGGCAAATTGCGGCCCGGCGCGTAAGTAGCACGCCACAATGGCTGGGCGCGGTGCTGGCGTGAGCCGTGGCAATCCGCATTCCCAAAGGGCTGTCCTCCCCGCGTCGGCGTGGCCTGCTCTTTGCAACACGCCGGCGTCATGACCACCCAGATTGATCAACTCGCCGCGTTTTCCACGCCCGACGAGCGCGTCGCGCGGTCGGACCGGATGAGCTGGCTCGGGCTCGCGAGCGCGTATGCGCCCGCGTTGGGATTGGGGCTGGGGGCCTATTGGGCGCTCTCGAGAGATGCACGGAGTAAGGCGATTCTTGCTTTCGGGAGTACACTCGGCTTCGCGCTGTTTCGCTGGCAATTTGCGCGATTTTTCACGGAAAAAACCGCGTACGAGGTCGAGCTTCGCAGTGGTGCCCTGGAGATCCGTCGCTATGCGCCAACCGTCCGCGCGGAAACGACGGTAGTCGACGCGACTTGGGGTGAAGCTCTCGACCAGGGTTTCAAGCGCGTAGCTGGCTACATTTTCGGTGGCAATCAACAGCACACCCAGATCGCGATGACGGCCCCTGTACTGGCCAACGTCGGAGAAACAGAGCGGAGTGATCGCACTGTCTCGTTTATCATGCCCGGCAACCGCCCCTTGCAGGGCTTGCCTGTTCCCAATGACACGCGCGTGCACCTGCGCGACGCTCCTGCTCGCCGCATGGGCACGCTGTCTTTTGCGGGGCGATACGGCGGCCGCCTTCCCGCTGAAAAGCGCGCAGAACTCCTGCGCCTAGTGCATCTAGCGGGCTACTCCGCCATCGGCGATGTTGAATTTGCCGGTTACGATGCGCCGACAACGCTGCCCGCATTTCGCAGAAACGAAGTGCTCGTAGAACTGGCTGATCGAGACAGTCCGCGTGAACTACAGCGGCCCGGATTGCCGGAGTGACGCGGCCACAACGGAACGCGCGGGCTCCGTCAGAGCTCGCGTGATGCAATCATCAGCAACGTTCTTGGATCGCGAACACGAACGCGGAGGGTGCTCAGCGAACCGCCGAGAGCCGCCTCCGCTTCCACGCGATCGCACCATTTCAAGTCGAAGTCGCGCACGTCGCGGTCGATGCCTTCTGCGAAGGCATGCCCTTCGACGAGGACGCAGGCCTCGAAGTCTTTGTCGTCTTCCAGGCTGCGGAAGTTCAAGTTTGCTGAGCCAACGAGTGCTCTGCGCTCATCGAACGTACACAGCTTCAGATGGTTGAAGTGATTTTGGTACTCGAATACTTCGAAGAGTGCGCCGCCCATTGTCAACGGGGCGTGTGGCGCATCACTACCAAGCCGCGAGCCGGAAGCTTCACGGTGAGCGTGCCGTCAACCGTCGGGACCTCCTTTTCGTTCGAGATGCCCGCGCCGCCGTACAGCGTCGCATCGCTCGTGAAGATCTCGCGCCAATCCCCGCTTGTGTCATCCGGAACGTTCACGGTGTACCCGTCGGGATAGCCGAAATCACTGAGCGTGGAGATGACCATGTAGTGCTCCGGGCCGCTCCAACGGTGGAAGGCGAGCACTCGATCGGCATTGTGAATGTGCCGGATCTCGATGTTCGGCGTTGAGAGGGTGTGGTGGCGCCGACGCAGGCGAATCAAGTCGGCGTAGAAGCGGAACAAGTGCTTGCCCTTGCCCTGCCGTTCGCCATGCAGGTCTTCGCGATTCTCCATGAAGCCGTCGTAGGTGAAGTCTTTTACGGCGCCGATTTCCTCGCCCATCAGGAACAGAGGGGTGCCCGCGGAAAGAAATGTCATGCCCGCGACGAAGCGGACACGCGCCTCGGCCACGCTGCGTAGCTCGCCCTCGGGTGGCGGCGTATCCTTGTTCGCAGCAATCGCCACCATGAGCGTGCGACCCGAATGCTCGGAGTTGCCGGCCTCATCGTGGGACTCGTGATACACGACCGTCTTGCGCCCCGTCGCCGCGAGCACGCCCGCAAAGCGGTCCATCGCAAGTTCGGTGTCGCCGCCCATGCCCGCCGTGCGCAGCAGGTTTGCGCAGTCGGGACCGCGCCCGGTGTCGCCGATCAGGTTGTGATAGTAATTGGAATACCACGTCGCGTCGAAGCCAAGTCCCGCGCCGTCAGGGTGCTCGGTGACGAGAGCCCAGTCCGAGTGATCTTCACAGGTCAGCAGAGTCGTTGGCTGGATCAGGCGCAGTGTTCGGCTGAGCTCGCGCAAAAATTTCGCGCCCTCTGCGTTTGCTGCGCCAGCCGCGCGCCCGTCGGAATGCAGCACGCTGTAAGCGTGAATGGACGTGGTTTGATCGACCCGAAACCCGTCGACATGGAAGTCAATCACCAGTGCGGCGGCGCTGCTAGTGAATAGCTTTCGCACCATTTCTTCGTGAAAACGGGGGGCGTAGCCGGTGGACATATTGTCGATGTAGCCGCCGTCCGAGGTTGGGTAGTCACTGGGCTTTCCCTCGTACCAAAAGTAGATGTTGTGCTCGTCGCTCGGCGAATCGTAGTGCCATTGAGCGCGCTCGCCATTGGGCACGTAGTGATTGTAGACTACGTCTACGATTACAGCGATGCCGCGCTGGTGACAAGCGCGCACGAAATGGCGGAACTTGTCGCGGCCGCCTGCGCTGGACTCGATGGCGAAGTGGTGGGAATTTCCGTAGCCCCAGGTCCTGGTGCCATTGGCTTCTGCGATGGGCAATAACTCCACTGCATTGATGCCCAATGCTACCAGGTAGTCGAGCAAGGCAATCGCGTCGTCGAAGTTGCCCGGTCGGTCTTCACCGAAGCCCAATGAGCCGACGTGCAGCTCGTAGATGACCATGTCATCGATACGGTGGGGGAACGGCGTGCCGTGGTTGAACTCGTCGCGCCAAAATTCTTCTTCACTGATCACATCGGCCGGGTCGTCGGGGCTCTGTTGCGCTGACACCACTTCCGTGTCGACGACCAGTGAGCAGCTCACCACGCCGTTGAGGCCCGCCGGCGTGCCCTTGAATTGTGCACCGTTCGGATTTTGATCGCCCGTGCCGATCTGACCGCGTGAATGCAAGTCGGTGCGGTAGGCCACGCTTCCGTCTTCCCGCTTGATGCGGTACATGTACGGAGCGCCGAGCAGCTCATCGAAGCGTTTGAGGGCGGGCGTATCCTCCGGGGTTGCGCTCCACACGCCATCCTCGGCCATTTTTAGGGCAATGACGGGTTTCGCTGCATCGATACCGGTTCCGTCGTCAGCAATGTAGCCGCTCTTTAGCTCACCGAATACGACCTCCACGGCCTGCGCGTTCGGAGCCCAGACAGCGAAGCGGAACCCGAACTCACCGTTGTCACCCGTGCGCACCTTGCGCGCGCCCAGGCGGCGGACGTGCGTGAGGTAGTAGCGCTGCTCCGCGCCGTTCGCGTCGCTATCTTTCAGTTCGAACGTTCGATGTTGCGAGCAACGGCCCCAGCCCGGCCGTTCGGTGACGATGCCTTCGCGGTCTAGGCCGAGTGGTCCGTCCAGTAGCACACGCCAAGAAAACTCTTTCCCGACTTCGGAGGCTTGAAGAGCCACCTCTGCCTCGAATGCATTCGAGCCGTCAGGGCCCACCACGGCTCGCATCGGATACTCCGACCATTGCTCGCTGAAGCGCCCTTCAGAGTCCCAGCTGCCGAGGAGCCGAACATTGCTGAAGAGGTCGCGTCGGATCCCGGTATCGTAAATGAACTTCACGGTGTAACTCCTGTACCGGTCGCCCTGAGCAAGGAGCGCGCCAGCCGCACGCGGCGCTCAGCGGCGTTTCTGGCGCGCGCGGCGTGGCTAAAACGCACCTGCGCGACGCGCGCGCGTGCTGAATCGCCTCACCAGCGGCCGAAGTGGAGTCGGAGCGCGCTGGCAAACGACGCGCGGGACTCGCGCAAGTCCCCGTGTCGGCCGTGGCTACGGGCGAAACTGAATGGGCAGCGATAATCGCGACTCTGGGACCCAGAGCAACCCAGAGGAACCACGACGAAGCACCGTGGCTCCCAAACCCACGGCTAAACAGCGCCGCTAGAGCAAGCCCGCGAGCCTTCCCGCTTGCTCAACGACAAGAGCGCACGTCGGCGATGATACCGGTCCGCAGAACACTGATCTCCGCCGACCGCAGCCAGGAAACGAGTCAGAATACGATCAGCTCGCCTTCGCTGGCCTTGAGCGGGCGGACCTCGCCGAGCTGAAAGCCGTCATCGATTTCGACCTCGAGCCACACCAGTACCTTTCCGGCGGTGCTCTCGAATACCACCGGTTCGACATCGGTTCGGGGCAGGGGAGAAACTCTCACGCCGCGCAGCACGACGGGAGTGCTGACAGCGATCGTGGCGCCGCGCGCCATCAATTTTGCTTTCAAACGACCGACGAGTTGGTTCGAGAGCTCACCGACCCAGTCACGCGCCGAAGCCCCTTTCGGTGCAGCGGCCTCGACCGTGCCTTGCGCCGCGGCGAGTAAACACGTGCCCCGCACGCTGTCGCCGACGAAGCCCATGACTCCGGAGAACATCACTTGATCGGAATCGGCCCAACCCAACGTGGGGTTGAGCTGCACGCCGTAGGCTTGCATCAGCTCGGTGCAGGCCGCGGCGGCAAGGGCCTGGATAGCTCGTGTTGTCTCGGATCTTTCGATGAACACGGGAGCCTCTCAGCGCGCCAGCTTGTTGACGGCCATCAGGAGCATCTCCGGTTTGACGGGCTTGATGAACCAGCCCTTGGCGCCAGCCTTCTTGGCGCGTTCAATCAACTGATCTTCCGCTTCGGTGGTCATCAGCAACACCGGCATACTGACGGTGAGGGGGTTCTCCCGAAGCCGCTCAAGCATGTCGAGGCCATTCATGACCGGCATGTTGACGTCCAGCACGAGCAGCGCGAGGTCCGGATTCTTGGTCGCAGTCGCCAGCCCCTCCACGCCGTCGCGCGCTTCAAGGATGGTAAACCCGGCTTGCCCGAGGGTACGGCTGAGCTCCTGACGAATGGTTTCAGAATCATCGACGACCAGTATCTTCTTCACCGCATCCTCGTGGCTGGAGTGGAATGGCTACTGACCCCCCAAAAAAGATTCAGTGGCAATTCAGTTGGGCGAATCAGCAGAGTGTGACATATACTAGAGCACAGGACGTTGGTCGCAGCACGCCTTCCCCCGCGCGAATCGCTCCCTAGCTCGTCACCACGCGCAGTGCCGGTAGCGCTCCGCTCGCTGGTCGACGCCCTGGTTCAGAGTTCGACGGTCGAGCTCTTTCAGTCCCGGGGCATTGCGGTCGCACCATTACCTTCATCGGTCGGTAACGCGCACCAGGGTGGCTACTTCGCTCTGGGGGGGCTTGTCACGCTCACCTCAGCCAAAGCCAGCGGCAGCCTTTCGCTGTCGTGGGCGGACGCCGTGTTCTCGCTTTTCGCGCCGCAAGTGCCCGCCTCGTCGGTCGGGGCGCGAGATCTAGTGCGCGAACTCACCAATCAGCTCGCCGGACGAGTGAAGAATCGGCTGCTCAATTTCGCGTTGACGCTGAGCATCGGCATCCCGACAGTACGGAGCGGTGAAGATCTTGAGCAACAACGCCCCCGCCGCGATACGGACGTGCTCTACCGCTTCCGCACCCTGCGCGGCGACGTCGTCGTCATCCTCGACCTCACCATCGACGGTGGCGCGTTGAGCTATTCGGGCAGCGGCCGCGTCGCGAAAGAGGGTGACTTCATCGCGTTCTGAGCGGTTGGTCGGGTAGGCCGACCTCGGGACCGGTCGTCTTCGACCTTCTTCGCGTCAGCGTGCAGATGCAGACGCAGGTGAAGAAATGCGCGCTTCGGGTGTTCAGGGGACAGCGTGTGGACATGTGCGCTTTCCGCGCACGCCGAGCGGCAAAAAATCTCGCGGGCCCTTTCATGATGCGAAAGTTAGCCGTGCTACCTTCAGAGGTTCAGTTTCTTTGGGCCCGGGAGTGATTGCACATGCAGAAAATCGCCAGCAGCGTCTTCTCAGATGAACCGGACTCGCGAGAGGCGGGTCTCTCCGCGGCGAAGGCCCTGGTGGCCGAGCTCGGAGACGCGCCCAAGGCCGTCATCGTCTACGCAACGATCAATCACGAGCAGCCCGATGTTTTGCAAGGTGTGCGCGAGGGCATCGGCAAGGACGCTCTGTTGATCGGCTGCTCGGTCCAGGGCGTCGTGTCCAACGCGACCGTGACCGAGGACGGCTACGCGCTGGGACTCATGGGGTTTGGCGGCTCCGACGTGCAGTGCGCCGTGGCGCTCGAGCGGGAGGTGCAAACGAGCCCCAGGGAGAAGGGGCGACAGCTGGCTCAGAGCCTGAAGCGAGATCTCAAGGGCGAGCCCAAGGCCGTACTCGTTCTCTACGACCCATTGGCTGGCATCGACGTCGAGGCCGTGCTCGAAGGCATACGGCTCGAAGTCGACTGTCCGCTGGTCGGTGGCGCGGCTGGGCAGCCGTGGGGACCGCCCACGCAAACGTTCCAGTATTGGGATGGGGAAGTCGTCTCCCATGGCGTGGTCGTTCTGGGGTTGTCGGGTCCGTTCGCTGTTGAGGTGGGTATCTGCCATGGGACGTCGCCCACCGGCATCGCGAGCGTTGTCACGAAGGCCGAGGGCAATCACATCCTCGAAATCGACGGCCGCAGGGCGGTCGACGTGTGGCGCGAGACCACCGGCTGCAAAGAGGAGGAGATGATCCATCAAAGCCACCTGGCGGCATGGGCCGTCGGCGTTGAGGCCAAGGGCCAGGCGGGCCAGGGCGACCGTGTCATTCGCGGCGCGTTCGGCTTCGCTCCGGACACCGGTGCGGTGATCTTGCAGGCCGCCGTGCCTGAAGGGACACGCATCATGCTGCATCACCGAACCATCGAGCAGGTGATGAGCGGTACCCAGGAGATGGGTCGCGAGCTCTCGAGCCGCCTGTCCGGCCGAAAGCCGTGGGCCGTGCTCGGTTTCGAGTGTGCAGCCCGCACCTACCCGTTCTTAGGTGAAGCGAATACCAATAGCGAGCACCAGGAGCTGCGGGCTACCGTCGCGCCTGACTCGCCCTGGTTGGGCATGATGGCTTGGGGTGAAATCGGCCCGAGCGGTGGCCGGCCAGCATTTCACAACTACACCTATCCACTTCTTCTGCTCGTTGATTAGATCTTGTCCCTGAATTCACGTGCCCGTAAGCATGTCCGCGCCCGATCGCCCTTTCATCTTTCTCAGTTTTGGAGGGTCGCCTCGCGGCAGCCTGCGTGCGCCAGTGCGGAGCGCTATTGGGCAGCTGTGTCCGTTTTTCGGGCACGGGCACGGGCACGTTTACGGGGGAGTCACCATGCCGGGACAGGCCCTCGAGCGCTCGAATATCGCGGCGGCTCGCTCGTGAACGGTAGGTAAGGTCTTGGACGGCGACGAGCAGCATCTAAGGGAGAAGGCCCGCATGCTCCTCCAGCGGGAGCGCGAGTACTTCGAGCTGCTGCAGAAACAAGAGCGGTTGGCGCTGTGGCTCAATTTGGGCCAAGGCCTCCCCGAGATCTTCCTCGACCGAAAGAGCACCCCGCTCCAGCGCTGGGATCGCGTCCGCAAGGTGTTGATCGCCCGGCTCCGCGTGCAGCGCGTGCTCGTGAGCGAGCTGGTCAGCGGCGAGCTGCGGCCTCTGGCTCCAGCCGGGGCACCCGTGCCGATCGCGCCAGACGTGCGCGCGCTGTTCGCTCTCAGCCGCTTCGGCCTTTGCAACGATCCCGCGGACGAAGCCGACCGATCCAGTGCGGGGCTGGCGCGGACGCTGGGCCTGAGCCGCTTCATGTGGAGCCGCATCGCGAACGGTGAAGACTCCGAGATCCTGGTCGCGGCTGGCTTCGACGCCAGTAAGGCGTCGTTTCATTCGCCATTCGCAGACAGCGACGCGAACCTCTTCAGAAATGCGACGCAGCACGCCGAATCGCTGCACGCCAACGCGCTACTCGTAGCGGACGTCGAGCGCGCCAACGAATTCCTCGAGCAACGCGTGCGCGAACGGACCCAAGAATTGGGCGAGAGGAACGACGAGCTTCGGCTGGTGCTCGACAATATCGACCAAGCGCTGACCACGATTGACTTGGAGGGGCGTCTGGTTGGGGCGCGCTCAAGCGTTGTCGATCGCTGGTTTGGTGGGCGTACCGCCGACCCCTTGTTTCTCGACTACGTGCCAGCCGACCAGCGCTTCGCCTCACTTTTCAAGTTGGGGCTGGAGGCGTTGCGCGACGACATCTTGCCGCGCGAGCTCTGCCTCGATCAGCTGCCGAAACGGCTTGTTGCGCTGGGCAAGTACTTCGAGTGCCGATACCTGCCGATTGAAGAAGGCGACCAGCTAAGGGGGCTGCTTCTCGTCATCGACGACGTGACCGAGCAGCGCGTACGCGCGCAAGCCGAAGCCGAGCAACGCGAGCTGCTGGCGGCCTTTACTGCGCTGATGCGAGACCGCAACGGATTTCTGTCGTTCGTTGAGCAAACTGGACGAATGCTGGAGGAGGTGTCCGACCCTGCTTGTCCCGGGCTGCTGTTGCGGCAGCTCTTGCACACGCTCAAGGGCAATGCCGCCAGTGTCGGCCTGCAGGTCATCGCTGATTCCTGCCACGCAGCGGAGACCGAGCTGGCCGAGCGCGGCAGCGTGCGGCGCGAAACCATCGCGGAGCTTGAGGCGCGCTGGTTTGCGGTTCTGCGCACCGTTGGCAGCGTGGCTCCCACGAGCTTGCACAGAACAATCGAGGTTTCCGAGCAGCAGCTGCTCAGCTTCATCGAGCAGGCGCAGCAAGGGGCCTCGGCCACGCAGTTCGTTGACGAGCTGCGTCACCTGCACTGGGAACCCGTGGAGCGCTCGTTGGAACGGCTTGGGCAGCAGGCGCAAGCGCTCGCGGCAAGACTCGGGAAGCCACCCGTCAACATCGAGATCTCCGCCGACGATCTTCGGCTTGAGCCTAGGGCATGGGCCGAATTTTGGTCCGCGCTCGTCCACGTCGTGCGCAATGGGGTCGACCATGGCATCGAATCTGCGGAGGAGCGTGCGGCGGTCGGCAAGCCGCGCAGCGGACGCCTACGCCTCGTGGCGCACCGTGCCGGAACCGGCTACCAGCTCGAAATTGCAGACGACGGGCGTGGCGTCGACTGGGAGCGCGTGCGCCACGTGTGTGAAGAGGCCAATCGCCCTTGCCAGTCATATGCGGACCTGAGTGCAGCGCTCCTCGCTCCCGGCTTCTCGACACGGTCAGAGGTCAGCGACACTTCTGGGCGCGGTATCGGCCTCTCGGCGGTCGCGTCGGTGACACTCGGCTTGGGCGGGACGCTTGAAGTCGACAGCGAGCGGGGCCGAGGAACCCGCCTGTTGTTCAGCTTTCCGAACGCCCTCCCGCGCTAGTCGCTTGACGTCACGCATACCCCGAAGCGCGTCGAGGGTCCGGCTAGTGGCCGTTACCCGCTGTCGTCCGTCTACGTTGCCGCGGTGGAACCGCGAAGTACTTGGTTGCGCGCTTCGCTCCCACAGTACTTAGGCTTCCCATGGCCACTAGCCTCCGGATCGGCAGGCTCAGTTCCGGGGTGCTGAGTTGCAAGCTCTTGCCGATGAGCTCGACGCTCGAACCTGGATGCGAATTCACAAATGCGAGCACCAGCGCGGCCCGCTCCGCAACGCCGCTCGCGCCGCGGCGCTTCACGATCGGTGCGGGCGCGCGCGCCGTGCTTGGCGCGCGGGCGGGTGGGACGCTGACTCGCGTTGGTGCGCCGTGCTCGAGCTCGATACCGAACACATCCGCCAACGAGCTGGCCGACAACACCTGGCGCGAGCTTTTGCCCGCTGCCTTCGCCTTTGAGACAGGAGCCGCGGCCCCTTCGGCGACGAGCTCACTCGGATCGACGCCGCGCAGGGTGAACAGCAGTTCCGGGCTGCTGTCTAGGCGCGCGCCGACGCCGTACAATACCGCGGCGAGGTGCTTGCACAGACCGGCCCAATCCGGACAGGAACACGACATGTTGAGCTCCGAGGCCGCTGGGAACAGGCCGGTCTCGACGTTCGTCACCGCCGACATCACGCTATCGGAGAGCTTGCCACGCAGCAGCTCTACCAGGCTGTCGATGCTTCCCGTGCACTGTTCGACCACTTTTGCCCAGCGCTGTGGCTTAAGCTTCTTGATGGCGATCTCGATCGTGTACAGCGAGCTGCCTTGCACCTTTGCCGCGATCCGCCCGGATTCGAGCGCGAGATGAATCACCGCGCCGCCCCGTACGTAGGTTCGTCCACGCGGCAGGCGGCTTTCGAAGTCGCTCAGCGACTCCAGATGGTCACACCAAGCCTTGCCCCAGAACGTACTCGAGATCGCTCGCCCAGTGATCTGGACGGGCTCGACCGCTTGCCCCTTCTTCCTCAGTTTGGCGACTGCGGCGGCAGCCTGGCGAGCACGCTGCGCGACAGGGACGTAGGGTGGGAAACGGTCGTCGGATGTGTACCGAGCGGAGCGACGGGCCATCGGGTGAACGTCGTGCCGCGCTGGGGCTCTGCAGTCAAATCCAAATCACGCCGCGTCGTCGCTCAGTGCCGATTTGAGGTCGAGCGAGACCACGCGCATCAGCTCAGCGTCCGATAGCTCCGTCAGCGCAATCTCGGCACCGCCCGTGAGCAGTTCGTCCGAGAGTGCGCGCTTGCCGGCAATCAGCGCGTCGATGCGCTCCTCGACCGTGCCACGGCACACGAGTTTGTGCACCAAAACGGCTTGTTTTTGGCCAATTCGGTAAGCGCGGTCGGTGGCCTGATTTTCCACGGCGGGGTTCCACCAGCGATCGAAATGGACGACGTGTGCGGCGGCCGTCAGATTGAGGCCCGTGCCGCCCGCCTTCAGAGACAGCACGAAGAACGGCGGCCCATCCGCCGCCTGGAACTGCTCGACCAGCTTGGAGCGCGCCTTGACCGCGGTGCCGCCATGCAAGGTGAGCCCCTCGCGGCCGAACACACGACTCAGAAAGGCCGCGAGCGGCGCGCATAGCTCACGAAATTGCGTGAAGACTAGCACGCGCTCTTGCCGCTCGGCGATCGGCTCGCACAACTCGCGCAGGCGCGCGAATTTGCCGCTCGACTGCTCGGCGTAGTCGCCGTCGCCCAGCCACTGCGACGGATGATTGCAGATTTGCTTGAGCCGGACCAACGACGCCAGCACCAGACCACGACGCGCCATCGCGTCACTCCGGCTCAGATCACGCTCCAGATCTTTCACGGCGGCTTGGTACAGCGTGGTCTGCGCGCGCGTCAGCCCGGAGTAAGCGGTGAGCTCAGTCTTCGGCGGCAGATCCGTGATCACCTTTGGATCGGTCTTGAGTCGCCGCAAAATGTACGGCCGCACCAGCTCGCGCAGCGGACCGTAGCCGCCAGGCGCACCGCTCAGTCGCTTCGTGAGCTGGCCGAAGGCTTTGCCGCTGCCCAGCAACCCCGGATTGAGAAAATCGAACAGCGACCAGAGATCACCCAAACGGTTCTCGATCGGGGTGCCGGTGAGCGCGATGCGCGCCCTGGCCTGGAACGCTTTGACGGCACGGGTTTGGCGCGCGCCGGGGTTCTTGATGGCCTGTGCTTCGTCGAGGATCAGCAGGTGCCAAGTGCGCTCAGCGAGCCATAAAAGCCGCTGCGCGCCCCCGTAAGTCGTGATCACTAGGTCAATTTGTGGAGTGGCCTGTTCCAGCGCGCGCTTCACGTCCTCGGGCGGCGAGACTGAAGCGTGAGCGACTCGTACCCGGAGCGTCGGCGCGAAACGCGCGATTTCCGCCTGCCAGTTGCCGATCAAGGATGCCGGTACGATGAGCAAGTTCGTCCGCTTGCTCGCGTTACTTTGCTCGCGCAGCAAGAGTGCCAACACTTGCACGGTCTTGCCCAAGCCCATGTCATCGGCCAAACACGCACCGAGCCCGAGACCCGTGAGCAGCCGCAGCCACTCCACGCCGGCGCGTTGGTAGGGGCGTAGTTCGGCGCGAAGGTCTATGCGAGGATCGCTGTGCGCGGCAGGCTGCGGCTCGCGCAAGGCGCGCAGCGTCGTGCTGAGCCACTCGCCAGCTTGGATGCCGGTCCACGCTGCGTTGGCAGTGGCTTCTTGCTCGCTCCGCCCGCGGTCTACAGCCGCGCCCGACAGCAAGCGCATGGCTTCGAGCAGCGTCATGCCGTTCGTCGCGTCTTTGGCGACTTTTTTCCAGTGATCGAGCGCCTCTTTCAGGCGGTCCGGATCGACTTCGACCCAGCGCCCGCGCAGTAAGGCTAGCCCGGCCTCCGCGCGCGTGATGGCACGCCATTCCTCGGGCGAGAGCCGCTCTCCGTCCAGCGCGACCCCCACGGAAAAATCGAGCAGAGCATCGAGCCCGAGGGACGACGGTGGTCTCTGGCCGACGCTCACTTGGACGACTGCGCGCCCTCGATGCTTCGGGCTCCACCAATCGGGCACTCGCACGAGCACGCCGCTCTGCTCGATGGCCGGCATCTCGCGCAGAAACCGATACGCTTCGGGAGGCGTCCAGGCCAGCGGGTGGTACAGATCGCCCGAATCCACGAGCTGCCGCACGAACTCGCTCTTCTCTGCGGCCTGCTGCACTGGAGCGAGCACCGCCAAAAGCGCTTGCCGCTGGCGGGCGCCTCCATACTCGCGCAGGGCCTCGCCGAGCGGCACATGCTGCGCCTTGGCCGTCGCCGAAAGCCGAGTCGTATACGTCGCTAGGAACGCGAACGGACGCTCGGCATCGCGCTTGTTCTCTGCCAGATGAAACACCACGCGCCCCACGCTGTGCCACGCCGTGCTCAAGCCACGCACGACCTCGATCACTGTCTCACGCCTCTCGGCCGCCCGAGCCGCCAACGCCTGCCACGTTGCGTCCCACAGCGCTTCGAGGACGACCGCGGTCAGGTATTCGCCGCCGACCATCGGCGCGGCGGTGCGCGCCAGGTCTTCGAAGTCTGGCGCTGGCGGCGCGCTCTGGATTGCACCGGGCACGTCCAGATCCGGTACCGCGCACAGCGCGGAAAAAAACAGACGCGCAAAGTCGCGAAACCAGCCTAGCGCGGGCGGCAAGCTGCCTTCGAGTTCCGCGCCACCCAGCTGCACCAGCCCATCACCGGGGCTCCGCGCGAACGCCTGAGTGAGCCGCGCGAGCCGCGCAGGCTCCGCAGCGACGCCGGTCTCACTCGCCAGGAGACGAAGCCGCCCACTGGGCGACAGCGCTAGGTCGAGTGAAGGGGAGGCCCCTGCCGATGACACGGGCGGTACGCTACCCTTTCGCGTCGTCGCATGGGTCAAATCCCTTCTCCGGCTGCCAACAAATGAAACGAGGAGAGCTGGAGTGAAACGCCCGCTCGGTTTCTCGTTCGGGGCGATTACGCCCGCCGCATCCTGGGCGCGCCTAAGGAGCGGGCCGCGTTCCTGTCAGCCCGTGGCGGTGTCTCGCGAGAAACGACTTAGCCGTACGCGGCGTCAGCGTTCGGCGCTCATCGATGCCGACCGTTCTTCATTTGAGCGACCGCTGACACCAATTCTTCGGGGTTCACCGGCTTGCCAATGTGAGTCGTGAACCCGGCAGCGACCGCCTTCGCCTTGTCTTCAGCACGAGCGTAGGCCGTCAACGCAAGCGCCGGCGTCGTTCCGCCACCCGAGGAGTCGAGTGCCCGAATGCGCTGCATCAGACCGTACCCGTCCTCGTCTGGCATTCCGATGTCGCTGATGATGACATCGGGGCGTGCGCTATGCACGAGTTCGAACGCTTCAGCTGCCGACCCGGCGGTGGTAACCGTCGCCCCGGCTCCACGAAGTACGTAGCTCAAAAGTTCCCGAGCATCAGGCTCATCATCAACAACGAGCACGTGCAGCTGGCCGAGGATGGGGTTCGGAGTGCCCCCCGCACTGCTACGCGCGTTGCGGGTGTCCGGTTCTTGGAGCGCGGGAACGACCGCTCGGATCGGCAGACAAAACGAAAACGTTGCTCCTTTTCCAAGGCCATCGCTGGTAGCCGTCACTTGGCCCCCGTGCAATTCGACAATGTGCCGGACGATGGCCAGCCCCAGCCCCAGCCCGCCGATCCGCCGAGTCGTTGATGAGTCTGCTTGGACGAAACGGTCGAACACGTGGGGTAGGAACGCCGATTCGAGCCCCCGGCCACTATCTTGGACCTCGACTCTGGCCGAATCGCCTTCAAGTGTGGCGCGGATCTCCACCCTGCCGCCGGCATCGGTAAACTTGATCGCATTCGACAACAAATTCCAAACGACCTGTTGGATCCGCTCCGGGTCCGCGACGATAGAGATTGGGGCTGAAGGCTTGGCCTCGAGTGCGATTCGCTTCGCGTCGGCAGAAGGACGGACGACCTCGAGCGCGTCCTTCATCACGTTTCCGATATCGACTGGTGTCAGCTCAAGTCGAAGCTTGCCGGTGATGATTCGCGAAACATCGAGGATGTCATCAATGATCTTCGCTTGGGACTGGGCATTCCGGAAAATGACATCCAGTCCTTTACTTGTCTGAGGCTCGTGACTACGCGCTCGCAGCAATGACGACCACCCAACGATCGCGTTGAGCGGCGTTCGCAGTTCATGCGAAACCGTTGCCAGAAATTCATCTTTGATCCGGCTTGCCTCTTCCGCGACATGTAGAGCTTCGGCGGCAGTGTCTGCGGCGGAGTTTGCAGCCGCAAACAAACGAGCTTGCGTGACGGCGACTCCCGCCCGGCGCGCTAGTTCTTCAGCGAGCCTGACGTCATCCGACGTGTGATGCCGGCCCGATTTCCCAAAGCAGACAGTCAACGCCCCCAGGATACTGCCCGCGCCGCCGCTCCGAACAGTCACCAGGGAACCTAACTCGAGGCGTCGCAATAATTCTAGATGTTCGAGGCTTGTGGCGGCATCTCGCCTCCAGGCATCGTCGATCAGCGGGTGAAAACCGATACAGCCGCTGGAAAGCGCGCATAGGTTTTTGTCGTCGCGAGTTGACGGTAACCACTCCGCGGACATGAGCATGGCTTCGACTGCGGGTTCATGCGCGGCCACGAAACGACGGACTTCGGCGCCTTCAATGACATCGAAGAACGCGAAATCCGCAAGGGCGGGGATGACTATCCGAACAATGTTGCGAAGCGTCGTCTCGTAGTCGAGCGTTGCGGAGAAGGCCTCCCCGGCCTGAGCGATCAGCTCGACTTGCGCCCGAGCGCGTTTCTCGGCGGAGTACAAGTCGGCGTTTTCGATTGCGGTCCCTGCGCGGCGCCCCAGCTCCTCGGCGAGCTCCAAATCCAGCGCGTCGTATCGCCTGCCCAATTCCGCGGACACCAAGGACATCGTCCCAATGACGCTTTCCCGAAGCCGAACTGGCACGACCATCACTGACTTCATCCCAACGCGGCTCAACCTCCGAAAGTGCTCCTCGTCTCGAGCGCTTCCCCTAAGCATCTCTTCAGTGATTTCCGGATATAGCTCGGCGCGGCCGCTCCGGATTACGTTCCATACGCCACTTCGAGCGTCGCGATCCGGTGGATACTTACTGCTATAGTCGCGCGATTCAGCAACACGTGCGGGGTCGACGTGAGCGACAGCCACGTTCACGAGCTCGTTTCCCTCGAGAACGTGGACCGAGCACCAATCTGCTAGACCCGGCACCAGAACCCCCGCGAGCGCGCGCAGCATCGCTCCGTACTCGAGTGACGATGCGAGCGTCGCCGTGGCACTAGCGAGGTACTGTCCTTGTTCTTGGCGTCGCCTCTCGCCGCTCACGTCATGCCAGATGCTGACTGCGAACTCGGTTTGACCCGTTCCCGAACGGACGGGGCTGGCGCGCACCGTCGTCCACCAGCGACGGTCAGTGGCGCGCTCCCGAACCTGCAGTGTGACCGACCCGGATTCTCCGCCCGTTAGTGCCCCGCGCGCCGGTAGGTCCCGCATGTCGAATGCTCCGCCATCTTCAGCGGTGATGTCGAAGCGTGCGAGTACCTCCTCGGGCGGAGTGCGCTGGAATTCTGCGACGGAGGAGAAGCCACACACGCTCGCCGCGGCACTGTTTGCAAAGACAATGGCGCCCGTTGTGTCCTGAACGGTGATGCCATCTGCGATACTCTCGAAGATGACCTCCAGACGACGGCTTAGAGTCTTGTAGCGCTCTCGTTCGGTGGCAATGCGCCCTTCCGCCTCCTCAGCAGCGGCTCTGGCGGCTTGCTCGCGAAGGAGCTGCTGCGCCACTTCTTCTGCTTGCTTATTTGTCGTGAGGTCGCGAGTGATCTTGGCAAACCCGAGCAGTTCACCCGTCGCGCTCCGCAGCGGGGTAAGAACAACGCCCGCCCAGAAGCGCGTGCCGTCCTTGCGCACTCGCCAGCCCTCTTCCTCGAAACGACCGTCGACACGCGCCGCCGTCAGCTCGGCTTCGGGATGACCTGCCGCTCGATCCTCCGGCGCGAAAAAGAGCGAATAGTGGCGCCCGATGATTTCAGAGGGCTCGTAACCTTTGATTCTCTTTGCCCCGGCGTTCCACGTGCTCACCGTGCCGTGCGGGTCCAACATGTAGATGGCATAATCACCCACCCCTTCGAGCAACAACCGAAAGCGTTCTTCCGAGCGGCGCAACTCTTCGGCAGCCGCTCGCTTCTCGGTGAGGTCACGAGTGACTTTAGCGAACCCCATTAGCTGGCCATGCTCGTCGCGCAACGCCGTGATCACCACGTTCGCCCAAAACAGCGTGCCGTCGCGCCGGACGCGCCAACCTTCGTCCTCCACGCGCCCATCCCGAGCGGCAACCTTCAGTTCTTCGGCGGGCTTGCCGGCCGCAAGGTCCTCCGCCGGATAGAACGCCGAGAAATGTCGTCCGACAATTTCCGGAGCCGCGTAGCCCTTGATTCGCTCTGCTCCGAGGTTCCAAGTCAGAACTACGCCACTATCGTCCAACATGAAGATCGCGTAGTCGGCGACACTGTCGACGAGGATCCGAAAACTCTCGCCTGCGATGTCGCTGATGCGCTTGGCAGCTACGCCTGGGCCGGACCGGGGTTTGTCTGGAGTTGTGATAGGCGAACTCTGTCAAAATCGGGTACCGCTGCCTAGGGCGCTGTTTGGACCGACTGTGGCGTCTATGCGCGGCGCATCTGCGGGAAGAATTTGCTCGGAGATTTTCCGGGTTTTGGTGGAGCAGGTGGGTCGCCACGATCGAGCGGGTCGTCGACCGTTGCTGCGCGGCCCTAGCGAGCGCTTGGCCAGCTGACGATTTGTGGATTCCTAGCGTACTCACCCGGTGCGTGCCTTAAGCGCGGTAGCCATACGCGCGAGACTGGTGACAACGGCAACGAGCTCCGCGGGGTCAACAGGTTTCGGTAGATGCGTCGTGAAGCCGGCGAGCAACGCGCGGCGGCGGTCATCACCGCCTGCATAGCCGGCAAGGCATGCGGCCGGCGTGGCGCCGCCTAAATTTTTCGGTAGCGCGCGGAGCCGAGCAATGAGGATGTATCCATCCTCGCCTGGCATCCCGATATCGGTAAGGACGACATCGGGCGACTCTCGCTCGACAACAGCCATCGCTTCGGCCACGGACGCGGCCGTCGTCACGACTACCTCGCACGGGGCGACAATCCCTGCCACAATCTCCCGACCGTCAGGCTCGTCATCTACCGTGACGACGCGCAGGCCGCGTAACTCCGGCGGTGCGTCGAAATTGCGATGCGTTTCTTGATGGCTTGGCTTCGGCCGGCGTGTATCCCTTCCGTCCCCGACGGCGTGGCCGACGGCGGCGATCGGCAATCGAACGGTGAACATGGCGCCCTCGCCCGAACGTTGCTCTCCACCGCGATTGCACCGCCATGCATCTCGACGAGGTTCTTCGTGATGGCGAGGCCAAGGCGCAGCCCGCCCTGCGCTCCCGGCCCACGCTGTAGGACCGGGGCGTCGATGGTGGCGCGCGGCTGAGCACTACGGCCACCGATTCGGTTGCTGCCGTTAGAATTGATTCAAAAACGCCCAGGCCTCTGCCGGTCCCCAGCTGGTCGATTCGTTGCCGTTGTCCGGATAGGCCGTGTGGTCGCCGTTATGAGAGCAAAACTCGACGGGATGCCCCGCTGTGCAGCCGGCCAGCTTGGTGCAGATGTGAGCACCACTCGTGACCTTCGGAGGAATCACCCAGCTGCAGCCATCCGCGGTGGCCCAGTCTTTGGCCACCCCCACACCGCCCTTTTCCCCGCCGGTAGTCATCGAGCACTTGGTTGATCCGTCGTATGTCAAAACCGAATCACACGTCCCGTGGACGCCATAGTACGCGACCGGCTTGCTGATTTTGCAGTTCGTGGTGTTGCTGAGGTAGGCCACGGCGTAGGTCGCGACGGCACGAACCCCCCATGGCGCCGTCTGGGCCCCACCGAGTGGCCTCTCGCACGCGGTCTGTTCGGACATGCTGGCGCCGTAGCTCCAACCCGTCGCAAAGATGCGGTTCGTGTCGACGCAAAAGTTGTCCTCGACCTGCTTCACGACGGCATCTGCAAGCGCCATGTCTTGATCGCTCGTGTTGGGCCAGCCACACCCGGATTCCCCATTCCCGGTCCCCGCGCAGGGCGCGCCATTCACTTGTCCGTTTGGAGCTACGAAGATCGTGGTGTTGTTGGCCAGAGAGGAGAGACCATAATATTTCTGCGTGTACATGCTGTGGTCGTTGCTGTCGCGAGCGTGATACGCAATGACGAGCTTGTATGGCTTTGTGTTGTCGTAGTTGGTGGGCACGCTGAGGATGTACCTGCGCTGCAGGTTCGCCGCGGTGATGTTGATCGGGTTCCCGTTGTTGTACGTGCTGCTCGCGATCGTGGGCGCCTTGCCGCAGCCAGCCGACATGCCCGGCATGGCAGTGCCGCCACCTCCTCCCGTCGCCGCCATGCCACCGCCGCCTGCGACTGCGCCGCCACCGCCGCCACCCGCGCCCGCGCCCGCGCCGCCACCGCCTGCGCCTCCGCTTCTACCGCCTGCGCCTCCCACGGGGGCCGCGCCTGCGACTCCCGCGCCTGCGACTCCCGCGCCGGCCGCGCCCATCGACGCCGTCCCGCCTGCGGCACTGCCGCTCTGTCCGACGGGGCTACTGCCCCCGATGCCCGGCGAGCCCGAGCTGCCACTGCCCGCTTGGGCGGAAGCTCCGGCCCCTGCCTGAGGAGTGCCGCCACCTGGCGGAGCGGAGTTGGAGGAGCAGCCGACGAGCGCCCACAGTGCGGGCGAAGAACAGAGGGCAAGGGTAAGAAGCGAGCGGGGACGAATCATATTAAAAACTCCTGGAGGCGGGGCATGCAACCCCGAGGACTCATGAACAGCGATGGGAGCGACCGAACTCAGCGCACGGAAGACCTGGGCTCGCGAAGCTAAGTGTGGCGCTTTTTGGTCTAGGCGTTCACATCTTTCTGAGGCCAGTGGGCGAGTTATCAGCTCCTTCCGGATGGCTGCATTGAATTGTTCCGTCATCGGTGAGCGTTTCTTCGATCTTCGGGCCCTCAGCCAAGCGCAGATCACGAACCACTACGTCGTCATGACCGGCAAGCTGCCGTCGGGCAGCTGCGCGAACAGCTGCAGTTTCCAAGGTCGTCGTGTACGCCCCGGTCACCCTGAGTGTGACCACCGGATACCGCACGGGTCGCGCTGAGCGTAGGCGAGCTTCAGCGGCGCCCTCGAGAAAAGGCCCGGGTCAGGCTGGAAACGAAGGCATTGCCGCGGCTTAACAAGTGCGCGCAGCGGGCGTTCCGAAACTGGAAGAACTGCCTGAAAGCGAGTGACCAGTAGAGCCGATGCGAGTGATGACCGTGAAGAGCGACGACACGCTTGAGCGAGAGGTCGCCAAGCTCGAGGGCACGACTCCCACATGGGCAATGCTGTACGGGGTCGAGGACTCCCGCTTCGCCGCGATCATGAGCGCGCTGCGTCGCCGCTATCCCAAGATCTCGGTGTTCGGCACGACCTCATTTCGAGGCGTGTTCACCCGACAAGGCTTCATTCGGAATCCGACGCTGCTCGTCGCCGACGCAGACGACGAGATCGTTCCCGCAATCGTGCTGCAACCAGCGTCTGCGGAGGACGGACGGGGCAAGGCACAGGCAGCGTGTCGTGCCATCTTGAAGCAACTGGGAAAACCTCCAAACATGTTGCTCTTGCATGCCACGCCCGGGTTCGAGGAGCGCATTCTGGCCGGGGTGCATGATGTCTTCGGGACCGACGTTCCGCTTTACGGTGGCAGCGCGGCCGACGACAAGCTGGCCGGGAAATGGCAAATCTTTGCCGACGGCGAATTTTGCGGCGAGGGCTTTTTGCTCGTCGGCATGTCGAACGCCCAGCCACCTTCGGGGGGATTTCTCAGCGGCTATCTGCCGACGGACCACGGCGGGCGCGTCACGCGCGCCAAAGGTCGAATCGTCTTCGAGATTGACGATCGACCAGCGGCCGAGGTCTACAACACGTGGACAAACGGAGCTATCGCGACGGAGCTCGAGCGGGGAGGCGACATCATGAGCAAGACGAACCTACTCCCGGTCGCTCGCACAGTAGGAAACGCTCATTCGATGCCGCGTCGCCTCCTGGCACACCCCAGGGAGGTCGTGATCGACGGCGTGAAGGCGCTCAGTTTCTTCGCCGAGCTCACGACGGGCGAGGGAATCGGACTGATGACGAGCACACGTGACCCGCTAGTCAGCCGCGTGCGCAGGGCGGTGCAGCGCGCACGCGGCGCCACCCGCAACAGTCCTCGTGGTGCCCTGCTCGTGTATTGCGCCGGTTGCCTGGGCGTGATGCTCGACAAGGCAGGCCAGATCGCCGAAGAGTTCGCCCAGGAAGTCGGTGACGTACCTTTCGTGGGCATCTGTACCTTTGGCGAGCAGGGCACCTTCTTCGAGAAGACCGAAAGTTGGCACGGCAACCTGATGTGCTCGGCCGTTCTGTTCTGAAGGCGGTCGCAACAGGCATGTGGACGGCCTAACCCCCGCAGCACTGTGCGCGGTCTCGACCGATACCGATACGTCGAGCCCCGACCTAGGGCGTGAGCCGGCGCGCGGCTGGACGGGTTCGGGGGCGCGTGCGCTTGGCGCGGCTTGCTTCGCGTTTCGCGGGCTCGCGGGCCAACGTTCGCCGGCGCAGGGATCAGCCTTTTTTTGGGCGCGGGAGGTTGAGACGTTCGAGGTTGTTGATCAGGGTGCGGCGGGAGACGCCGAGCAGCTTGGCGGCCCGGGTTTGGTTTCCGGCGCATTGGTTCAGGGCCTCTAGGATGCGTTCGCGTTCGTCTTTGAGTGCCGTGAAGGCCGCCGGCACGAAGGCTTGGGTTAGTTCCTCGGCGGGAAAAAGACCGCTGTCGGTATGAACGGCATGAACGGCATGAACGGCATGAACGGCATGAACGGCATGAACCGCGCGCTCGGGTTGGTCGGTGTTGGTTGGTATTTGGGTTTCGGCGATGACGCCGGCTTTGCTGGCGAAGGGCGCGCGTTCCATGACGTTTTTTAGCTCGCGCACGTTGCCGGGCCACGAGTACCGGTGGAGTGCTGCCAGCGCGCCGGGGCTGATGTCGGGGACGGGCAACGCGGAACGTTCACAGAACAGCTGGAGAAAGTGACGGGCGAGCGGTTCGATCTCGACCTGGCGCTCGCGGAGGGGCGGGATCGCGAATTCGACGCCGGCGATGCGGTAGTACAAATCGCTGCGAAAGCGGCCTGCGCTGACTTCGAGCCGCAGGTCGCGGTTGGTAGCCCATACGAAGCGCACGTCGATGGACGTGGGTCGGGTCGCGCCGACGCGGAGGACGGATCGCTCTTCGAGTACGCGCAGCAGCTTGGCTTGGAAGGTGAGCGGCATCTCGCCGATTTCGTCCAGGAACACGGTGCCACCATTGGTGGATTCGAGCAGACCGGTCTTGGCTTGATTGGCGCCCGTGAATGCACCGCGCTCGTGCCCGAACAGCTCGGACTCGAGCAGTGAGGCCGAAAGCGCCGCGCAGTTCAGGCGCAAGAGCGGGCGCTCCCGGCGGTTGGAGCGTTGATGAATGGCTTCCGCGAAGAGCTCCTTACCCGCGCCTGTTTCGCCAGTAATCAGCACGGAGATGCCGGTTTGTGCGGCGCGCAACGCGACCTCGTAGGCGCGCTGCATCTCTGGGTCGAGCAAAATGGCAGGGCCGTGATGGGCGACCGGGGTGAGCAAGTGGGGCGCCTGACGCGGCTGAATAACGATCATGGCCGTGCCGGCGCGCACGAAATCACCTGGCTCCAGCAGGCGGCGGCTCCCGCGATGCAGGTTGGCCTCCGCTTCCGAGCGGCGCGTGGGGCCGTCGAAGGCGTCGCTGTCGGCGCGCACGAGCAGCGTGCCATTGGCGCTGCCGAGATCTTCGATCTCGATGTCCGAGCCGATGTGCAGGAGCAAATGATTGCGCGACACCGAATGATCGTCGATTCGGATCTCGTTGTCCGGGCCGCGCCCCACGCGCACGACGCCCGACTCCGGCAAGTGAAACACGCCGCAGTTGTGCCGGTTGTACACAAGCGCTTCCAGCGCGCCATGATGCTCGTAGGGGGCAGGGCGATGCGTGAACTGCGTCTCGTTCACCAGGCGCTCTTCGACCTTCATCGCGCGCTCAGCGCCTCGCCAGCACTACGGCCAGAACCCCGACGGCGGCCAGCAGTAGGAGCAACGCGAGCCAGCGATCGAGTCGTGGCGTGCGCACGCTCGTCGTGGCTGTCGACGGCGCTGGCAACGGATCGACACCGTGAACCTGAACCAGGACGAGCTGGGTTGCATCCGAGAGGTGGCTTGCGATTGGCGTCAGCTCGCGGCTGGATGAGGGCGGTCGGCTAGATAGCGGCACGCTATCGCGCGAGTGGGCCGCTTGCTTCATCGCGGCGACCTGCACGCCATCGAGTGTGCGGTCGTCGGGATTGGTGACGCGCGGACTGGTCTGCCATTGCCCGGGGCGCACCGTCACGAGTACGCTGTTTGCCGTCGGTGTTTCGGCGTCGATGTCCTCCTCGATGTTGTGCAGCAACCGATCCGGCAGAATACGACTCTGAGATACCAATGCCGCGTTGCGCTCGCGTATCTGCTTACTGAGCCGGCTCTGCACGCACTTGGCGACGTCGGACACGGTCACGACGCGGCCTTCGCCGATCAGCCATTCCTCGAGCGCGACCTGCATCTCCTCGGCGGTCTGGTAGCGGTCTTGCGGTTTGCCGGACAGCGCTTTGACGATGATGG
>JBDTJC010000384.1:0-12021 GCA_039936055.1 Polyangiaceae bacterium | reverse complement strand
CCAGGCAGAAGTCGATTCTCGACGCGGTGCTTGGGCAATACACGAAGATCTCGGCGAAGCTCGGGCCGTCTGACAAGCAGAAGCTCAGCGATCATCTCGACATGATCCGTCAGATGGAGGCGAGCCTCACGGCGTCGTCTGGCGGTGGGGCCGCATGCGCGGTCCCGCCAATGCCGACGATCGCCGACAACGTGGTCACTAATTCCACGCCTTCTGGATCGGGTGTTGATGTCACCGCAACTCTCGTTCCCCAAAAGGGACAGGCCATGGTCGACCTCTTGGTCGCGTCGCTTGCGTGTGACCTCACGCGTGTTGGGACCATGATTTGGGCGGACAGCGAGGCGAAGTTCATCATGGACTTCGACCCACTCAAGCTGCCGGACTACCACCATGCCTACCAACACGAGCACGGCTTCCAGCCAGACGCGCTCAACAAGATCTACACCTGGTACGCGCAGAATTTCGCCTATCTTCTGCAGAAGCTGGACGCGGTGAAAGAGGCCGACGGCACTACCTTGTTAGACAACACGCTCGTCGCGTGGGTCACCGAAATCCAGAAGCCCGACACGCACGGTCAGACGAGTATGCCTTTTGTGCTGGCCGGCAAGGCTCAAGGGAAGGTGCGTTCCGGGCGATGGCTGCAGGTCAAGTCGGGGACGCCGAACAACAACCTGCTCGTCGCGATCCTCAACATTTTTGGTGGAACCGAGACGACCTTCGGGGACCCGATGTTCTGCACGGGCCCCCTTGCCGGGATCACCTGAGCCGCCTCGTCTAGCCCGGATGCAACCGCCATCCCATCCTCGGCAGCTCAACAGCCACCACCGAGTCGCCGCGTGACGCGCGGACGACCAAAGCGCCATCACAGCCGGCGTTTGGCCACGAAGCCACCCGAAACCAATCCCCATCAACCTCGAGCCGGTCAATTCCGGTCTGCTTGCGACACCATCACATTAACAATCTCTCCGGGAATTCCGGGAACTCGAGAGGCATACCGTTGACCCAAAACAGTGCGTGCGTTTTGCAAATCGGAGCAGGTTCGTTACAGACTCGCTCCCGGCTGAGCGGCGCGCGCCTTGCCCGTTGGGCGACGCTGGCAGGGCTTTCGGGTGCTCTGGGTTGCGGCACCACTCCTTCGGCTGCTCCCTCACCGGTGAGCGGAAGTGCTGGCTCGCCTGGCGCAGCTGGCTCGCCTGGTGCGGCCGGCTCGCCTGGTGCGGCCGGCTCGCCTGGTGCAGCCGGCTCGCCTGGTGCAGCCGGCGCTCCGCCAACAACGATGAACGGCGGCGCGACCAACGGCGGCGGCGGACAATCGAGTGCGGGCGGCGCTACGGGCGGGCTAGCAGGCGCAGCCGGAGCGAGCACCGCAGGCGGAACCGGTGGCAACGGTGGCAGTGGCGCGGACAGCAGCGCACCCTTCGAAACGGACGCCCCGCTCCCGAAAAATACCTGGGTACAGGTTTTCAACCACAAGGATCTGACGCACCTCCACTCACTCATTCACGGCTGGATGTACGACGACAATCACTACAATACGTTCCGGGTCGATGCGACCACCGGCTATCTCGTCAATTCGCTAGCCGACTACCCCGGGGGCGCCAAGGGGTACAGCGGCCATTGCGGGCTCCTCTACGCCGACAGGCCGCTCACCGACTATCGCCTCCGCATCGAATACTATTTCATGCCGAACGGCGACGGCGCCAACAACGGCGGCATGGAGGTCTTTTGCCAAGACCCGGCCAAGGTGACGGGTGATCCCATGTACGCGCCCGGGCTGGAGATTCAGGTCATCGCCCAGGCCAACAATGGCAGCTCAACGATCAAGGCCGCGGACGGGTCGAACAATCTATCCATTTGCCAACCGACAGCTGTGAAGGCAAACACCGTCCAAGGCAATCCGAATGCTGGCACATCGAACTGTACCCCGGGCTCGTGGGCGAAACTGCCACCCGCGAAGCAGTGGGTGACCATCGAGTGCGAGATCCACCCCGGCGGCGACTCGAAGTGCTGGAACTGCTGGGAGGATGCCCCGACGGCTAGCACGGCCTTTCCGGGTTGCACCCCGGACGTCAGCATGCGGGCGGACGTTACCTTCAGCGGTGTGCATGACGGTAGCGGGATGCTGAAAGGCGGTTACTTTGCGCCGGTCCAGTCCGAGGGCCAGGAGCAAGCGTACCGAACGATCGAAGTCATGGACCTGAGCCCGTAGCAGGTAGCGGTGAACTGGAACCGCCGCGCAAATCGTCAATGGCGGCGCATACAGAAATGCAACCTTGGAGCATATGCGCCCCGATCATAATTTTCTCGGGCTCCGGTCAACAAGGGATCGATACCCGAGCGCTCGCAGAGCCTGTCGCTTCGAGGCCATGAACCAAGGCTTGCGGCTTCTTTTCTTGGGGTTCGCGCTCGCGCTGCCCAGCGCGTGCAGCAGCGACGCGAACGTCGATAGCTGCCAACCCTACGATCACGACGCCGTGGCCGGCGGGACGAACAACGTACTGCTCACGGTGAGTGATACGGCGTTCGGCGTTGGCGCGCCCGGCAGCGGCTCGACGCAACGGAACATTGCCGTAGAAAATTCGAGCGTTGTGAAGCTCACGGTTACGAACGTCGGTAAGAAACCGCACAGCTTGGTGGTGGCTTGCATTCCCTCGGAGTTGCCGGCAGGTTGCCCTCAGACCTCGTGTTTCCCCGACGAAGCCAACCTTCAGCCCATCGATCCAGGGGATAGCGTGACCGTGACCTTCGACACGCCCGCCGTCGAAGGCGCCTATCAGTTCACGTCCGCTGTAGACGGAGACACCATGACCGACAAAGACGGCAATGTGACCGGTCTGGTTGGCGAATTCGTGTTGATGTGAGGCGATTCCGCGCGCTCCCGCTCCGTCTGCTCGCCGTCGCGTGCGCGCTCCCGGCGCGCCCGGCGCATGCGGACGTAGCGGTCGCCGAACCGGAAGTGCCGGTGCAGGCCGCGTTTCCGATAGATGCCCCGCCACTCGAGGTGCAAGTCGTCGTGGCCTTGGTCGTCGACGAAACCGGACACGTGGAGTCGGCGATCGCGGTGTCGCATTTGCCGGTGGACGCGCCGCCGAGCTTCGACGCTGCCGCGGTTGGTGCCCTGAAAGCGGTGCAGTTTCGACCTTCGACGCGCGATGGCCACCCGTTCCGCTCGCGTGTCGAATACGTGGCCGTCTTTCACCCGCCCGCGCCTGCCATTGCGGCGGCGCCTGCCATCGCGGCCGCGCCCGTTGTGCCGATCGCGACGGCAGGTCCGGCGCGCACCGCCGATGCCGCTGAGACGCCGCCGCCGAAGCCGGTGGCGGCCGACGAACAAGACGAGGACTACGCGCTTACCATCGAAGTGCGCGGCAAGCGCTGGTCGTCGCCGCGGGGGATAGGGGACATTCGCATCAAGCGCGAGCTCCTGGATGCCTCCCCGCACCAACAAACCAGTGAAATGCTGTCAGCCGCGCCTGGTTTCTTCGTCGACCACGAAGATGGTGAGGGGTTGGGCAATGACGTGTACCTACGCGGTTTCGAGCTCGAGCATGGCTCGGGCATCGAGATGGGCGTGGGCAATGTGCCCATCAATAGTCCAGTGCACGTGCAAGGGCAGGGCTATGCGGACGCCAACTTCATCATCCCCGAGGTGGTGCGCAGCATCCGAGTGCTGGAAGGCCCGTATGACCCGCGCCAAGGCAACACGGCCATCGTCGGCAGCGCCTACTTCGATTTGGGCGTTACTGAGCGCAAGAACGAACTCAAGGCCAGCTACGGCTCGTTCAACCAAGCGCGCGTCGTCGGCATCGCGGCGCCCGAAGGCTTCGACGAGCAAACGTTCGTGGCGTTCGCATTACGGAAGAGCGACGGTTTCGGTGAGCAACGAGCGTCCCAGTCGGGCACGCTGAACGCGCAATACGGGCTGGATTTAGGCGCAGACAGCCATCTGCGCCTGCTCGCTACTGCGTACGGAGCGCGCGCCAAGCTGCCCGGCGTCGTGCGCCAGTCCGACGTCGATTCGGGTGCCATCGGCTTCTACGATCGCTACCCGTACTTCACGGACAGCCAAGGAGTGCAGAGTTCGCGGGTGATTCTCAGCGCGGATTTCGACACTGTGACGGCGGGCGGCGCGCACTTCGAACTCGCACCGTGGCTGATGTGGACGAACTTCTTGGCGCGTCAGAACTACACGGGCAACGTGCTGAGTTCGGCGCTCGATCCCGAAATCGCAGGCGGCGCGGGTGACCTATGGGAAACCACGAATCGCGAATCGGCGGTGGGCGTGGTCTCGCGGTTGCACGCTGCCCCGCAGCGACTCACGAGCTTCCTTGAGGCGTCCATCGAACCGGGCGCTAGCGTCCGCGTCGGACACACGGATCAAACCAAGAGTCTGGTCACGCCCGGCAGCCTCGCAGTCTGGGATCGCCGGCTGGATTCGGGTCTGGATACTTTGGATGCGGGCGCGTACTTGGACCTCGGCCTGCACTTCTGGAGAAGATGGCGCCTCTCCGGCGGTGTGCGCGCAGACGTGATCGGCGTCACGGTCAACGACCGCCTGGGTTATGACGTGCCACCCGCGCAAGCGATGCCCGGCGCTCTGCCCGGTTCGAATCGCTCCGCGCAAGGCGTTGCTGTGAGCCCGCGCGTGACCGCGGAATATGACGTGCTCCCCGCGCTGACGGCGGTCGTGTCTTACGGCGAAGGCTTTCGCTCACTCGAAGCAACGGCGAACGTCGCCACTTCTGCGGGTATCGCGGGTGAGGGGCCGAGCATTCGTGAAGGCGCGAAGCCCTTCTCCAAGGTGCGCTCGTACGAGGCCGGCTTCCGCGCGCGCACTGCGCATGAGCGATACACGTTAACGTTCTCGGCGTTCGAAACGCGCGTCGCCAACGAACTCGTATTCGAAGCAACCTCCGGCGGCTTCACGACGCAGGGGGCCAGCATTCGGCGCGGCTTCGTCGGTTCTGCCGTGGCGAAGCCGGTGCCGTGGCTGCTCGCGTCCCTGAGCGGCTCCGTTTCGTCGGCCACGTTCACGACGCTCGCGCCCGGCACCTCCCACTACGTGCCGAACATCCCGCCGCTGCTCTTCCGCGCGGATGTCACCGCGCACGGCCCCTTGGCATCGGTGCGCGGCATGCCACTCGCGGGCCGGGTCGGCCTCGGCTACACGTTCCTTGCTGGGCGCCACTTGAGCGATCGCATCGTCGGCCCCGTCGATCACCTGCTCAACGGACACGCCGCCTTGCGTTACCAACAAGTCGAGGTGGGCGTGGAGGGCTACAATCTGCTCGCGCGCCGCTACGCCGACGACCTCGAGTACTACGTCTCAAATTGGAGCGTGCGCCAGGGAACGCCGTTGGCGGCCCCTGCGACGCACATCAGCGCGGCTCCTCCGTTGACCGTTTTGGGCACGGTCGCGCTCTTTTTCTGAGTCGTAACCGCTATCCGGCGACTAACCGCGCGGCGGAGCCGTGCTCACGCGCGTAAAGCGAGGCCGGCTGTACTGCGCTTGTCGCCTTCAGCGACCGATGACCCAGCTCAACCCGAGCAGGATATGCTTTTGCCCGATCGTGGGGTCGCTCAAGTCAGAGTCGACCTTGCCGAAGTTCGTGTAGAAAACGCGGCCTTTGCCCGGCGTGCGATACCAGGATACCGCGGTTTCCTTCTTCAACCCGCCTGACCACGTGCACTTGACGAGCACCTTGGTGTCAGTGGCCACGTAGTCTTCGTTGTCCATGTTGCCAGTGAAGTCGAACGTCGCTGGCAACATGGCGGTCGAGACGTGCGCTTCTGCGGTCGTGACGCACGAGCTCTTGCCGTCGAAGTTGTCTTTGCCCCCGCGCCCACCGAGCAGGTCATTGTATGGATTCGGTGGCTGCGCCGATTGGAAGGTTACCGAGGCACAGTGTGTGCCGAACAGACCGCCGCCGGCTTCGACGAACGCCTTGAGCGCGGCGGTTTGCGCCTCCCCCGTTTGGCCCGTGCCGAACGGTTCGAAGCAAGTGTTGATCATGGCGACAGCGCCGAACGTGGCCAGATTCGCGGTGCTGATGTCCGACGGTAGCGCGCTCACGACGGACTCGTAGCCCCAAGTCGTCAACTGACTCTTCAAGTACGTGAGCTGTTGCGGTGTGGTTGGGACCGTCGGCGTGCTGTTGAAGTCGTAGAGGAGCACGCGCTTCGGCAAGCTCGGGCCCGAACCGCCGCTGTCCCCCCCCCCCCCACCACTCGCGCCTGCGGTTCCGCCAAAACTACCGCCGGCGCCGCCCATGCTTGCGCCAGCGGCAGGCTGACCGGCGGCGCCCGGATTCGCGCCAGAGGTGCCGCCAGCGGGCGGTTGTCCGGCGCCGCCAGAGATTACGCCGCCGCCGCCGCCAGTCGCCAGTCCGGAAGCGCCGCTGCTTGCGCCGCTAGCGCCGGCCGCGCTCGAACTCATCCCGGCAGAACCGGCAGAACCGGCAGAAATTGGACTGTTGCTGCCACAGGCCCCGAGCGACAGACCTGCGATCACCAACCAGGCGCTTGAGTAGCGGTTCGTCCGCCTATGGCACGCGCACTCGCGTTCAACTAGATGCATTGTGTTTCCGTCCGTTCGAGATTCTACGCTTGGATTTCAAGGACAGCGCGGGTGGTGCCGCGGCAGCTTACTTTGTCACAGCCAGGAGTGCTTTGTGACGCAGACTCCGGTTCTCGATACTTTGCTGCTCGAACTGCAGTTCAGTGGGATCTTTCCGCGCCGCCAAGACAGACCGACCAACTGGTAGTAGCTGATCGCATGGCACTACAGATTCGTGGCCACTTCGAGACCCAGTGACACGACCACGCCGGGCGCGCCCCAAGTCGCGACTTCGCGTCCTTGCGCGAATATGATGGCCGGCGACGGCAGCACGACTCCGGTGGCGTCGAGATCGAGCTGCACGTCGCGCGACAGGCGTAGCCCGACGCCGAACAGGCCGTAGCCACCGCCGAGCCAGGTTGCGGCTCGATGGCTGAGTCGCGGGTCGGGCGCGGTACCGCTCGTTTCGACGTACGAAAGCGCAATACCCAAACCGACGTGAGGCCTCAGCCAGCCGCGCTGTGCCGCTCCGCAACTGAGCCCAACGCCGAACACGCTCGGCCTCACCTCGATGTCGCCCTCTGGTAGCCGCGAGCGCTCGTCGACGAGGGGCAGTGCAGCGAAACCGCGCGCTCCCAAGCAGCCCCCGAGACGCAGCCATGCCGCCCACAGGGTGCTGAGTGAAGGGCCCACACTGCGCAGCCCGAGCTCCACGCCCACGCTGCCCAGGAGTGAGAGCGTCGCGGGCCGATCGGGCGCCGCTACCAATATCGGCGGCGTGGGCGCTGGCGCTGGCGCTAGGGTCTTCGACGCTGTCGGCGGATGCAGCTCGAGCATGCTCGCGCGAAGTAGCTCCAGCGTGCCGAGCGCGACCTCGTTGGGATCGGCGCTGGAGCCCGCTGGTCTGAGGAGCTCGCGCGTCACACTGCGATTCGTGGCCGGCTCCCGCACCCACAGTTGGCTGCCTCCCTCCGCAGGCAAGAGCAGCACCGCCGCCAGACCGCCCAAGCTACGCGCGGTGCGCTCCAGCGCCTGTGCGTCGATTGAATTTTCCGGCGTTGCGTCCAGCACCACCACGCCGAAGCCCAAGCCGCGCAGATCTCGATCCAAGCGACGCGCGACGGCGTCGTTCGGGTCGTCGGTGATGAGTACGATGAGCGTCGCGGCTTGCCCGGCTTGCGCGGCGGAACCGAGCAGAAGCCACGCACAGCACAGCGCGCACACTAGCCCGAGCCTCAAATGGTCCTGACTTTCTCAGTGAGCGGCGAGCGCTTGTCGAGCCATGGCGGCGTGCGGACCATTCGGGTAACGAGCAAGATATCGCGACGCGGCGCTTTGCGCAGCCGCGGGATTGCCAGCCGCCTGATACGACTCGATCAACCGGCCTGCGGCCTCGCGCGCCAAGAGGCCCTGCGGCATTTCACGCAGGTAAGCCTCGAACCACGCGCTCGCTTCGCCAGCAGCTGAAGCGCGGCCGAGCAAATAGGCGGCTTGTGCAGCGGCGGGCTGACCCGGCGCGCGTTTGCGGCAGGCGAGCAGGGCCGCGCGTTCGAGGTCGGGACGACCCGACATGCGCGCTGCCCGCGCTTCGTCGAGCAGCGATTGGGCGGACAGCGGGTGGCTGGCCGAGCTGGTCGTCGGTGGCAACGCGGCGGACCCTACAGTCTTGGGGACTGCGCTCGGCTGAGGCGCGGTGCTCGGCTGAGGCGCGGCGCTCAGCGTTGTCTGAGCCGGGTGCACCGCCTCGTCGACCAGCTGACCCAGCCCCATGAGGTGATGGTTGAGATCGACGCGGCAGACCTGTCCGGCTCGCACCTCTTGCTGCTGCGAGATGAACGGACCTTTAACGAGCACCGAGCCGCGCGACACCGAAAGCTCGAAACGCCCCGTGTCGGGCGCCCACGACACGCCGAGCTTCGTGCCCGTCACCGTGACCTCGAACGGCCCGGCACCGAAGCTCCAAGCAGCGCCCGGAGCGTGCGTCACCTCGGCTTCGACGGAGCCGTCCGCAAGCTCCATGTGCGCGCCGCTGTGCGTCACTCGTGTCACACGGCCCCGAGAACCCTTACTGAGCGAGACCCGCGTGCCTTCCGAGAAATTCAGCGCCAGCTCCTGCGTCGGCTGCGCGCTCAGCCATGCTCCGACTTCACCGGTACGACCCGCGGCTTGGAACGTCAGCGCAGACGGCGCGCGCAAAATCAGCATCACTGCGAGCGCAACCGCGACTGCGAACCCGCTCAGGGCCCAGCGGTACGGCGGAAAAGCCCGAGGCGCTCCGCTTTGCGGATGCTGCGCAAGCACGCGGCTTCGCACGCCGGGGTTGAGCGCTGGCTGCGACCGAGACAGTGACTCAGCCCACGCTCCAAATAGCCGATCGAGGTCGGGATCGCTCATCGCCTTGGCCCTCCCCAAAAATTTGCCAGCCGAGGATGGTTTTTGGCGCGCGCCATGAAACGCGCTTCGCCTTTGGCGAGGCGTCGCTTGAAGGTCGACAGCGACATACTGCAGGCTTTGGCCGCTTCGTGCAGCGGTAGCTCTTCGAGGCGATGCACGACCAACGCAATGCGCTCTTCGGCCGGCAAGTGCTCGAGAATGAGCGAGACGTCGCGCACGAGCTCAGCGTTCGGATCGTCCGACGGCGTGCTCGGCTCCGGTAGGTCGTCGGGCGAGAAGAAGCTAAGCCAACGCGACCGGTAGCGTTTGCGCAGGTGTCCGCGCACCTTGCCGACGGCGACCGAGAGCAGCCAGCTCTTCAGCGCGGCAGGCTCGCGAAGCTTTTCGATTGAATACAAAGCGTAAATGAAAACCTCTTGAACGATGTCGTCGAGCTCGCCATTCGGCCCAAGCAAGCGATACACCAAGCCGTGCACGCCGCTCGCATGACGGTCGTAGAGCCGCGCCGCCGCCGCTTTTTCCCCCCGTCTGAGCGCGAGCACTAGTTCGGCGTCGGTTTCTAAACGCACCTCTGCCAGGAGTAAGGCGACGCCGGTGCTGGTTTCGATCAGGCCGCGCATGGCCATTCGCCTATTAGTGCTCCCGCAGTTCGGCGATTGGTCCAACAATACGCTGATTAGTGCCCCCCGAGCTCGGCGGTTGGCCCAACAATACGCTAGGCATGCTAACTTTTGTGTCGATGGTCAGTGCCGACAGGGGGACCCAAGTCCGCTCTTTCTTTGGCTTTTTGGCCATTTGTCTGCTCGTGGCCGGCTGTGAGGACCCGCGCCTGACCGCGATCTTGGAAGCGCAGGCCGGTGCGGCCGGCATGCCGACCGACCTGCCAACGCCTGATTCGTGCTCGCCGGGCCCGGCGCCGCTGCTACCGCCGATGGGCTGGAATGGTTGGAACGAGTTTCGGTGTCGGCCTGAGCTTGGCCAAGCAAAGTTCGAAGCCAATGTGGACGCGCTCGTAGCGAGCGGCATGGAAGACGCGGGCTACGAGTATGTGAATCTCGACGACTGCTGGCAGGCGCCGCGGGGTGCTGACGGCACACTCACGGCGAATTCGCGCTTTCCGGATGGCGTTGATGGCCTGGGTCGCTACGCGCATGCGCGGGGGCTGAAGCTCGGGGTCGATGCGCACAACGTGGACTGCCCACGGCCAGAGCTCACGACGCCGGGCAGCGCTACCCACGAGTCGCAAGACGCGGCTACGTTTGCGAGCTGGGGCGTCGACTACGTGAAGTACGTCAGCTGTGGCGGCGCCGACGCGGACGTCGAAACGTCGTTCCGGACCATGCGTGACGCGCTCGACCACGCCGCGCGACCGATGCTGCTGAGCATCGGCAACGCACCTTTCAAAGAGTGGCAGCCTAGCGTTGGTCAGCTGTGGCGCACGCACGGTGATATCGAGCCTTCCTGGGCCGCGCTGCTTGACATCATCGACACGCACTCGGGGTTGGCTGCGTACGGCGGGCGAGACGGCTTCAATGACGCCGACATGCTGTGGGTGGGCAACGCGGCGCTCACGGACGCGGAGAGCCGCGCGCACTTTTCGATGTGGTCGGCGTTCGCGTCGCCGCTTTTGGTCGGCAATGATTTGAGCCAAATGTCCGATGCCACAGCCGCCATTCTCACCAATCTCGACGTCATCGCGCTCGATCAGGATGCGCTCACCTTGCAAGCCGTTCTGCTCGGGCAGCAGGGGGATGTCGGCGTTTATGCCAAGCCGCTCGGGGCTTGCGGGGCGCGTGGCGTCGTGCTGCTCAATCGCGGGACGCGCGCGGCGGACGCCAGCGTCACGTGGCAATCGCTCGGGCTCGCTTCCGGCGTGGCACAGGTAGACGATTTGTGGGTGGGCACCGCGCTCGATCCCGCGCGCGACACGTTGACCTTGACAGTGCAACCGCACGACGTGCGCGCGCTGCGCATCAGCGGCCGCGAGCCGCCCTTGCCAAGCGGCAACGTATACCTCAGCGATTTGCCCTGGAGCTACGCTGCCAACGGCTGGGGTCCGGTGGAGCTCGACCAGGAGGTCGAGGGCAAGGCTTCGGGCGATGGGAAACCGCTCTCGTTGGGCGGCATCGTCTACGATAAAGGTTTGGGCACGAACTCGCCCGCGCTGGTGCGCTACCGCTTGGGCAAAGCTTGCCACACACTCAGCGCGGACATTGGCATCGACGATTCGACGAGCGGCGGCGGAAGCGTCGTGTTCCAAGTCTGGGCTGATCGCGAGAAAATCTTCGACAGCGGGGTCATGTTAGGCACGACGCCCCCTCGAGCTCGATGTGTCCGGTCGTACAGAGTTGCGGCTCTTCGTTGCCGAAGTCGCAGACGTGACTCTGGATCGCGCCGACTGGGCCGGCGCGCGCTTGAGCTGCGACTAGTACGTCGAGACAGATAGAGTACTGAGGACAGATTTGCCGTGCGGGAGGGTTTCTGCGGTCCTCACCCTCGAGGGCCGCGGAAACCCGGAACGCACATCCGAACCGAAGTACTAGCCGCCTCTGTCCAGCGGCGAGAGCGGAGCTACTCCGAGCAGCCCGCGCCTGCCGCGCTGGCCGTGAGTTGGTACTTCGGCGCGGGGCACGATTTGGCGCAATACGGCAGCGCGCAGCCTGACTGTCCGAACGGAATGGCGTACGCGCAGCCGCCCGAAGCGCAGGTGTACAAGATGCCCGTCTTCGGATCTTGGCCGGTCATGATCGGTGCTGCGACCACGCAGCGCCCGATCAAGTTCACGTAGCCCGCGGGGCACTGATTGGCGACGGGGCAGGCGTTGGCGTTGCGCGGGCTGCCATCCGGGCAGGAAGGCGCGCACGCCCCGGTGCTGCTGTCCGGCTTGGAGCCGGTTGGGCAAATGGCCTGCGGTGGCGCGGGCGGCTGCGGTTGGTTGGGCGTGTTGGCCACGCTGACGTCCACCAAGTACGCGCTCTCGATATTGTTTTTGAGCGTGGTTTCGTGGATCCAGGCGTAGCCTTGGTCACCCCAGCTGGAACCCCAGCTGTTGTGGATCAAGTAATACGTGC
>JBDTJC010000383.1:0-29311 GCA_039936055.1 Polyangiaceae bacterium | reverse complement strand
CACCGGTCATCGCGCTCGCCGTTTGGACGCATTTGATGTGGTTTTGGATGTACGCGACGCGCATCCCGGCCATGTTTGCGGCACGAATCAAGCTCGATCCAAACGTGCCCAATGGGCAACTCCTGGTGAGGTTACCGCCGCGCGTGCGCTGGAAAGCGGACAACTACAATCACCTGTTCGAACAGCCGACGGTCTTCTACGCAGTGGCGCTCGCGCTCGCCGTCATGGGTCAGGGCAGCGGCATCAACGCGACGCTCGCTTGGGCTTACGTCGGGCTGCGTATCGCGCACAGCACCTGGCAGGCACTGGTGAACAACATCACCGTTCGCTTCGCACTGTTCGTGCTTTCTGCTCTCACGCTGATGGCGTTGACGTGCAGCGCGGCGCGAGCGCTATTCTGATCTGCGGTGAGCGCACCAGCCGGGTACACGCGGCGGGCGGCGCACGCTGCAACAGGCGCTCACCGTCACGGCACGCGATACGCCACGCGTGCTGCCTCGCGATCCCAAACCACCGAACCGGACGCGAGCGCGGCCTTCGCGGTGGCAGCGGCGAGCGCCTTGGTGATCGTCGTGCCTTCACCCAGAATGATCTGAGCGAGCGCCGCGTCCGCAAGAATGCGACCTTTTCTAGGGTCTTTTGGATCGTAGACGGCGAAGCGCACGGTTCGTCGGTCAGGCTACCATCTTGGCTTACCCGGGCCGAGGTGTTACGCGCGCATCCGATGACGACAGCTTTGGTCTTCGCTCCCACCTCCGATCCGCGAGTGTTCGTCGCGCCGGACGGAACGCGACACGCGGCTCCCCCCGGTTGGGTGTGTTTGGCGCCGGGTGACGCAGGGCTGACCCGGCGCGTGAAGAGCCTAGGGCCGTCTTGGGCGGTGATCGAGAAGCGCGGTCGCAAGGCATTCTCGAAGGGGCTGTGGGCACCGCGCGAAAACGTGGCAGCCGCGAAGGTCGCGCTCGAAGCCGAACGCAGCACGCCCGCCTACGCGAAGAAGCGCGCGGCCGCCGGCGCGCGGCGCGAGCACGAGCAGGCAGTGTACGTCGTCTCGTTCGAGGTCGAAGTGCTCGGCTTCCTGCGCTTTGCGCCGCGCTTCGAGGAGCTCGCGCGCGGCATTGCGCGCAAAGTGACGGAACACGCGACCCCTGTCGGCAGCGGAACCGTGGCTCGCACCGAGCGCATCTCGATCGATCGACGCGCTGAATCAGCCGTCATCGCCTGGATGCGCCACCAGACCACGACCTATGACCGCATGGCGATTCCGCGCGTCGCCGGCAAACGTCGTGAAGTGCGACGCGAGCTGGCCACGGTTTCCCGCGCGATTTTGGATCTGCATCGCCGGGACATGCCGCACGCAGCCGCCGCGTGCCCGCTGTGCTCGGCCGTGGTCAGCGCGGCGCGAGCGTAAAGGTGAGGCGCGAGCTGCCGTGATCCGGCGTCGTCGCAAGAGCTGATTCAGCAGCCCGTAGACGTGCTCAACCGGTACTGGCAGGCTGCTCGCTGGAGGTATCGGTGAGTCTGAACGAAACGGGTTTGGTACACGCGCAAGGCGGCGGCGGTTACCCGCCGGGGGGCTACGGGCCACCGGGTGGCGGTCCTCCAGGCGGCGGCGGTTATCCTCCAGGCGGCGGCGGTTATCCTCCAGGCGGTGGTGGTTATGGTCCACCGGGTGGCGGTCCTCCCGGTGGCGGTCCTCCTCCTCCCGGCGGCGGCGGTGGTCCTCCGGGCGGTGGTTATCCGCCGGGTGGCGGTGGCTATCCGCCGGGTGGCGGCGGTTATCCGCCGGGCGGTGGTGGTCCTCCCGGCTGGGGACCTCCGGGTGGAAGGCCTCCAGGTGGTGGCGGTTATGGGCCTCCGGGCGGTCAACCGCCGGGTTGGGGACCTCCGGGCGGTCAACCGCCGGGGCCTTCGCAGTACGGCGGCTTCGTACCTCCCGCGTACAACGGCCAGCAGCCGATGGGCGGCAATATGCCCGTGCTCGATCCGGTAGCGGCCGTGGCCTTCGGTTGGAACGCGGTGATGAAGGACTTTGCCGCCGTCGCCGTACCGATCGTCGTTGCGCTGCTGGTGATGGTCGTGCCCGCGGCCGCACTCAACTTCACCTGGAGCCTGATCGTAGGCATCCTGACCACCAAGCTCGATCCCACGATCGCGACGCTCCTCAGGGTGGCTGGGCAATGCGTCACGCAGGTGTTGAGCCTTGGCTCGCAAGCCTTCATCCTCGGCGGTCTGATTCAGTTCACGCTCGGCGTGTGTCGCGGCCAGAGGCCTGCCTTCAACGTGGTGTTCAGCGGCGGGCGCTTCTTCTTACCCATGCTCGGCGGCCAGCTGCTGTACGCGCTCGCGCTCGGCGCGGGCTTCGTCCTGTGCTTGGTGCCGGCTGTCATCTTGGCCTGCGGCTTTATTTGCTATCAGCCGTTCATCGTCGACAAAGGGCTCGGTCCAATCGACGCACTGGGCGCCAGCTGGCGACTGACCACCGGCTTCAAGCTAAGCATCTTCCTGTATCTGCTGCTCAGCATGGCGGTTGGTCTCCTGGGTGTGCTGGCGCTGTGCGTGGGCGCTGTGCTGATTTCCTGGCCCGTGTTGGCCATCGCCAACTGTTACTTGTACGTGAAGCTGCTGGGTGAAGAACCGCGCGCGCTGGCCTGAACGGCGCAAAACCGCGTAGCGAGCGCGCATTCGGTTCTGCGCGTTACGCCGGCGATGTCGTCGGCTATCCCGCCGTGAATACACGGCACGAACCTCACTTCGGCGGGTTCGGCGGGATCGCAACCTGACACTCGCCGGCGACGGTGAGCCACTTGATGGCGTTGAACCACCAGCGCGCTCATTGGGGAGCGTAAGAGCGGCTTACACTCCCACTGTCGCGAGTTGATCGTCGGCTGCCTCAGCGGCTGTAGTACTGTCACGGCGCAATGAGCGCGCGTGACCTTTCGAAGTCGCTACTCGGTCTGGCTCTATTGGGCGTTGCGGCATGCCTCGCCGCCTGCTTGAACAACGCGAGGGTCCCGCCGCTGAGCCCCGCCGGACAAGGCGTGCGCGTGGACAGCGGCGAGCCGCCCACCGGCGCGCACCTAGTGGGTCCCGTGACGGCGACGCACGGTAGCGGTTGCGGCATCGCCAACGAGCGCGGCACCGAAGAAGGAGCGACAGCCGCCCTGAGGGAAGCGGCGGCTCGTCGTGGCATCACGTTTGTGAAGATAACGAAGAAGATCAAGCCGTACGCCGGACACGAGTGCTTTCACCAGGAGTACACGTTAGTGGGCCTGGGCTATAGTATTGACGGCATTAAGAGAGCAGCGCCGGTAGCGCCTATTTTGGCGCCGCCACTCGCGAGCGCGAGCGCGCCCGTGGTCGCACCGTCCGCCGCTGTGCTCCCTGCTCCTGGCTCGGCTGCGCCCGCTGCGTGCGCGCCGCCGTGTTCACCGGGTTACGCTTGCCATGCCGGTGTGTGTGAGGCCGAGTGCAACCCGCTGTGCGCCGCGGACCAAACGTGCCGGGCCGACCGCGTATGCGTGCCTCGTGCACCTACACCTTAACTGGCCGCGCATGGTACGCTGCGCGCGAGAATGTCCGAGCAGGAGCCGCCGCAGCGCGGCACGTCCAGGAGCGATGCGGATTCAACGTTGTTGGGCGTCGCGCCTCCGAAGCTCGACAGTTCGGCGGATTCGCCGCTGCGCAGCCCGGTGCTCGTGCGCTCGGGCACGTCAACGGCAGATCTCGAACCCGAGCTGCTGTCCCGAGTCGCAGTCCCGAACCGACCGCCGCGCGCTTCGTCCGCGACGACGGAGGCGCCGCCCGCGCGGCCCCGTGACGACGGCCTGCGCGGCAAGCTCGAGTCAGCGCGTCGTGACCTCGCGGCTCACCCGGTGATCGGCATGGTGCTGGTGCCGGTAGCGCTCGCGTTGGGCTTGATCGCGCTTGCCGGGCACCGTAGCCCCTACGCGCGAAGCGCCCTGACCGCGCCGCCTGCCGGCAGCGTGACCGCGCCGAGCTTCGCCGCGCCAAGCAGCTCGCCTGCCTTGCCGAGCGCGGATGCAATCCGGGAGTTGGAGCGTCGCCCGCCGGGCTCGTTGCAAGCACGCGAGCTCGTCATCTTGGCCGAGGCGCATGCTCAGCAAAAGCGCGCGACCGCCGCTGCGCTACGCGAAAAGCTGGCACGCGACCCCGCCCTCGCCTCGGACCCGGCAACCGCAAGTCAGTTACTCGCGCTCAGCACAGATCCGCTAACTGCTCCGGAAGCGCTCGCGGCGTTGACGCAGCTCGGAGCCCCCGGCGCTGATTTATTGTACGAAGTGTGGACGGTCACGCCTTCCCAGGCTGACTCCAGCGAGCTCGCGCGCGCGCTCCTGTACAGCCCGGACATGCGCGCCAAAGCCTCACCGGCGCTCGGCGTAGCGCTCGACCTCCGCGTTGCGGAAAGCTGTGAGCAATACCAAGCCGCGTTGCCTCGCGCGCTCAGCGACGGCGATCGCCGCGCCTTGCATTTGCTGACCAAGTTGAACGCCAAGCGCGGCTGCGGCGCAAAAAAGAGCGAAGATTGCTACGCTTGCCTGCGTGAAAAGAAACACGAGCTGACCGCGGCCATCGATGCGGTGAAGAGCCGTCGCCCGCCGGCCGTCAGCGCGCCGTGAACGAGCATCCGCATTGAGTCCAGGCGCCCAATCGGGCGGATGAATTTTAGCAGTTCGTGCGGGACGAATCCCCTTTAACGAACGAAGCGACGAGCTCGCTGAACTGGTCCGGGTTCGGCTTCCAATGCTCCGCCGAGGGCGCGACCTGGAGTGACGCGCCTGGTACGCTTGCGCGAAGCAGCTCCGCTGAGCGGAGCGGGTGCATCGCGTCGCCCGGGTGGCCAAAGATCAACGTGGGGGCTTGGATTTCTGGCAGTCGGTCAACGGGGATCTGAGCGCCATCGAACAGCAGGCCACGGACAGGGGCAGCAACGATAGGATAGATCAGCAACGAAGCGACCCCACCGGCGCGATCTGTCACGCCACAGTTGTCGTGCGGAACCACTCAATTGAGGCGGATTGGCGCATGGCATGCGACTCGCAATGGGCCGCGCCATGCCCCCTGATGGCCTGCAGAGCACTCCCTCCCCCGCGCACGACCAACCCGACACGGAGCACTCTCCGACCCCAGTTCCCGACTCCGCGTCCCGCAAGGAGGACGAGCCGAAAGCAGACGGGCGGCCCGAGCCCAAGCCGGAACAAAAGGCCGACGGCCGGGGCGCGCAGGGCGGCAAGGGCGAGGACACCGCAGCCGCGAAAGCCCCCAAAACTCCGCTCAGCAAGGGCAAAAAACTGGCGTTGATCGCCGGCGCAGCCGCGCTGGTGCTGGGCGGCACGGCGTACTGGTATCACGGCACGTTTTTCGAGGATACGGACGACGCGCAGGTCGACGGTTACATCTCGAGCGTGTCTTCGCGCGTGAGCGGAACCGTGACAGGCGTGCTGATCGACGACGACCAGACCGTCAATGTGAACCAAGTATTGGTCGAGCTCGATCCGACGGATCTGCGCGTGACGCGCGAGCAAGCCAAGGCCGCGCTGGCGCAGGCCGAAGCGCAGCTGCGCGCCGATCAATCCAATGCCACGGTCACCGAAACGTCGAATGACACCTTGGTCTCGACCAGCTCTAGTGACGTCGCATCCGGCCAGGCCGACGTGGCCGAGGCTCAGCAATCGGTGGCGCAAGCCGAAGCGCTAGTCAAACAAGCCGAAGCCGATGCAAAGCTCGCGCAAACCGAGCAAGCGCGCTCTGCCCAGCTATTCGCGTCCGGCGCCATCGCACGGGCCGAGTTCGATAGCAGAACGGCCGCAGCCGATGCGGCCGCGGCGAAGTTGCAGGCCGCACGTGAAGGCCGGATCGCCGCCCACAGGCGCGTAGACGCAGAAGCCGCCAAAGCTCACGCCGCCTCCAGCCGCCTACAAGAAGCCAAAGACAACGGCCCCGACGTCCTCAACGCCAAGCGCGCCACGGTTGAACTTCGGAAAGCCAGCGTAGACGCAGCGCGCGCCGCTCTGGAGCAAGCAGAGCTGAACGTGGGTTACGCCGTGATCAAAGCGCCAGTGAAGGGTATCGTCGGCAAACGCTCGGTCAACGTGGGTGACCGTGTGAACGCGGGCCAGGCCTTGATGGGCATCACGCAGATCGACAAATTGTGGATCACGGCCAATTTCCGCGAAACACAAGTGCAGCACATGCACGTTGGCCAAAGCGTTACCGTGCACGTGGACGCGGTCGGTCTCGATTTCGATGGCGTGCTGCAGAGCATGGCTGCGGCCACGGGCTCGCGCTACAGCGTGTTGCCCCCGGAGAACGCGAGCGGTAACTACGTAAAAGTCGTGCAGCGCTTACCGGCGCGCATTCGCCTGCTGCCCAAGCAAGCCGGGCTTGAGCTGCTGCGTCCGGGCATGTCGGCCGAACCGAAGGTGCGCGTGAAATGAGCGAGGCGGCCGCAGTGGACGGCCCCCAAGCGCCGGCCGGCAGCTCCGAACGTTCCAAGGTCGCCGCCGAAGGCTGGCACCCGGGACACAACCCGTGGCTGATCGCGCTGACCGTGACCATGGCCACGTTCATGGAGGTGCTCGATACGAGCATTGCCAACGTGGCGCTGCCGCACATGGCCGGCAGTTTGTCGGTCAGCCAAGACGAGAGCACATGGGTGCTCACCTCGTACTTGGTCTCGAACGCCGTCGTACTACCGATCAGCGGCTGGCTCGCCAACCGGTTGGGCCGCAAGCGCTTCTACATGTCGTGCGTTGCGCTCTTCACCACGAGCTCATTTTTGTGCGGAATCGCGCCGAATTTGCCGGCTCTGATCTTTTTCCGCGTCCTGCAAGGCGTAGGCGGCGGAGGCCTCGGCCCGAGCGAACAATCAATCTTGGCCGACACCTTCCCGCCCGAGAAGCGCGGCATGGCCTTCGCCATTTACGGCATGGCAGTCGTGCTGGCGCCCGCGCTCGGGCCCACGCTCGGCGGCTTCATTACCGACCACTACTCATGGCGCTGGGTGTTCTTCATCAACGTGCCGGTCGGAATTTTGTCGTTGTTCTTGTCCAACCGGATGATCACCGACCCGCCCTGGCTGCATCAGCTGAAAGCGAAAGCGGGCTCGATTGACGTGGTCGGCCTGGGCCTGATCACTTTGGGCTTGGGCAGCCTGGAGATGGTGCTCGATAAGGGCCAAGAGGACGACTGGTTTCACTCTTCTTTCGTGGTCGGCTTCTCGATCGTGGCCGCGGTTTCGCTCGTTGCCTTGATCATCTGGGAGCTGCACACCGAGCACCCGGTGATCGACGTGCGCCTGTTCAAGAACCGCACCTTTGCCATGGCCAGCGCGATGATGTTCATGCTGGGCATCACGCTCTTTGGCACCACCGTGCTCTTGCCCCAGTACACGCAATCTTTGCTGGGTTATTCCGCGGAGCAAGCGGGCATGGCGCTCTCGCCGGGCGGCATCTTGATCATGTGCATGATGCCCTTCATCGGCAAATTCATGGGCAAATTGGACGCACGCAAGATGATCGCGTTCGGCTTCTTCTCGCTCTCGGTGTCGCTCTTTTACATGTCGCATCGGCTGTACTTGGGGATTGATTTCAAGCACGCGGTGCTGCTCCGGATGTATCAATCGTTCGGTTTGGCGTTCTTGTTCGTGCCCATCAACACACTGGCCTACACGGGCGTGCCCCCCGAGCAGAGCAACGCCGTCTCCGGCATGGTGAACTTCGCGCGCAACATGGGAGGGGATGTGGGCATCGCGGCCGTCACCACGCTGCTCGCACGGCGCGCGCAAGGCCATCAGGTGGATCTCGTGGCGCACACCAGCTTGTTCGACGCGCCGTTCCGTGATCGCCTGGAAGGCGTCACCCGCTCATTTCAGCACTCCGGCGCCAGCGCGAGTGACGCCGCTCACGAAGCGTACCGCGCGCTCTACCGGACCGTGCTGCAACAAGCCCAAACCCTAGCCTATGTGGACGTGCTCTACTTGATGGCCTGCGCCACGGCCGTCATGGTGCCACTCGCCTTCGTCATGAAGCGGTCGCGGCCCGGCGCAGCCGCCATGGGACACTGAGCGAGGGCGGACGGGTGGCCGAGTCGAGCTCGATCGACTTCGGCGCTCGCGTCACAGCGAATCCGCTTGCCAGGAGCACTGCACGCTTCGGTTGCACTCCACCTCACTGCGCAAGCTAGAGCACCGAATCTGACCGTGGCAAATGCTGCCCCACTGGCATGCTGCTATGGGGCCGCAGTCGGCCTCGTCCAAGGCGCCGCATTGATTGCCCGCGCGCGGCAGGCATTGCTGCGTGTACGCCAGATAGCACGGCCCCGGGGGGCCATTCGCGGGACATTGCGCTGTATCCGCGCCGAGACAGGTCGCCGAGCACGAAGGTCCCCAGGCGCACGCACCCTGGGGAACCGACCCGCACTCGGCCTCAGCCAGCACCTCGCACGGACTTGTCTCGCCATGACACGAGCTTGCGACCGCCGAACATGCAAACGGAGGGGCGGCGCCGAGCAGGCCGACCAGGAGTAGAGCGCGCACGCTCGAGATCGCCCCGTTACGCATCACCGTGACCCTAACACACGCACCATCGTATCAACGGTGAGCGTCGAGGCAGCGCATGACACACGGATTGAGTGACCTGCCCCGCTCAGCTGAACTCAGCTGCCACCGCGAATCAGCGGCAGCAAATCCTCAGGGTTCACGGGCTTCGTGAGGTATGCCTCGAACCCTGCGCTGATGCCGCGAGCGATGGCGCTCTGGCTCTTGTGACCGGTGACAGCAACGTAACGGCAGCGCTCAAGCCCGGGTAGCGCGCGGAGCGAGCGCACCAACTCATACCCGTTCATGTCAGGCAGGCCGATGTCGATTAAGGCCACGTCAGGGCGGAGCGCGTCCGCAATCGCCAACGCATCACGCGCGCAGTTCACGACTCGGGCAATGTGCCCAGCGCGCGATATGAACGCGCCCAGCAACTCACCGGCATCAGCGTTGTCCTCAACGACGAGCACCCGGCGGGAGAGAGCCTGCGCGGGCGCGCGCGACGATGAAACCTGATGGGCGGTCATGGCACCGCAAATCTGACGACGAGCAGGCCGATCGTAAAGGCCAAATCGCCAAGATTCACAGACTTTTATGAGGGGTTACTGAGGCGAATTTGCGCAAGCCGCGGCCCAAGTCGAGCAGGACCGACAGCCGCGTGCACATGTCTTCCGCAATGCGCTGTGCGACGATGGCTTGCTCGAGGCGGGACTGCTTGGCGCGTACGCTCGCGGCGCTGTCAGCGTATAGCCGGAGCGTGGTCGCCAATTGCTTGAGAGGCAGCGCGCCACGCGGAATGGCGGCATCCACGTTCTTCAGATTGTGCTCGCGTGCACCGCCAACACGCACGAAACCCGCGCGGGCAGCGCGTAGGCTGCGCGGCACATCGTCATGTTTCATGTTGTATTCGGGTTGCGTCAGCAATCCGAGTGCCAGCACCGGGCTCTAACAGGAATGCCACATTGCCGTCGCGCTCACACTCGAGACGGCTGATGCTATAAGCGCGACGTGCACAGCCGCCAGTCGAAGGCCGAACCGCCGCGGCGGCCCCAGTGAGCGAGGGCGCCGAAGCGCTCGTCACCCCGCCGTTCCTCGTTGCCGCGGTCGGGGCGTCTGCGGGCGGGTTGGAAGCGTTCTCGCGTTTGGTCGGCACGCTACCAGCGAGTGCGCCCTTGGCGCTGGTGTTGGTTCAGCACCTGGCGCGCGACCAGGAGAGCCTACTGCCCGAGCTCTTGGCGCGGCGCACGCAGCTGACGGTGGTGGAGGCAAGCGACAATCTGCCGATCGAAATAGGTCATGCGTACATCATTCCACCCGCGGCCCACATCACCGTCACGGACGGGCATTTGCGCGTTCCACGAACGAGGAACTCAACACGCTGAACGAAGAGCTGCACGGCCGAAACGACGACCTGAGCCGAGCCAACAGTGACCTGGCCAACCTGCTCGCCAGCGTGCAGATCCCAATCGTGATGATCGCGAGTGATTTGACGATTCGGCGCTTCACCCCCGCAGCGCAACGCTTGCTCAACCTGATCCCGTCGGACGTGGGCCGCCCGATCCGGCACATCAAACCGAACCTCACCGCCTTCGACCTGGAGAAGGCCGCAGCCGAAGTCATCGATACGCTGACGGCCTACGAGCGAGAGGTGGAGGACGACGAGGGCCGCGTCTATCTGCTGCGCATTCGGCCGTACAAGAGCGTTGAGCAGCGTGTCGACGGCGCCGTGCTCGCGTTGTTCGATATGTCTGCCACCAAGGATGCTTTGTCGCTCGCCAAACGCACCGGCGAAGCGGTCGTGAGTACCGTGCGCGAACCAATTTTGCTGCTCGATTCGCAGTTGCGCGTGACCCGCGCCAACCCGGCCTTCTGCGCGCTTTTTCAGGTGCGCGCACAAGAGGCAGAAGGTCATTTCGTCTATGAGCTCAGCGAGTCTCGTTGGGACATCCCGGAGCTGCGCCGCCTGCTGGAGGAGGTATTGCCCGAGCAAAAAAACTTCGAAGGCTTCGCGGTCGAACAAGACCTGGCCGGCGCTGGCCGACGCAAATTCTTGCTGGACGGCCGCCGGATCGACTCGAGCCGATCCGGCGTGGGTGTGATCTTGCTCGTCATTCGCACGGAAGCTGACGGTGTCCTCACCTGACGCGCGCCCAGAGCCGTCGCAGCGCGCCTTGCTCGAAGAGCTGGAACGCCTGCGCACGGAAAACGAGCACCTGCTCGAGTCTCAGCGCGCGCTCGAAGAGAGTCGCGATCACTACAGTGACCTCTTCGACCACGCGCCAGTGGCGTGGCTCACGCTCGACGCGCACGGCACCGTCACGACCTTGAACCTGATCGCGATCACCCTGCTCGGCTTCGGCCGCCGCCACGCAATCGGCACGCCGCTGGCCAACCTGGTGCACCCGGACGACCGTCGTAAGTTGCTCGAACACCTGTCGGCTTGCCGCCGCAGAGGGGAATTGCAGGCCTGCGAAGTACATTTGCCCGGCCGTGATGCCGAAGCAATCCCGGTGCGGCTCGCAACGCGTGCCAACCGCGTGGGCGAGGGCCACACCGTTGCCTGCGGCAACGCTTGGCAGACGCCGAGCGCGAAGCGCGCACCGCCAACGAAGCCAAGGACCAATTCATTGCCATGCTCAGCCACGAGCTGCGCACGCCGCTGACGCCGGTGCTCGCCGCCGCCTCGGCGCTGGTGGAGTTCGAAGGCCTACCCGATCAAGTGCGCGACACGCTAGCCATCGTGCAGCGCAACGTGGCGACCGAAGCCCAGCTCATCGACGATTTGCTGGATTTGGCGCGGCTTTCGCACGGCAAAATGCGCATCAGCAAGCGACCGTTGGATCTGCACCAGGCGGTGCACCGAGCAGTGGAAACGCTGAGCGCCGAACTGCGCGCCAAGCAGCTGCAATTAGGCGTGGACTTGACCGCAACCGAACATTGGGTGAGCGGTGATGACACGCGGCTGCAACAGGTATTTTGGAACTTGTTGCGCAATGCCATCAAGTTCACGCCGGAGGCCGGCCAAATCGCGATCCGCACTTGGAACAGTGGCTGCCGCGTGTTCGCCGAAGTCAGCGACAGCGGACAAGGGATCAAAAGCGCCATGCTGGCGCGCCTATTTGAGCCATTCGAACAGGCGCTGGACCAAGACGGCGTCAGCAACCGCGGCTTGGGCCTCGGCTTGCCGATCTGTCGCGGCATCCTCGAGCAGCATGAAGCGTCGATTGTCGCCAGCAGCCCGGGGCCCGGCAAAGGGTCGCGCTTCGTGGTCGAGTTCGCGAACGTCGAGGCGGTCGCTGCGCCCGCAGCGCAGCCCCCGTCAGTGCCTCCGCCGGCGGCCGCCAACCTGAAGCGAATTCTGCTGGTCGAGGATCACCCGGACACGGCAGCTATTTTCGAGATGCTGCTCACGCGCGACGGCTACGATGTCACAGTGGCAGACTCCATCCAAGCCGCGTTGCAGGTAGCACGGGATACCTTCGATCTCGTGCTCAGCGACGTCGGCCTGCCCGACGGCACCGGTTTGGACCTGATTCGCGCACTGCGCAAGAGCGGCTCTGTCAAAGGCATCGCGCTCAGTGGCTACGGGACAGAAGAGCACGTGCGAGCCAGCAAAGAAGCGGGCTTCGACGCGCACCTAACGAAGCCCGTGAATTTCGACGAGCTGCGGCAAGCCATCGCCACACTGAGCCGCCGCTAGTCGTTGCCCAGGCCGCACTTTGCACCGCCGCTGCCGCCCGTCGCACCGCCGCGCTGATCTTGGTGCTACGCTGCGCCGCGTCCCCTTTCACCTCCTGGAGCCTTCGCATGGACGTTCGCGCAGCAGTAGCCAATGGGCCGCAGCAGAAGTTGAGTCTCGAGACCGTGCAGTTGGACGGGCCGCGCGCGGGCGAAGTGCTCGTCGAGATCCGCGCCAGCGGCGTGTGCCACACGGACGCTTACACGATGTCGGGGCAGGATTCGGAAGGCATTTTCCCGAGCATTCTGGGGCATGAAGGCGCGGGCGTGGTGGTGGATGTCGGCGCGGGCGTGAAGAGCGTGAAGAAGGGTGACCACGTCATTCCGCTGTACACACCGGAGTGCCGTGAGTGTGAGTACTGCCTGAATCCGAAGACGAACCTGTGTCAGGCCATTCGCGCAACGCAAGGCAAAGGCTTGATGCCGGACGGCTCAAGTCGCTTTCGTCGCGGGCCGGGGAAAGAGGCGCTGTACCATTACATGGGTTGCAGCACGTTCGCGAACTACACCGTGCTGCCCGAGATCGCGCTGGCGAAGATTCGTGAAGATGCGCCGTTCGACAAGGTTTGTTACATCGGGTGCGGGGTAACCACTGGCATCGGCGCAGTGATTCACACGGCCAAGGTTGAGCCGGGCGCGAACGTCGTGGTGTTCGGCTTGGGCGGCATTGGGCTCAACGTGATTCAGGGCGCGCGTTTAGTCGGTGCCAACAAGATCATCGGGGTGGACGTGAACCCGGCGCGCCGCGCCATCGCGGAGGAGTTCGGTATGACGCACTTCGTGAACCCGCGTGAAGTGGGCGCGGACCTCGTGGCGTATTTGGTGAACCTCACCGGCGGCGGCGCGGACTACAGCTTCGAATGCGTGGGCAATGTGGATTTGATGCGCCAAGCCCTCGAGTGTTGCCACAAAGGCTGGGGCGTCTCGGTGATCATCGGTGTTGCGCCGGCTGGTGCCGAAGTCAAAACGCGCCCATTTCAACTGGTCACGGGCCGAGTCTGGAAGGGCTCGGCTTTCGGTGGCGCACGCGGCCGCACGGACGTGCCGAAAATCGTCGACTGGTACATGGACGGCAAAATCCGCATCGACGAACTGATCACGCACACGCTGCCCCACGCTCGCATCAATGAAGCATTCGACCTGATGCACTCGGGGGAGTCGATTCGCACAGTCGTGACGTACTGAGTCGTCTTACTAGCGCAAACGCGCCGCCGGGTCGAAGCGGAAAAAAGCCGTGAGCTCCGTGTACAGCGCTGGATGCTGGCGCTCAAGCTGCTGTGGTTTCTCGAAGAATGCTTCGACCACCACTGCGAAGAATTCCGGGCCGTTGGTAGCGCCGTAGGGATCGATGTTGGTCTTGTGGTGTTGCTCGACGGCGCCACGCAGTTCGGCGTACTCCTCGCCAGCGACGCGCGACCAAGCCGCGTAGCGCTCGGAACTGTCCAGCTCCGGCGTGCCGTCCATCCCGCCGTCTTCTGCGTCCAGCTGATGCGCGAACTCGTGGAGCACGACGTCATGGCCGTCCGCGCTGTTCGCGCCACCTGCGAGCACCGAATCCCAAGCCAGAACCACGACGCCGCGCTGCCAAGATTCCCCGAGGCGCGCTTCGTCCCCCTCAATCACGACGTAGCCTTCGCGCCGCTGTTGCCGACTGCGATACGCGCTCGGGTACACGATGATGCTGGCGAGATCGGGATACAGCGGGCTGTCCGTGTCTACGCGGTGCAAAAGCAGCAAGCACGCGCGCGCCGCGATCACGACGCGCATCTCGTCCGTCAGCTCCAAGCCACCCGCGCCTTCGAACGTTTTCTCCGAAAGAAACACGCGCACCAACGCCTCGAGCTTGGTCTGCTCCTCGGCCGTCAATTGCCGAGCGAGCGGCACGCGCGCTGCAATCAGCGCGCGAAACGCGTCCGGAAACGGCTCAGCCAGAACTTGTGCACGGCTGAGCCGTCGCCACCAATCAAACATGTGCGCTCGCCTATTTGCGCGTGTTGCGCGCGATCTCGTCCGCGTCCTCGGCGATCTTGAAGGCGACGATGATGAGCTCAAAGTAGACGCGGCCCACTACCAAGTACACCAACGCGCCGATCGGCAAGAGGATCAGCATGCCCAGACCTTGCAAGACGCTGCCTTGGAAGATCGCGATGACCGCGGCGCCTATGCCACCCAAGATGCCAAGCACGAGCGCGAGCAAGAAGATGGCGTACAGGACCTTGATCACCTTGAGCGCGACGAAAGTCTCGAAGGAGAAGTCGAACAGCCCAGCAAAAAAGCCTTTTGCTAGCGCGGCAGACTGGGCGGCGTTCGGCAGCTGCTGCGCCATCGGCGGTTGGTACGCCTGTGGCGGAGGTTGCTGCGGCGCATAGCCGCCTGGCGGACCGCCGGGGGGACCGTAGCCACCGGGTGCGCCGGGAGGCGGCCCCTGAGGCGGACCGCCGGGGGGACCATAGCCACCGGGTGGTGGCGCGCCTGGTGGACCGTAACCGCCTGGGGGTGGATTCCAACCGCCTTGAGCCATGATTTCACTCCTCCTTGAAGCGAGCACTATAGGCACTCGCCGGCAATCGCGTCCACCGCGCCCAGCCTTGATTGGAGAAGGCGCCGGGGCGGTGAGCGCGAACGGCTATTCGGGCATGGGGAGCGAGCTGGGGTTGGGGGTGGTCGATACAAATTCGCAGCGGCAAGTGGGCTGGCGTTGGGTAGGCCACGAAGAAACGGGCGCGCTGGTCGAGCCGGTCGATGGTGGGCCACCGAGCGCCGCCCAGGTCGTGGCTGCGGCCACGCCTGCCCGGCACAGTGGACGGGTTCGGCTTGGGATTCGGGCCAGGGAGTTGGGGTCTGGGTAGGAATCACGATCATGACGCTATCGATCAATCCCGAGTCCATCGATCTCGCGCAGCTTGCCGATGTCCTGCGCGCTTTGGTCTGGAGCTGCGCCGAGAACTCCGGCCGCGCAATGCGCTCATCGGGACGGGCGTTCAGCTCGCTCGATTGCCCATCGCGTCGCCCTCGAAAGCGCTGTTCGCGACGCTCGCATCCGGGATGAAGCCGACGAGGGTCGGAGCGTGAACGGAGGCGCGCGCTGAGTCTCATGCTCGCGCACAAACGCCGCGGTCGTGACTGATCGCCACGATCGTGAAACGCGCTGATCAAGCCCTGCTGAGCACGGCGTTTGCGGAAACGGGACTCAGTCACGCGGCGGTACGGACATTGCACTCGGATCACGTGGAGCACGTGGAGCGCGCGACGGAAACGGAGCCGAATGCCTCGTCATTGCGCGAGTGTCATGACTGTGGGCTCTTCCAGAGCCTGTCTACGGTGCCACACGGTGGCACTGCCCACTGCGTTCGCTGCGCGGCTCGGTTGACCCAAGCGCGTCGCCACAGCGTGGCGCTCTCCGCGCTGGCCTCTGCGCTCGGTTTAGCGTTATTTGCCGTGTGTCCGTTTCTGCCGCTCGCGAGCGGCGTCATGAACGGCGGTCGTTTCACGGTCAGCTACCTGTTCACGGGGCCCGAACGGCTCGCCGATCACGGCGCGTGGGAGCTGTCGGTTGCCGTGCTGCTCACCCTGCTCGTCTTGCCGATCGCAAAGCTTTCGCTGGTGATGGCGATGGCAACGGCTCTGTGGCTCGGCCATGTACCGCATTGGCTGAAGTGGAGCTTCGGTTGGCTGCCCTGGGTTTCCCGGTGGGGGATGGTTGATGTGTTCCTGCTCGGCTCGATGATCGCGTTGACCCGCTTGCAAGCCTGGATGCAAGTCTCCTTCGGGCCGGCACTGTTCGCATTCGGCGGTGTTGCGCTGTGCTCGCTAACTGTAGACGCGGCCCTCGATAGACCCGCGTTTTGGCGAGCGGTCCCGTGGGCTCGCGCCGCTCCGGCTGCCGGCGCGCTGCACGGTTGCCACGGTTGTGATCTCGTCATCCAAGCACACCGTGGCTCGCGCTGTCCGCGCTGTGGGCACCGCCTGAGCGAGCGCAAGGGGGCCAGTTTTCGTCGTACGTGGGCGTTCGTCGCTACGGCGGCGCTGTTGGCCATTCCCGCAAATGTGTGGCCGGTGATGACGATCACCAAGCTTGGGCGCGGCGGCCCGAGCACCATCTTGGGCGGGACGGCGGAGCTCGCTCAGCACGGCTTCTTGGGCTTGGCGTGCCTGGTCTTCGTGGCGAGCATATTGGTGCCCATTGCCAAGCTGGCGTCGCTTGTCGTGCTACTCATCACGGCGCAGCGCGGCTCCCAATCCAATCTCGTTCTTCGCACGCGTCTGTTTCGCGTTGTCGACCGCATTGGTCGTTGGTCCATGCTCGATATTTTCGCGACGATGACACTCGTCGCGCTCGCGCGCTTCGGCTGGCTAGGCAACGTTCTGCCCGACGATGGCGCGATCGCATTCTGTGGCGTGGTCCTGCTCACGCTGCTGGCGTCGGATGCATTCGACCCGCGGTTGATGTGGGACGCCGCCGGCCGCAATCCGCAGCCGCGGGCCGAGCGCGCCGCCAGTCTCCTCCGGCGCGACGCGCGCGCGCCCGACGGCGCATCCTGGGGCGCCAATTGATGCCGCCCGAGCCCTCCGCAGCCGACGACGCCATTCCGCGCGCGAGAATCGAGCATCAGCATGGGTTTTCGTGGATCTGGCTCGTGCCGCTCGCGGCGCTCGTGCTGGTCACATACCTCGGCTACACGCTGGTTTCGCGTCACGGGCCGCTGGTTTCGATCAGCTTCAAAACGGCGGATGGCCTGACGGCAAAACAGACGCAAGTGAGGTACAAGGCCGTCACCCTGGGCACGGTCGACTCGATCAACCTGAGTGACGATTCGTCACACGTCGTGGTCAGCGTGCGAATGACGAGCGAGGCGGAACCGTTGCTCACTAGTCAGGCGCGCTTTTGGGTCGTGCGGCCACAATTGACGGGCGGTCTCAGCGCCATTCAGTCCGGGTTGGACGCGTTGGTCTCGGGAGCGTACGTCGCCCTCGATCCGGGACCGAAGGGCGGCAAGGAGCAACGCTCGTTCGAAGGCCTCGAAGCACCGCCCAGCGTCCGCTCGGATGAGCCGGGCACCGTTTATTTCCTCACTGCGCGCAGCGTGGGCGGTTTGAGCCCGGGGGCGCCCGTCTACTACCGTGACGTCAATGTCGGGGAGCTGTTGAGCTTCGAACTCGAGCAAGAATCCGTCAGGCTGAGGATATTCGTGCACACTCCGTATGACCGGCACATCGTCGCCGAAACGCGTTTTTGGAACAGCTCGGGTTTCAGCATCGACACGGGCGCGGAGGGGCTGCACGTCCAGTTGCAGTCGGTGCGCACGCTGCTATCCGGCGGAATCGCCTTCCGCACGCCGAGTGACGCTGAAGGGCGCGGCGCGCAGCATTCGCCTCTTGGCGGACTACCTCAATCGTCACCCGGAGTCCGCGCTTCGCGGGCGAGGAACGAGCGAGCCATGAGCCCCGCCCTTCGCCACCTGTCCGGAGTCGTCCTTTTTGCCACCTGCGCGCTAGCCACTTGCGCCTGTTCGAGGTCCGTCGATCCGGTGTTCTATGCCTTGGCGGCGCAGCCGGGTAGCGCGGCTTCGATCCGCTCGCTCAAGATCGAGCTTCGGCGTCCGGGCTTGCCACGCTATCTCGATCGTCCCCAAATCGTGCGCCATGCAACCGATGAACGGCTGGCCTTGAGCAGTAGCGATCACTGGGCCTCGCCGCTCGACGAAATGGTAGCCGGCACACTGGCCGACGATCTCGCGCTGCGCCTCCCGAATTGTACGGTGTATGCGGAGGGCGGCGCGATTTCAGTGCCGCCTGATGTCTTGGTCGAAATCGAGCTGTCCCGCTTCGAGGAAACCGCGCCGGGTACGATCGAATTAGTGGCCCAGGTGGCGGTGCGCTTCCTCAAGCCAGTGGCTCCGGCGCGGCTGAGCCGACAAACGCTGCGGGCGTCCACGGCAGACCGTGACACGAGCCAGCTCGTGGCGCGCCTGAGCACATTGCTGGGTCAGCTTTCCGATACGGTCGCCGAACAGGTAGTTGCTGGTTTCCAAGTCGAGCCGAAAGCGCCCGGTTCCGAAGACTGAGCAAGGCGGTTCGATCCATGCGCAAGCCAGGATCTATGTCGCGCTCGCCGCGCGCAACGCTGGGAAGTCCGAAATCACGACGCAGCCGGTTTCGCGATGCAGCACGCCGGACTCCGTCCATTTGCGGAGCTGTTTGTTCACGCTCTCACGCGTGGCGCCGACCATGCTGCCCAGATCTTGTTGCGAGAGGCGAACCGGAATGCGCACGCGCGAGCCTTCATGCTGACCATGCTTTTGCGCCAAAGATACCAACACCTGCGCGAGCCGCTGCGGCACATCCAGCGTAGAGATTGTTTCGTAGCGCTTGGTGAGCGTGCGCACGCGCTGCGCGAGTACTTCGATCAAGCCGATGGCGAGGCGCGGAGAAGTAGCCATCAGCTCGAACAAAGCCGGCCGTTCGAGCGACGCCAGCTCACCGGGCTCCAAGGTGACCACGCTGGCCGAACGCGGTTGCCCATCCAGCACCGAAAGCTCCCCAAAGACCTCTCCGGGCCCCATGACGCTCAGCAGCATCTCTTTCCCGTCACTGCCGGTGGTGATGGCCTTGAAATAACCGGTCAGGGACAGGAATAGAGTGCCCCCGGTTTCGCCTTCCCAAACCACGACTTCGCGGGCGGAATAACGCCGCACGCGGATCAGGTTCGCGAGCGGCTTGCGCGCTTCGGGCTCCAGCGTCGCAAACAGCGGGATCCTCGCGACCAGCTTTTCCGGATCGTGCTCGCGCATAGGGCTCCCGTAAAACGCCTCAAGGTGTGACCGAGTTCATACTCGTCGCCTCGTAGAAGGGTCAATAGTCGCAGTAATGAGGGATCGCCCCTCTCGGACGAGCTGCTCGGCGCCCCCTGCCCCGACTCCCGGTTCGTCCCGACTCGTCTACTTCGAGGAGGCGCTGCCGTGGCTGCAACAAATCTGGATTTCCAAGCGATTTCAGGCATCGAGGTCCCGCCGCGCACCGGCGTGGACGCCTTCCTTCGGGACGCGCTCGCACTCGCCGGGGCCGGTGGCGGCCAGGCGCAGGCGCAGGCGCAGGCGCTCGAGCTCAGCGCCCTGTGGCAAGATCTGATCAACGGCAAGTGGTTCGTGCGCACCGGGTTCTGCTCGGAAACCGAGTGTTTCCTGGTGCTGGAGCCGCGCGCGAGTGCGGGTTCCCGTCCGCCGCCGGCGCACGTGGTGACCATGCTGGAACAGGTGCTCACAGGAGAAAGCCAAAAAGCCCTCGCAATCGACGCTTCATTGTCACGCTCCACGGTGGCGACGCGCTGCGCGGGCTGCCTGCGAAACATTGGCAAGGAGCACACGCTTTCGCGCGTTCCAACCTTGCTCTTGCTGGCGGCGCACGCCGCGCGCGGCATGAAGCTCGGCTCGGCCACTGTGCGCCAAATCGCTGGGGTCAACAGCGAGCGCTGGCTGGTGAGCTACGAGCGCCCGGACGGCGTGCTGCGCGCGACCCTGAGCGACGCCGAGCGGGAAGTCACGCGCTTGCTGGTGGAAGGGCGCACGCACACCCAGATGGCGCGCGTGCGCAAAACGTCTCCGCGTACCATCGCCAACCAGCTCGGGGCTTCCTTCCGCAAGCTCGGGGTCTCTGGGCGTACGGCACTCGTCTCCAAGTTGCTTCAGCTCAAGCTCTCCGCCGTGTCAGCAACCGACGCGGGTCTTGTGCAACGACTCCACTAAGCCGCGCGGGCTGACCACCGTCACGCTGGAAGAGGCGGCCAATGTCAGCCCGACGGCACGCGCGGCCGAGTCGAGCGCCAAGCTACCGCCAGCCCCCGCGGTAGCTCAGGGGTCGTCAGGATTCTGACGACAGAAGCGCGCTTTCCGACCCGCCTAGCGAACCGCCAACGTCACGTTCACGGCCTTCACCAGCACGTCGCCCGCCTACCAGCGAACTGAGCCGGTCTTAAACCGATCGCTGCGTGGTCGTTTCTGCTCCTAGAGCATGGCCCAACAGGTTCACCGAGAACTCGACGAGAAGCTGAACGACTTGAGTGATCGCAACGCCTTTTGGGGGCCGCTGCTGAGCTTTCGCCCAGAAAAGGAGCAGTGCATCGGCGTTTCCCGCGCGCTCCTGCTCACCTCCGTGGTCGGTGTGTTCTACGGGATGCTGCTGAACGTGATGCTGGCGTTGATCTGCCGTCACGCGCGCCATATGCCACCGGTGTACGGCGCGCCACTCATGCTCACCTTCACTTACTTCGTCGCTTTTCAGCTTTCGTTGGCCCCTGCGTGGAACCGCCGCGCCCGGCTGCTCGTGCGTCGCGCTGGTTACATGCAGAGCATCAGTCGTACCGGCGAGTAATCTAGAAGAGCGCGGAGGGGGAGACGATTTGCCCTTCGTCCCTGCCCTCCCCTCCGCACCCGGAGTGATGGGGCCGCGCGGGCTATTCTGCTGGCACCGCCTCGGCGTGAACGTCTTCGCCGTGGCGGTGTTCTTCTGGCGCAGCGGCAGTGACGGTGGCGAACTTGGCGCAACCGAACAATACCGCAGCGCAGCCGAGGTAGGCGATGGTCACCAGCGGTGATTGGCCAATGCCAATCGCTTCACCGTGCATGAAGCCGAAGAAGGTCAGCACCCCTGCGCAGCCAGCGAACATCGAGGCCTTCACGAACTCACGGTCGATGATGAACACGGCAATGGCGCCCAGCATCAGTCCACCCAAGATGGACCCGCCGCCCATCACTTCGAGGCCGTGATACAGCACGCCCATTTGGCCCATCTTCTCGATCATGCCTGGCGCGTGAGCGCTGGTGCCGGCGGCACCTAGCGCGTTGTCGATCATCAATTTGCCCCACGCGGCAAGGTGCGGAGTAAGCGCGAGCACGATGGCGGGGGCGTGTGATTTGGGGGTCTCTTGGAAGGCCTGCGAGCCAATCAGCATGCCGATGTACAACAGGATGGGCGAGATCGCGACGACCGGCACGAGAGACACCATCACCGAGATGATGCCGAACCAGGCCAGCACAATCACCGCGATGCCCGTTGCCGCGGAATAGCCAATCCGGCCGCCCATGGACTTCCACCCTGGGTGACCGATGTACACGGCGTTGATGAACGGGTTGCCCATGCAGCAGCCGATCAAGCTGACGACGCCGTCCGCGGTGAGCACACGCGTGGTCGGGAAGCTGTCACCGGCGACCGCCGCGCTCTCCACGTTATCCAGCGCTTCCACCAAATCATAGATGCCGAACGGGATCGCGGTCACCAGGATGGTGCCCAAGAACTGAAAGCCCGAGAACACGTGCCCAAACGCCGGGATCGGAATCGAGAAGCCGAAGTTCGAGAACGAAGCCTTGAGGCTCGCGCCCGACATGCCACCGAAGTTGTAACCAAGCGCCGTGGATCCCCACGCGATCAAGCTCCCTACCGCAATCGCCACGAGGCCCGCAGGCAAGCCCTTGAAGTAACGCACTCCACCGAACCAGCTGGCCAAGATGATGGTGAAGCAGACCAAGCCAATCACCGGCGTCATAAACATCTCCAGCGCGGGGCGCATGGAGATGAATGAGACCGAGACGCCGGCGAGCGTGCCGAGCAGCGCGGCGCGCGGAGTGATCTTGCGAATCACCGGGGCGATGAAGCCACCCGCCATAAGCACAAAGCTCTGCACGAATACCCAACACAAGCCAGCTTCCCAGCCCTTGATCGGATCGCCCGTTTTGAGCGCAATCGGCAACATGATGACGAACACGACGACGAACATGTGCGGCACGCTGATGCCCGAGGGCAGCGCGCACACGTCAGTACGACCCGTCTTCTTCGCCAGGTTGTAAGCCAAGCGCGCGTAGTACAGCGTGCTCAGACACATCATCAGGCCCGTCGCCGGCAGAATGCGCCCGAACACGATGTGGTCCGGCATCTTGAGAACGAACCGCAAAAGACCCGACAAAACCAGCAAATTTACCAGGATGTTGGTGCCGAATCCGAAGAAGGCATTCCAATCTCCCGGGACCCACAGTTTCGGTTTGCTTTCAGTCGTCATCGCTCTACCTTTCCGTCAAGACGGGCATACGGTGCGCGTGCGTGTCCACACTTCGCGCACGTTTCGCAGCGTTTTCAGGACTGTTTTCCGTGATTCGCTCAGCCGCTCGCAAGAACCACAGCACAATGATGTACGCCGGCTCGCGCGGAATTTACCAGCGCCAATAAGCGAACACCCTGCGCTCAAAATCAGCGCGGTCGCGTGGCGCGCCAAGAACCTGCGGAAATACGTTTGATTTCGCAACGCGCAGCAGGCGCTGCGAAGACGTCACGCACTCAGAGGTCGTCGAACACGGCGATCAATTGTTCTGCGAACGACGCTGCAGCGACGGGCAGCACGCGGCCACGACGCGTAGCGAGGCGTAGGCTCGCGTCTTGCAGCTCAGGGTCAGTGAGTGGGATGGAGATCATTCCGGAAACATCCGGCTTCTTACCGATATGAAATGAGAAGCACAGCCCGTTGCTACTGCGCGCGAACATCTTGGTCGTTTCAATCGAATTCGAAACCAACGCGGGCTCGAAGCGAATCGAATGACGGCGCAGCGCAATATCGATGAAGCCTCGAGCGGCAAGGCTCTCGTCCGGCATGGCAATCGGGTAAGCCACGCACTCGCTGAGCCGCACCTGGGTGCGCGTTGCGAGCGGGTGTTCGGGGGTGACCAGTACGCAAAGGGGCTGAAAAACCTCGGCCAGTACCGCGGCTTCGGGGTCTTCGGCGGACTCGTGAGTCAGGATTAAGTCCACCTTGTCGCGCTGCAACGCTGCCGCAATTTCCTTCGGGCCGCCCACGCGAACGGAGAAGCCGACGCCGGGATGGCGACTGTGGTACTCGGCGATGGCGTCGGGCAGCATGCGCCCCGTGACGGATTCCGCTACCGCGATGCGCACGCGACCGTGCACCAAACCGCGCAAGCCGTCGATCTGCGCTTCGACCAAACGCAACTCTTTCAACGAGCGGCGTACGTAGGCGAGCAGCAGCTCACCCGCGGCGGTCGCGCGCACACCACGCGGCAAGCGCTCGAACAACGGCGAGCCGACCTCCGCTTCGAGATCGAGCACGCGTCGATTCAACGCCGACGAAGCGATGTGCAACGCCTCTGCCGCCTTGCGAATCGAGCCGTGGTGCGCGACGGCATCGAGGTACGAAAAAATCGTGGGCGGTTGCAAACGCCACGACGGAGGCTCGGGGGCTTGCCCGGCGGCGACACGAACCAGGGCGTCGTCACTCGGCTGGACTGGCGGTCTGCGTGCCACGGTGCCGCGTAGGATGCCGTGCCTCCGAGACGCGGTCCATCGCCTGGCAAGAACGGGGCCTTTCTCACTCCTAGAGTCGCTGCCCCGCCGCACTTCGGCGCACTTCGGCCTGGCGTGCTCGCGCTCCGCGCTGCGCCGCCAGGGGCCCACCAAGCGCTCGGCCTCCGCCGAGCGCGGGGGCCCAACGCGGGGGCATGACGACCGAAAGACAGCGACGCCCGTGCTAGTAGTGCGAATCTGTGCACCTCGCGCTGACACAGCTGAGCCATCGCCCCTGGCCGATCCCTGAGAAACGCTGGACCTGGCGGCAATCGTGGCGAGACTTGTTGTTCGCGCACTGGCCAATCAGCGTGAGTCCATTGCGCCCTGCTGCACTTTGCCGAGCGAACCGACGTGGTCGTGTGGAGTGGCGAGCGGCTGACGCCTTAGCGATTCGTGGTACCTTTAGCCGTGGTCGAGTCAAAGCGACCGGCGCAGGGCGACGAAGCCATCTTGCCGCACAGCGGAACGCTACGCCGGCTCGTCGCGGTGCTGCACGGTTTGCGCAACGGCGCCAAAGCGTTCCTGCGCTTGTTCGGCCGGCGCAAGGAGCGACGCGCGGTCACGACCATCTTGGTCACTGGTGCCAGCGCTGGCATTGGGCTTGAGCTCGCGAAGCTCTTGTATGACGGCCCACACCGCCTGGTGCTCACCGCGCGGCGTTCGTCGCTGGCTCGTTTTGCGAAAGAGGGCATCAACGCGGGCGAGCGTGTGCTGATCCTGCCGCTCGACGTAACGAATCACGAAGAGCGACAAGCCGTGGTGCACGCCATCGAGCAGCGTTGGGGCGGGGTCGACGTGCTGGTGAACAACGCGGGCATCAGCTACCGCGCCGTCGCCGAACACGTCACGGAAGCCGAGCGCATTGCTCAGCTTGATTCGAACTTTTTAGGACCCATGGAGTTGATCAAGCTGGTGCTCCCGCACATGCGCACGCAACGCTACGGGCGCATCATCAATGTCTCGTCGGTCGGCGGCATGACGGCCATGCCCACGATGTCCATCTACAGCGCGTCGAAGTTTGCGCTCGAAGGCGCGTCCGAATCACTCTGGTACGAGATGCGACCGTTCAACGTGCGCGTGTCCATCGTGCGCCCGGGCTTCATCAACTCAGACGGGTTTCGCAAGGTGCGCTTCACGAAGCAAGGGCAACACGCACTGACGGACGTGAACGACCCGTACCACGCGCACTACGCGAACATGGATGAGCTGATCGAGGGCCTAATGACGCTCACCTTCTACACGCCGCGGGACGTCGCAGAAACAATCGAGGGCGTGATCGACCAGAAGAACCCGCCACTGTGGGTCGCAGGCACGCTGGATGCGTACCTGTTCGATGCGCTTCGGCGCATCTTGCCCTCGGGCCTGTATCACCGCCTGCTGTACGCCGGCTTACCGCGCATCTGGCGCTGGGGGCAGCACAGTAATCCCGCGAACGGGCCGCTATCGAGCCTGCCACCGGCACGCGACAGGAAACGCTAACGCATTACCCACGAGGGGCGAATTGCGCATCGGCAACTCGCCCCCCACATTCCGCGGCTGGTCTCAGAACTGGTAGCCGGCAGTAGCGAAGAGGCTCAAGGCGTTGAGGTCATTGACGATCAGGAAGCGCGCGTCACCGCCCACGAATGCATTGCCGAGCGGGTAAAGCACAGTGGCACCGGGCCACACGGCAAAGTTACCCGCGGAGCCGCTTAAGCTTCCAAAACCAGCGACGTCAGTCTTTACCGTGACAATGGCATCACCGAGACCAACGTACGGGCGCACGATCACGGGACCGGCAACCAAGTCATACCCGCCTTCGACACCGAGGTACGTGATGTGCTCGCTAAAACCGCCTTCGGACTTGCCCAAGTGGTAGACCAGCGTGCCGCCGATATAAACGTTCATCGGCAGCGTGTAGCCACCACGAGCACCGAGGCCGAGGCCCACGCCGTCCTTGAAGCCGTAACCCAGTAAACCCGCGACGCTCGCGTGACCAGCAGTCGGAGACTCGTCCGCGTGCGCTGCGCCGGCAGCAAACAAGGACAACAGGCAAACGGTTCCGGCGATGATCTGAGTTCGAATCATGATTGAGTGCTCCACCTAGGGTTCAAGCGCGGCGCATGGCCCTCACCATGCCTCCCGCAAGTCAGCGTGCCGGGCGCCAACACGGCACCCCCGAATGGACTACGCCATTCTTTGCTAGATCTACCTCAGACGCCCTCACCTTTGTAAGATCAGAAATGTAACGGCCGTAGGGCCAAGCGTCTTTTCACGTGCTGAGTTCACTCGCAACAAGGCGTTAGCGGGCGCAGCCGCGCGGCAGAGGTGCTTTGCGCACCCTGCCCTTCATGCGGTTTACCCGGAGAACTGCGACGAACTGATGCGGATCAGGGCGTGGTCGAAAACGTGCCATTCTCGGCTGTGCAGTCGCTCTCGCTGATAGGGGAACTGGCACCCTCGTAGTCGCAAGACTCGATGACGCCCGTGAGTTTGCAGCACGCGATCGCGCCGTCCGCCGGGCAATCCACACTGGCCGTGCCCATGGCAGCGCCTGAGCAGGCGCTATCGATCGCCGCGTTGTACGTCGTACGCAAGCATTGCGTGCCGACCTTGCACGCGCTCGATTTGGGGAGGGCAGCCGTCGCGAGCACGGCATCACACTTATACAAGCTGTACGTCGACTGACACGACGGCCCGTAGTTGAGCCCCACAATGTGCTCACAGGCACCCTTCGGTCCACCCGTGCCGTCGCTGCCACTGGTCAGATTCACGCAGCAGGTCTCTAGCTTCTTGCAATCCGTGTTGGAGGGGTTCGGAGCGCCCGCGGCGCCGTCACCGCTGCCACCGGAGCTGCTGCCGGCCCCGCCCGAGCTGCTGCCTCCCGTGTCACCGGGCGAGCCAGCGTCGTTGTTATTGCTGGTGTCTCCCGCACTCGAGTCGCCCGCACTGGAATCGCCCGCAGCGGAGTTGTCAGCGCCCGCATTGCTGCTGGTTTCGCCGCCCGAATCGCCAGCACCCCCGCTGCCAGAAGCACCGGCCGAGCTGCTATCCGAGCCCCCACAACCAACGGTGACGGACGTAGCGAGCAGGCTCAAGATGAGGGCGATGGACTTGTTCATAGGTTTCCTTGGCTAAGGGTGATCCGACTGAGTAAACGCGCTCGGAGCAGGCGCTGACAATTGCCCTAATAGGCATGTCGCCAATTCGCGTGTCCCTGCACTCACCTAAACGTGCCCGTGCCCGTGCCCGTGCCGTGCCCGATCGCCCTCTCCTCTTGCTCGTTCGTTGCTCGTTCGTTGTGGGTCACCTCGCGGCAGCTTGCGTGCGCCGCGCGAAGCGATGTTGGGCCGCGGGCTCCGTTTCTCGGGCACGGGCACGGGCACGGGCACGGGCACGTTTACGGGGAGTCGACAATGTAGGGACAGGCGCTGGACAGGGTCACAACCTGTTGCAATGCGCGCGCCGTTGCGCGAGAAATCAGGTTGCCGCCTCATGGTCCAAATCCTGCTCGTTGATGATCACCCGCTGTTCCACGAGGGGCTGGCCAGCGCCTTTGCGCGCCTTGCACCGGACCTGAGCATTGTGAGCGCGGACTCCGCAGAAGCCGGGCTGACGGTGCTGCGTGATTCGTCACACATCGAGCTCGCGCTCATCGATCTGATCTTGCCAACGCTAGACGGGCTGGCCGCGTTAGCGCTGTACGCAGCCGAGTTTCCACACATCCCGCGCCTGCTGATCTCAGGCAAGGACGACGCCGCGATCATCGCCAAAGCGCGCGACGCGGGTGCCTCGGGGTTCCTGCGCAAGTCGTTGCCGCTCGATCAATTGCTGGCCGCGCTGCGGGCCGTCTTGGACGGCGGCGCCTATTTCGACTTGCGCACACCGGTACCGCCCGCGCTCGTGGGCCGCGAAGGCGCGGATTCGGGGCGCGATCCGAGCGGTGACCTGACGCTGCGCCAGCTCGAGGTGCTCAAGCTGCTCGGTAGTGGCCGAAGCAACAAAGAGATCTCCTCGGAGCTCGCCATTGCGGACCGCACCGTGCGCGCACACTTGACCGAGCTGTTTCGCACGCTTGGGGTATCGAGTCGGACCCAAGCCGTGCTCGCGGCGCAACGGCTCGGTCTGCTCGGTGTGCCGTGACCAACGAGCTCGGCCAGGTGCTCCAACCTGCGGCTGACGCGCGCGCGCGCCGAGCACTGGCTGAAGCACGCGCGCACGAAGCTCAGACCGAGTGCGTGCGCACGCTGTACAAACAGATCCCCAACTCCATGGCCGCCGCGTTAGGCGTCACTGCCTATCTGGTAGCCACGCTGTGGCGACACGTGCCCCACGCTCTGCTGGGGGATTTTCTGTTGCTGCAGGCAGCCTCACAGGTGCACCGCCTGGCCATCCTGCGCGCCTACCGACACGCCGCGCTCACGGTGCAGAACAGCGCGCTGTGGGCGCGCCGCTACACGTTCTACATGCTCGGCGCCGGGCTCGTGTGGGGCGTTGCAGGCTTTCTGTTCTTGCGCCCCGAAAACCCGATCGCGATCGTGTTCACGATGTGCGGCTTGTACGGCATTGCCGGCGGCGCGGTGTCCGGCAATGCCTATCACCCAGCGGCGCTGCGCGCGTTCGTGATGCCCATCTTCGGCATCGTGTTCGTGCACCTGTGCCGCGCGGGTGGCGCGGAATACCTGGCGCTCGGCACGGCCTCCTTGTTCTACATGTTGATCCTGCTCTTGTTCTGCCGCGTGCAGCACCGCAGCGTGGTCGAGTCGATGCAAATCCGCTTCGAGAATGCGGACTTGATCGCCGAGCTACAGGTGCAAAAGGCCAGCGCAGAGGCCGCCAAATGCCGGGCCGAACAGGCCGATCTGGCAAAATCCCGCTTCTTGGCCGCGGCCAGCCATGATTTGCGTCAGCCGCTGCATGCACTGAGTTTGTTCTCCGCCACGCTACGCGAGCTTGCGCTGGATGCGCGGCAGCGCGGCGTCGTCGAACAAATTTACCGCAACATTGACTCACTCGAAGCGCTGTTCGACGAGCTCCTGGACATCTCCAAGCTGGACGCCGGCTACATCCGCCCCAGCATCGTGGATTTCCCGATCCAGCGCGTGCTGGATGCGCTGCAAACCCGCTACTCGGCGCTGGCCGAAGAAAAAGCGCTCTCGTTTCGCATTCGCGGCTCGCGCGCGACCGTCAAGTCAGACGCAGCTTTGCTCGAGCGCGTGCTCGGGAATCTGGTAGCCAACGCCATCCGTTACACCCACGAAGGCGGCGTGCTCGTGGGCTGCCGGCGGCGCGGAACCACGCTCACCATCGCCGTGTGGGACAGCGGCATCGGCATTCCTGCAGCCGAACACGAGCGCATTTTCGAGGAGTTTTTCCAGCTCGGCAATCCGGAGCGGGATCGCCGCAACGGCCTCGGCTTGGGTTTACCGATCGCGCGGCGCATTGCGCACTTGCTGGGCAGCGAACTGGAATTGCAGTCGACACCCGGGCGTGGCTCGGCGTTCGCGCTCAGCGTGCAACTCGGTGACACCGCGCTGGTCGTGCACGCGCCGCCCGAGCTCGTGGTCTCGGGCGACGCCTTGGCCGGTCGCTGCGTGATCGTGATCGACGACGAAGCCGCGATCCGCGAGGGCATGCACGCGCTGCTCACGCAGTGGGGCTGCACCTCACTGGAAGCGCCCTCCGCCGCGCAAG
>JBDTJC010000382.1:0-3688 GCA_039936055.1 Polyangiaceae bacterium | reverse complement strand
TGGCCGTGATGTCACTGGTGAACGCCTGTGCGCCGATGCGCGCGCCGATCTGAAAGTGAGACGCGAGATTGTAGCTCGCCTCCAGATTGAGGCCCACGGCGCCGAAGCCCTGAGTGCTCTTTTGCTCCATCGTGGTGGCGACGCCCTCCCACGCCGCCGACACGGCGGCTCGCTCAGTGATGCCGATCACGCCGACTGAAACCTCACCGCAACCGAGCAGCACCCAGCCCGCGGTGTCGTAGTGCGGCGTGTAGCACAGGCCGACGCCCACCTCTTGGCCTCCCACCTGCGTCCGGACGTCGCCGAACCGCCACGTGGTGTCGAGCAGCAGGCTTGCCCGAACGCGCGCCACGGTGCCAGTCACGAAACTCTGCCCGTTGGGCGCTGTGACGAAGTTGGCGCGTGAGAGGGTGATGTCGAAGCGCGGCAACACGCGCCCTGGAGCGATGCCCAGCGTTCCGCCGACGAGGGCGTTGATCGCGATTGCGCTGTCGAGGTGCAGCTTGCCCGCGGGGACCTCGAGGGTCTCCTTCCAGCCGAAATTTCTGCCGCTCAGCGGCGCACGCGGCGCTTCCGGCGCCCCGCGCGTGACGACCGGAGCGGGTACGGGCGCGGGCGCGGCTGGCGGTGCCGCGGGAGCGCCTAGCGCCGGGTTCAGCGCGATGGCGGTAACCACAGCCAGTGCATCGACGACTTCCACGCAGCTCGGCCCGCTGACTTCGCGTGCGTTGGAGGTGAGCGCGCCGTTCTGCACGGCGAGCGAGGCATGGAAGCCGTCCGCGCGTTGCTCGATGTCGACTTGGAAGGCGCTGGCCGGCGACGCGGCCTTGCCCTCGAAGCTGGCGCCGCGCCCGGTCACCGCTGCGATGAACTGCGCGCGATTGGGGCACCCCTCCGGCGCCTGGTAACGCAGTGCCTCGGGTGTCTCGGCGTGAGTCACGGGCGGCGCGGGTGCGTCGGCTGGCGTGTCGGCGTGTGCCGGCTTGGCCGCGAGCGCGCCGATTAGAGCTAAACAACCCCCAAAAAATCCTACAGAGCTTCGAGTCACATGAAGTTAATAGTGGTCGTACCCCGCCGCGATCACGGAAACGGCGCGTGCCCGCGATTTACTTCCGGCCCGCGGGCGAGTCCTCCGCCTTGATTGGAGAAGGGGCCGGGGCGGGGATAGGGATCGGCTGATCGGGTGGGGGATCGGGAGAGATCTTGGGGTCTGGTTCGGAGGGATACAAACTCGCAGCGGCCACTACGCGCTCAGGCGCGAAAGTCCGCCGCATCTTGCGCGCTCAATTGCGCGGAAGGCGCTGCCCGGCAAACGCGCGCTGACCAGGGCCGCGCGTACGCCATCGCGCTCTGCGAGTGCTGTGAGGCTTGCGCCGCCGTCGCGATCGCAGGTGCCCTGGGGCGTGCTCTGCAAGCGACGTGCAGGCCGTCGTCGCGCTGGGCACCCGCACCAAAAAGCGCGCGAGCGCGGCCCCGGCCCCGCCTTGCCCGACGCGCTTCGTGACACCCGAAGGGGTGAACCCCCTTCCGGGACCGATCCCGATCCCCGGACCGAACCCCCTGCCGGGGCCGCGCTCGCACGCTGCCCCTTCTATGGATCAAGACCGGGCGAGTCCGGGCGAGTCCTTGAGGGGGTTGCCGAGGCGGCCGGTTGAGCGTATGGGAGCCCATATATGGTAGCCAAACTTAGTCCCCGGGCACTGCAGCCAAAGGCGCCGCCCAAGTCCGAGTCAGCCCAGCCGGTGGAGGTCCGAGAGGTGTTGAACGCCCTGCGCCGCATCGTGCGCTCGCTGCGCGTGTCGTCGCGCACCGCGGAGCAGCGGGTCGGTCTATCGGGCGCGCAGTTGTTCGTGCTGCAGTGCTTGGCTCGGCAGAGCCCCTGTTCCGTCAATGAGCTGGCGGCGCGCACGGCCACGGATCAAAGCTCGGTGTCTGTAGTGGTCAGCCGGCTCGTCACGAGTGGTCATGTCCGGCGCGTGCCGTCCAAGGCGGACCGCCGCAGGGTTGAACTCACGCTGACCAAGCTGGGCTTGGCGCTGCTCGAGAGCGCGCCGGAAGCCGCGCAAGATCGCTTGCTGTTTGCGCTGGGCGCGCTGCCCAAGGCAGAGCTGAAGGTGCTGGCGCGTTCGCTGGCGAAGGTGGTGGAGCTGGCCGAGGTTTCCGAGGAAGCTCCGAGCTTGTTTTTCGAAGAGGGGCTCGCGTTGGTCGGTGCCAAGGGGCGTTCGTCACGTGTCTGAATCGCACGAGACGAATCCCATTTCCGCCACTGGTTTGCTGCCTGTTTCGCCGTCGCTGGGCCCGGTGCTGGCTGCCGCGCGGGTGCCGCTGGTTACGCCCATCGTCGGCCCGCGCGTGCTGTTCATCAGCGCGCTGGCGGTCGGGGTAGCGTTCGTCGCGGGCATCGTGGCTCGCGTGTTGATGGCCATGATCGCGTTCGTCACGAACCTCGCGTTCTTGCAGCGTCTGTCCTTCCAGCCAGCCGCGCCCGCGGAGAATCACCTCGGCCTGCTGGTGATCGCCGTGCCGGCGATCGGCGGCATCTTTGTGGGCCTGATGGCGCGCTACGGGTCGAAGGCGATCCGCGGTCATGGCATTCCGGAGGCCATGGAGCAGGTGCTCACGAACGAGAGCCGCATTCCGCCGCGGCTGACGTTTCTGAAGCCGCTCTCCGCCGCGATTGCCATCGGAACGGGCGGCCCATTCGGAGCGGAGGGCCCGATCATCGCTACGGGTGGAGCACTGGGCTCGCTCGTGGGTCAGGTTTTGAAAACATCGGCCATGGAACGCAAAACGCTGCTCGCGGCGGGCGCGGCGGCTGGTATGGCTGCCACGTTCGGTAGCCCGGTTTCTGCGGTGTTATTGGCCGTAGAACTGCTGCTGTTCGAGTTTCGCGCGCGCTCGATCATCCCGGTCGCGCTGGCCAGTGCCACGGCGGCCGCCGTGCGCATGGCGCTGGTCGGGTCTGCGCCCGTGTTCGCGATGCCGCAGCTCAGTCAGCCCAGCGGCGCAGCGCTCGCGTTCTACGTGCTGCTCGGTGCGCTGTTCGGCGTGGTCGCCACGGGCGTGACGCACGTGGTGTACGCCATCGAAGACGGCTTCGAAAAGCTGCCGATTCATTGGATGTGGTGGCCTGCGCTGGGCGGCTTGGTCGTGGGTGGCGTGGGCTACTTTGCGCCGCGCACCATGGGCGTTGGTTACGACAACATCGAGCATGTGCTCTCCGGGTCCCTCGCGGGCCAAGCGCTGGTCGTGCTCTTCGTGCTCAAGTTCGTGTCTTGGGCGGTCTCGCTCGGTAGCGGCACTTCGGGCGGCACGTTGGCGCCGCTGTTTACCATCGGCGGCGGGCTCGGCGCTTCGTTGGGCGCGCTCGCGGCGCATGCAGCACCGCAGTGCGGCATCGACCCGCGCATCGCGGCGTTGGTCGGCATGGCGGCGATCTTCGCTGGCGCCTCGCGTGCGCTACTTGCGTCGGTGGTGTTCGCGTTCGAGACCACGCTGCAGCCGCTCGGGCTTTTGCCGCTGCTCGCTGGCTGCACTGCGGCCTATCTCGTGTCGTGCCTGTTGATGCGCAACACGATCATGACCGAGAAGATTGCGCGCCGCGGCGTGCGCGTGCCCAGCGAATACGCGGCAGACTACCTGGACCAATTGTGGGTGAAGGACGTCGCAAGTCGGGATGTCATCACGT
>JBDTJC010000381.1:0-7011 GCA_039936055.1 Polyangiaceae bacterium | reverse complement strand
ACTGTTTCACCCGGTCTCAATAGACGCAGGACGCGTCAGCCGCGTCCACCTAAGGACCCGCCAACACCCGCCAGCCCCCCAGTCACACCACAACCTCAACTCAACTCAGTGACGCTCGCGATCCGTCCCCGGATGCGAACTCTCACCCGGCTCGTGCCGCACGTTTCCAGTCAGATGAGAACCATCACGACCCGGGAAAGCCATCAATAGCTCTTTTTCAAAGATGAACTGCTCTCGCGAGTCATACGGAGCGGCGTGAATGCCGGTGTCCATACGGATTGCGTCGACCGGGCAGGCCTCAACACAGAAACCGCAAAAAATACAGCGTAACTCATCAATCACGAAGCGCTGCGGGAAGCGTTCGTAGCCGCGGCGAGGGTCGCCTTCTGGGTATTCGCCGGCTTCGATGTGGATGCACTGCGCGGGGCAGGCGGTGGAGCAACACAGGCAGGCGACGCAGCGCGGGGCACCGTCTTCACGTTGCGTGAGGCGGTGCATGCCGCGGAAGCGCGCGGGGTACGGCCGCTTCTGTTCGGGGTACGAGATGCAGTTGATGCCGTCCTCGATGCCTTCGAGAACAGGGTCGGGGCGCTGGCCCAAGACCATCTCTTTCGTGTTCTGGAAGAAGTGTTTCATCGTGATCCCGAGACCCCTTGCGATCTCCGGGATGTACGTCTGCACGGAAGCCGTGCGATTCGGGCGCGGAACCGCGACGCCGGTGACCTTCTTCGGACCGAGGGGAGCGACTTCGTTCTTCATGCTGACATCCGTGCGCTGCGAGTGCCGCCCGCCGCCTGCGCGTAGCGCGCAGAAGACGAGGACAAGGTCTGGCGTTTGTGCACTGGTTTGACCAAGAACACGACGAAGTAAATGAAGCCACCGAGCCCGCCCAAAGCAAGGAAAGCCTTGCTGTAGTCGGCCAGGAGATCCATGAATTTACCGACTTCAGGACCAGCGGTGATGATGCCCATCACGACTGCTCCGGTGACGACCACGTTGGCGAGCGAAGCGGGCAGCAGTATGCGCCAGCCGAGCCGCATCAGTTGGTCGTAGCGAAAGCGCGGCAGCGTCCAGCGAATCATCAGCTGCAGCCAACACAGAGTCAGCGTTTTGAGCACGAAGCCCAGGCCGCCGAGCACCACGACCACGACGCGCGGCAGGGTTTGATCGAACAGTAGCGTTTCGCCGATCTTCACGTGCAGGCCGTCGTAGCCGAGGAACGGCAAGTCCCAGCCGCCCAAGAAGATTGCCGACATCAGACCGGCCGAGGTGACGACGGCGATGTACTCCGCGAAGAAGAACATTGCGAACTTCATCCCGGCGTATTCCGTGAAATAACCCGCGACGATTTCACTCTCCCCTTCCGGAATATCGAACGGGATGCGCTTCGACTCGGCGACCGACGCCGTGAAGAATAAGAAGAACGCGAACGGCTGCACGAAGATGCCCCAGGCATTGTGCTGCTGCCATGCGACCATCTTATCAACGCGCAGGTCCCCGTAGATCATCACGGCGCCGACAAGGGTCAGGCCCATCGTGACTTCGTACGAGACCATCTGGCTTGCGGCGCGAACGCCACCCAGCAAGCTGTACTTGTTGTCGCTCGCCCACCCGGCCAGCGCCGCGCCGACGATGCCGGTACCGGCCAGCGCGAAGAAGTAGAGCAGACCCACGTTCAAGTCCACGACCTGGAGCGGAATGGCGGCTTCGGTGCACACGCCATTGGCCGGCGCGCTGGAGATGAGGTCACCCAGGGCGCCGCCCTTGTTCAAGTGGAAGCACAGCGTGTCCCCGAACGGAATCACGGCCATGACCACGAGCGCCGGGAAGAAGGAGATGAATGGCGCGAGACTGTGCAGGAACTTATCCGCGTTCGGCGGAATGAAGTCTTCCTTGAAGATCGTCTTCACGCCGTCTGCGGCCGGATGCAGCAAGCCCGCCAGGCGCAGGCCAATGCGCGGCTCGTTGCGAATGCTGTAGGCCGAGTAGAGGGCGCCAAATACCACCGCGAGAACGAGCAAGCCGGCGCCAGCGCCGTAGCCGAACGTGCGCAGTTGCGGACCGAACGCCGAATCATTGAGCGCCAGGCCCACGAACAGCGCCGTGAATTGCGCGAACAGACCCGCGTACAAGATGCGGCGCGGATCACCCAGCGAGTACAGCCAAGCGTCGAAGCTGTTCAGCACGCCGCGCGTCTGCACCTTGCCGGCGATGACGACACCGGTCAGCCACGTGAACAGGATGCCGAGCTGAATGAACAGCATCGCACGCCCTCCCAACTCCTCCGGAGCGGGCTCGAACTTGACCACGACCAGCGCAACAGCTGCCGCCACTAGAACGGCCGGGCCGACCGCAATGCCCTGCGCCACGACCGTCGGGATCCACGCCACGGCGCGGTTCGGACCGATGCGATCCTGAATCATTGCACCTTGGCGACGGTCCACCCAGGTCAGCACGACCGCGACGTTCATCGCGAACATCACGACCACGAAGGCCTTCAGTACGAACAATAGAAACGCAATCATCCCAAACGGCATCACTCGGCTCCTAGCGACGCGCTCGCGGGAGGCACGCTACGGGGTGCGGGCGGCGACATGGCTGCCCGCAGTTCGGTCAGTTTTTTCCAGGTGAGCGGTTTGCCAGCTAAGGCGGCAAGCTCCGCGATCAACCGGAACGCGGGTTTGGAATTGCCCTGCGGCGTTACTACCTTCTCGCTCTCCTGGCTCATGCCCTTGGCGTTCACGAACGTTCCGTCCGCTTCGGCCCAGCTGCTTGCAGGAAGAGCCACGCTGGCGCGCTCGACGAACGCCCCATCATGGGTCGAGATCGCGATCAGGTTCTTCACGTCCGCGAGTGCGGCAGCGCCGCCACCCGTGGGCGTGGCCGAGCCGAGAGCGATCACCGTGCTGGCTTTGCCGGCGCGAATCGCTTCGACGAACTCCACGAACGTCTTCAGGCCAGAGGACTTGCCGAGCGCTGCAACGCCTGCGGTGTTCGGGTTCTTGTCGGGGTGACGCAGGATGTCGTCGCCCTGCCCTGCCGGTCGCCCGCTCTGGTAGACCTCCGTGAAGCCGAACGTCTTCGCCAACGACAACAGCGCGTAATTGTCTTCGTTGGAGTGTTCGGCGCTGAGCACCACGGCGGTGCTCGCGGGGCTGGCCTTGAGCAGCAACTCTGCCGCCTTGGCCAGCGCGTCGGAAACCGCCACGCGCGCTCCGGCCACGCGCGCATCCAGCACGCGGCCTTCGTGGATGCGGCGATGATCGAGCATGCCGTCGTCACACATCCAGAACTTGTTCACGGCTAGGTTCTCGCGCGGTCGGTAGCGATACACCTTCTGATCGCGTGGATCGAAATCCGAGAACGAGTTGCAACCCGTAGCGCAGCCCGTGCAAACCGAGCGGGTGGAGCGCAAGAACCACACGCGCGCCTTGAAGCGGAAATCGATCGAGGTGAGCGCGCCGACCGGGCACACATACTCCGTCATCAGCGTGTACGGGTGGTCGAGCTGGCGCCCCGGCGCGACGACGATCTCGTTCAGGTTGCCGCGCTCACGCACGCTGAGCACCGGGTCCTTGGCAAGCTCTTCGGACACGCGCACGCAGCGCGTGCACACGATGCAGCGCTCGGCGTCGTACACGATGGTCGGGCCGAAGACGACGGCCTTGGGTTTATGCACCGGCTCGTCGCGCATGCGCTTCTTGGTGCCTTGATGCTCGAGCCAGTAATCCTGCAAGCGGCACTCGCCCGCCTGATCACAGATCGGGCAATCCACCGGGTGATTCAGGAGCAGGAGCTCCTGCACCGCGGCGCGTGCGGTATCCACGTGCTCGCTGGTCTGGCTCTTGACCACCATGCCGTCGGCCGCGGCCTGCTGGCAGGACGGCACGAGCTTGGGCTTCTTCTGCGGAACGTACTCGCCCTTTTCGGCGTCCCAGGCCAGCACGTCCAGTAGCATCGCGGGGCGACCTGGCGGCGGCATGATCTCGACCAAGCACATGCGGCAGTTGGCAGCGACGGACAGACCCGCGTGCCAGCAGTAGTGCGGGATGTCGATCCCCGCCTTCTGCGCAGCGCGAATGATCGTCTCGCCCGGCTCGAAGGAAATTTCGCGGTCGTCTAGCTTGAAGTTAGGCATTCCCAGGTTCCTAGAGACAGGACTAGAGGCTCGCGTTTTGGGGTTGGGGCCCCGACACCGAGGGTGGAGCCCCCGCTGAATTCACTTCAGCGGGGCGGGAGCGGAGCTCCCGACGACGAACTAGCTTGAAGTTAGGCATCCGAATTTCCGAAGCTTGAAGGTGAGCGGGACCTCAACGGTCGCACTCACCACCGATCATGTTCAGCGAGCCGAAGCTCGGCACGACGTCAGCCATCATGGCGCCAGTGATCACGCGCTCGAGGCCGGCGGTGATGAGGAAGCACGGCGGGCGGATGCGCACGCGGTAGGGCGTGCCGCTGCCGTCACTCACCAGGTAGAAGCCGAGTTCACCGTTGCCGCCTTCGCTGTACGAGTACACCTCACCGGCGGGCAATTTCAGGCCTTCCATCACGATCTTGAAGTGCTGGATGGTGCCTTCAATCGTGTTGTACACCTCTTGCTTGGGGGGAAGCATGATGCGCGGGTCGTCGATGTTGACCGAACCCTTGTCGGCCATGCGCTGACAGGCTTGCTCGATGATGCGGGCGCTTTGGCGCATTTCCGCGAGGCGCACCATGAAGCGATCGAAGCAATCGCTCGTGGTGCCGACCGGCACGTCGAAGTCGACTTCATCATACTTCAGGTATGGGCTGGCTTTGCGGACGTCATAGGCGATGCCGCTCGCGCGCAAACAGGGGCCCGTCCAACCGAGCGAGACGGCGTCTGCCTGGCTGATAACGCCGATCCCTTCCAAGCGATCCAGGAAGATGCGGTTTCCAAGCAGGAGCTTCTCGACCTCATCCACGACTGTCAAGATGTGCTTGGTGACGGCGCGGGCGTTGTCCTTCAGGTTCTCGGTGGGCGGCGAAGCCATGCCACCGACGCGGCCGAAGCTGTGCGTGAGGCGCGCGCCGGTCTCCTCTTCGAGGAGATCCCAGATCATTTCGCGAGCCTTGATCATCCACAGAAACGGCGTGAAAGCGCCGAGTTCCATGGCCATGGCGCCGTCGCAAGTCAGGTGGTCAGACATGCGGGCGAGCTCACCCAGGATCATGCGGTACCACTGACAGCGCTCGGGCACCGTGACGCCGAGCATCTTCTCGCACGCCAGCGCGAAGCCCACGTTGTTCAGCATCGGCGAGACGTAATTGCAACGGTCCACGTACGGGAACACCTGCGTCCAGGTGCCGCGCTCGCACATCTTCTCGAAGCCGCGGTGCAAGTAACCGACCTGCACATCCACGTGCTCGATGACTTCACCGCTGAGCTCCATCACGCAGCGCACCGTGCCGTGCATGGCCGGGTGAGCCGGGCCGACGTTGAGCAACATCGGCTCCGTCGGCATTTCGAGCTCGGCTTCGTCTAGTTCTTGATCGAGGGGCTCCATCAGTTCACCCGTGAATCGTCGTCGCTGTTGCGAGCGTGAGTTTGGCGACCGAAGGACATGCCTTCGTCGACGCTGAACGGCGCGACTTTTTCGATGTTCGGCACGTCGCGATAGGCCATGAGCGGTTGAATCTTGTCGGCGGGATAGTCTTTGCGCAGCGGGTGCCCCTCGAACTCGGGGTACATCAGGATGCGCCGCAAATCCGGGTGGTTCTTGAAGACCACGCCGAACATGTCGAACACTTCGCGCTCCATCCAGTTGGCGCTCGCCCAGAATTCGCACAGCGAATCCACCTCGGCGTCGTCACCTTCCGCATCACCGGTGCGGGTTTTGAGACGCAGGCGGTGCCCTTTGGAGAGAGAGTAAAAGTGAGCCACGATTTCGAAGCGCGGCTCGCGCTCTGGGAAATCCACCGCTGTAAAATCAGTCAGCATGTCCATGCTGACCTGCGGGCTGTCGCGCAGGAAGCGCGCGACTTCGCGCCAGGCGGAGGCTTCGACGACGACGGTGTCGTCGCCGTACAGCGAGTGAGTCTCCAGCACCGCGGCGCCGAAGTTCTTCTTTATGAGGTCGATCAAGGCCTTTGACATCTTGGAAATCCGGGCCCGTTCAGGCGATGGACGTTCGCGATTTGCGCAACGTGACCAGGCCGCTGTTCTGTTCGATCACTGGATCTTGGCGCGGCTTGACGATCGCCGGCGTGCGGTTGCCAGTTTGAATCTTGTCCTGCAGCAGCATCAGGCCATCCAGCACCGCTTCCGGGCGCGGCGGGCAGCCGGGCACGTACACGTCGCAAGGAATCACTTTATCCACGCCCGCGACGCACGCGTAGTTGTCGTAAAAACCGCCGCAGGAGGCGCAGGTGCCGAACGCGAGCACCCACTTGGGCTCCGCCATCTGCTCGTAGATGCGCTTCAAGATAGGCGCTTGACGCTGCGTGATCGTGCCGACCACCCACAGCAAATCCGACTGGCGCGGCGAGAAGCGCGGGGCTTCCGAACCGAAGCGCGAGAAGTCGTAACGCGGGCTCGAAACGCTCATGAACTCCATGCCGCAACAGGCGGTCACGAAGGGGTACATGAACAGCGAGTATTTCTGCGCCCAGGCCAAAACAGCCTCTAAACGCGTGGTCGCGAACCCGGCGCCTTCAGCGCCACCCGGCTCGACGATATGAGTCGAGGTCTGCTTCAGCTCTCCCATTCGAGGGCTCCCTTTTTCCAGCAGTATGCGAGGCCAACTACTAGCGCCGCGATGAAACTGAACATCGTGATGAAGCCGTTCCAACCGAGGGTCTTGAACAAGGTGGCCCACGGGTACATGAACACGACCTCGATGTCGAAAACGACGAAGAGGATCGCAGTGAGGTAGAATTTGACGCTCAGCTTCGTGTTCTTCGCGCCTTCGGTATCGTTACCGCACTCGAACGGGCTGAGCTTTTCGGGGTTCGGATTCTTGGGGCCGATGAATTGGCCGCCCAAGAACATCA
>JBDTJC010000380.1:0-26903 GCA_039936055.1 Polyangiaceae bacterium | reverse complement strand
TCTCGCGGCCGCGTAGACGAAACTGGAACGATTGCAGGTACTCGCTCGATGCGAGATCCATCTCGTCCGGCAGGTCATTGGCGTCGAGGGCCATGTCCTCATCAAGCGTCTGTTGAGCGCGCTTGATGATTTCTTGGCGCCTGGCTTCGAGCATGTCCCGGAATTTCTTTAACTGGACTTTGGTCATCGGTAGCGCACTCGACTTGCTGTCTGACTCACGAGGAAAACACCCCCCGTTTCCGGGGGCCCGGTAAGATAGGGACCTGAATCCGGTCAGTCAAGCGCGGCGGACGCGATTTGCATTGGGGAGAATGGGCGCCCTCTCGCCCGCGCAGCACCTCACGATACGAGGTGCCTCCGGCCCGCCCAGCGCCTCGAAATAAGAAGTGATTCCCGGGCCCGCGCAGGCCGTCGCACGTCCGCGCACCCCCGGCATTCTGCACTGGCTCGCTTTTTACGAACTGCACAGTTTTGGAGCCGCTGGCCGGTTTTGGGATCTCGAATACTGCGGCACTGCGGCACGCTCACAGCCCGTCGCGATAGGCGCGAATCGCGTTCACGATGGCATCAGCGATTTTTTGCCGAAAGTCACCCGTGTTGAAGCGCGTTTCGCCGACCGGGCTCGAAATGAACGAGGTTTCGAACAACACGGCGGGCATGCGCGCCCCAGCGAGCACGTAAAAACCGGCGCGGCGAATGCCCGAATCGGGAATATCCCCGTAGCTCGGCGAAAGCGACGCGATCGCCGAGCGCTGGAGCAGCTCCGCAAAATGATTGGAGCGGCCGGAACTCTGGCCCCCCTCGCCACGCGTGAGCGCGCCCGCGAGTTCGGCCGCAGCAGCAGCCGAGGAGTCGTTCTCGCGGGCAGCTACACGAGTCGAGGTCGGATCGCGCGAATCGTCGAGCACGAAGGTCATCACACCGCGGCCCGCGCCGTCCTCGCTGGCGTTGCAGTGGATCGAGACGAACAGATCGGCCTGAAATGCATTGGCACGCGCGGTGCGTTCGTCGAGCGCGACGTAGTCGTCGCTGTCGCGCGTGAGCAGCGTGGAGATCCCGAGTTCGCGCGCAATCAACGGCGCGGCGCGATGCGCGATGTCCAAGGTGACGTCCTTTTCGCGCAAGCCACTCGGCCCCGTCGCCCCGGGATCGTGACCCCCGTGACCCGGGTCCAGAACCACGCGGTGGATCGCGCGCGGGCCGGCGTGCGCGGCTTCCTCGGTGCGCGCGGGTGCGTCCTTCGACACGTCAATCACGAGCCGGAACGGCTCTGGTACGTAGAACACGCGTCGGTACGCCGTGCTCGTCAGATCCAAAACCACGCGCGTGTGCGTCGCTTCGGCGCCCACGCGCACTCGGCTCACCAGGCCGCCCACGTCGAAGCTCTTCAGCCCTTGATAAGTCGCGCCGTCGACGTCGACGAACAACCGGTGGCTTTGTCCGCCGTCCTCCAAAACTCCGACTTTGTACGTGGTCGGCTGCGTCACATACACGACGATACGCGCAGCGTCGGGAGCACCGTAGCGCTCGATTTTGGTGACCCGCGTTGGGCCGTGCGACGCGCTCAGCGTCGGCACGATCACGCCGTCACTCGCCTGCGTGTCGGCGGAGCGCGCAGGCAGTGGCAACGGCGCGGGAGCGGCGCTCGCGCGCGCGCTCGGACCGCGTTCAGCCTCGGCATCGAGTTGCGCGAGCACAGTCGGCAAAGGCCGGTACGCGTTGAGCGTCGTCAAGATCGCTTCGGCATGCTCTTTACACGCCGTCTCCGCGCCGCTCACGTGCGCCGCGCGATACACCTCTTGAAAGGTCAGCCCAGGGTCGGCCCGCAGCTCGCCGTCAAGGAGCGCCGCGCGCGTGCTCGCCGAGCAACGCAGCTTGGGCTCGCGCGCGGCTTGGCGGTACAGCTCGATCGCCTCCAAGGCATCGGCTTCGCGGTGGTCGACGCGGAATATTCGCTCGCGCAGGGCGGCTGCATCCAGCAGGCGCGCGGCGCCGGAGGGACCGCCTTGCTTGGTGCCCTGGACGGCCCACATATCTGCGCTCGCGACCGCTTCCGCGCGCTCCGGCAGCGCGCTCCCGGCGGCGACGACCACCGACGCGACCCGCGCCGAGCCGAGCGCCAAAACTTGCGCAGTGGGGGCACGTGAGCCGCAAGCAAAAGTACTCCAAGCCGCCCCGAGCAGGCCAAAAAAGCGCCACAAACGAAGGAAGCTCGTAAATCGCATACCGCCACTGCCTGCTTTTAGCGCCAATCCTAGAACCTCTCCCGTCGGTCACCGTAAGATCCGCGTCACGTCCTCGGCGACCTCGGTGCGAGGTTGTAGGGCTGCTCTTAGCGTGCCGAGGCCCGATCGGCCAAACGCCTCGCACGCCGCGTTGCAGAGCCCCGAGCCACGATGCTAGCCTCTGATTCGCGATTGATGCCCGATCCACCCGGTAAAGGTCCCCCGTCGTCGGCGCCGCTCAGTGTCGAAGACGCTGATCGACTCGCTGATAGCTTCACGCCCTTCTGGGAGGACGATGACGCGTCGGTTCAGACGGCTGCGCCAGCCGCGTCCGTGCCGGTCACGGTTGCGCCGGTCACGGTTGCGTCGGCCGCGCCCGTCGCTGCTAAGCCCGGGCTGAACACGTTGCCCATCGGCATCGGTATGGGATCGATTCCCGCTGCCGCGAATCCAACCGCGGCCGCATTGCCGATTGCTGGTGCCGCCAATGCAGCCTCTACCCCAGTGGCCGGAACGCCCATCGCGGCTCCCTACACCGCGCTCCAAACGCCCGCTACGCCCGCTGCCAAAAAGGGCATCTCCAAACACACGCTGCTCGGCATGGCGCCTCTCACGGCCGCGCCGCCAGTTGCTCCGGCTACAGCGACGCCAGTCGCGGCACCCGCGGCGGCATCGCCTGCGCCGGAGGCGGCATCGCCTGCGCCGGAGGCGCCAACGTTCACGAGGACGCAGCCGCTCGCGACACAACCCGCCCTCAGCCCGCCGCCGACGAATTTACCCCCCGGCGCGCTCAGGAAAACGCTCCTTGGCTTTTCCGCTCCGCAAGTGCAACCGCCCGCGCCCGTCGCTGCACCGGCGCCCGTACCAGTTGTAGGATCGGTCGATCCTCTCGCCACTCCGGTTGCCGTTCAGGATTCGGCAGAGGTGCCGGGTTACGCGGTCGCCTACACACCCAAAGACGGCCCGAGCACCCCCGCCGTGGTGATCGCGCCCGAAGCGCAGTCTTCACCAGAAGGCGCGCCCCGTCCTCTCTCGCAAACACAACCCTCGCGGGTACGCGTGGCGCCGGCCGTAGTAGCGCCCACACCGAGCCCGGTCGAAGAACCCGAAGACATCTATCCGGTACAGAAAAAGACCGGCAAAGTCGTGGCCGCCAGCATCGGCGTCGTCGTGGTGCTGCTCGGCGTTGTCCTTGGCATCAAGGCACTCGGCGGCGGCACTTCAGCGGAGCCCAGCGAGACGGCTGCAAGCGCAAAGCCCGCGGCAGTACACGCTGAACCGCCACCCGCCGCCGCGGCTCCAACGCCCGCTGCACCGGTGGTTCCGACGCCGGCAGCGGAGCCCACGCCACCACCTCCAGATACGGCCGCGCCGGCTGCTGCGGTTGCGCCCCCTGCGCCGAAACCAGAGCCCGTCGCCCCGGCTGTCGCAGCGCGCACGAGGCCCACGAAAGCAGCGAAGCCCGCTGTGGCGTCTGCGCCCGCGCCCGCACCGGTACCGAAGCCAGCGGCCCGCCCTGCGGTGACTGCGGTTTTCCCGGCTGAAACGGCCGCTCCCGCTCCCGCACCGAAAGCACCGAGCAAGAGTGTTATCGTGCGAGACGCTCCGTTTTGAAATTCGGATTGGTCGGTTTCTCCCCACGGAAATGCCCTGTCTTCTAATTTGAGCGACGATGAGAAAACTTAGACTCCGCTCCCTGCTCTGCCTTTCGCTCTGGTGCGCAGCCGTGCTGAGCCCCACGCTGGCAGCAGCGGCTCCGCCCGCTGTTCGCGCAGGCGACGAAGACGCGACCGCGGTCGCTCGCGAACGCTTCAAGTCCGGCGTCGCGTTCTTCGACAAAAAAGAATACGAAAAGGCACGGCTCGCGTTCTTACAAGCGTACGCTTTGAAGAAGCACCCCGCAGTGCTGCTCAACTTGGCGCAGAGCGAACTGCGTAGCGCCCACGAGGCCGACGCGGCCAAGCATTTTGCATCCTACTTGCGTGAATCCAAAGAGACCACGGATGCGGAACAGCAAGCCGCGCAGGCTGGTTTGAACGCCGCCAAGGCCGTGGTCGCCGAAGTCGACGTCTCCGTCGACACGGACGGGGCCGAAATCTACATCGACGGCACGCTCGAAGCGCTCTCCCCGTTGCCCGGGCCCGTGTACATGACGGCCGGCACGCACAGCGTGGAAGCGCGCAAAGGCGACAAGTCCAACGCAACGCAGGTCAGCGCTGCTGCCGGCAAGCAGCTCAAGGCGACCATCACGCTTGCTCCACCGGCGGCCGCACCCGTCGCCACCTCGCCAACGGCGGGAGCTACGCCGCCTCCCGAAATGCCTGCCCCGGAAAACGAGAAGGGCACGCGAAAGCCGTTCTTCAAATGGTTGGTGAGTTCACCGGTTGGGCTCGTTGGGCTCGGTTTGACCGGCGTGGGCGTGGGCGCCGGCATCGGGTTCTCAATCGCCTCCACCAAAGCCTATTCCAACTCGGACTCCGTCGCAGATCAGATTAACGCAGCAGCGGCAAAAGATAGTGACCTCGCGCAGCCCGACACCACGAACCTGTGCAACGATCCGAGCGGTTGGCTCACGATGCAGGGTTACGCCGCCAGCAACAAGACGCCCGCACTGAAGGACCGCGCCGCCGAATACAACAGCGCCTGCGCGAAGTTTCCGGACAACGTGCATAAGGGGGACACGTTCAAGACGCTCTCCACCGTGGGCTTCGTAGTCGGTGGCGTGGCGGCGGTCGGTACCATCATTTATTACTTCGTGGATCCGAGCGCCAAAGCGCCAGCGGAGGCGCGTGCCGGCAGCCGGCGCATGGCGTTCGTGCCCACCATCACGCCCGGTCAGGCTGGGCTGACCGTGCTCGGCAGCTTCTGAGCACGCGCGAATCGTCCCGCTTTTTTAGGCTTCTTTCGCGGCGAATTCCGGTTCGTCCGCGGCACTCGCGGCACTCGCTTGAGGCTTCGCCAGCCACGCTCGAAACGTGCTCCGCGCTACCCCCGCCGCGCGCGCCGCTTGGCTCACGTTGCCCGCACAAGACTCGAGCAGCGCTTGCGCATCTTGCGTGGGGCGGCGTGCGTGCGGCGCTTGCCTACTGGCCTCGTCCACATGCCGCGCGCCAATTTCGTAGTCGGCACTCGCGGCCGCGCGGTACAGCACCGCGCCCAGCTCGCGCACATTGCCCGGCCAACTCTGGGCCACCAAGCGCGAAAGCGCCGCGCTCGACAAGGTCCGCTCCCCGACGTCTGCGCGCATTCGACGCAGCAATGAATGGCTCAACTGCGCAATGTCGCTGCGACGCTCGCGCAGCGGCGGCAGCTCCACGACCACAGTTGCCAGTCGGTGATACAAGTCGGCGCGAAAGCGCCCTTCGAGCACGCGCTCGTCGAGCGGCGCCCAGCTCGCAGAAACCAAGCGCACCACGACGCGCAGCGCCTGCGCCGCACCCACCGCGCGCACCATGCCGTCTTCCACCACGCGCAGGAGCTTGACCTGAATCGAAAGCGGCAGCTCCGCAATTTCGTCTAGAAAAAGCGTACCGTCGTGAGCCTGCTCGAAAGCGCCCACCCGATTGGACACAGCCCCCGTGAACGCACCGCGCCGATGCCCAAACAGCTCGGCGTCAGCGAGCGACTCGGGCAGCGCCGCCATGTTGAGCGGCACGTATGGGCCATCGCGCCGTCCGAGTTCGTGAACCGCACGCGCCACCATGTCCTTGCCGGTGCCCGACTCGCCCTGCAACAAGATCGGCACGCGAGATTTGGCGTGACGCCGCACCAACCGAGCAAGTCGCAACATGGGCGCCGAGGTTCCGATCAAACCGGGGAGCGGCTCACTCGGGCGCTCTTCTTCGTCGCGCTCGACGGTGCGCACGCAAACTGCGGAGCGCCCCACGACGAACGCCGCCCCGGATTCCGAAAGCAGCGCGGACGGCACGCGCGCGCCACCCACGTACAGCCCATTCTTGGACGACAAGTCCTCGACGAAGACGCCCGAGTCCAGGACCCGCAATCGGCAGTGCACACTGCTCACGGCGGGGTCGTCCAAGCGCAGCGCTGCGGTGCGCCCGCTCCCCAGCGTCAGTTCATCGCCGGGGCGAAGCGTGAAGCTCGTCGGCGCGGTTTCGGTCCCTAGGTCGACCCGCCAAGGGCCGCGCAATGGGGCGCGCGGGCATTCGAGAGTCAGGGAACTCGGGTCGGCACAAGTGGGCTCAAGAGGCATGTAGCCTCCCATCGGCCGGCGCCGCCACCCGGTTGCGCCAAAGCTGTTTCGTGAGCCTCCCGCCGATGCTAACAAGGCGGCCATGCGATTCCCCGCCGCCTTGGGCGTAGCCTCTGCCGCGCTCCTCTTTGCTGGGCTGGCCAGCGCCCAAACCCCAGATAGTGCGGCAGCGCCGGCCGCTCCGCCGGCCTCCACCGCTCCTTCCACGACACCCACAGCATCCGCAGCCCCGGCAATCGTCGTCATCCCGAGTGAGCCCGAGCATCCGCCGCTCGAGCCGATCCCGAACGCCCACGACACGCTCGGCCATCATTTCGTCATCGGCGGCGCAGTGGGCGCCAAGTGGGGCTTCGGGAGCCTGTCGGACGGCTCGAAGCAGGATGACCAGCTCGGCACTGGCCTGGCGCTGAACTTGGACTTGGGTTTCGGTCTCAGCCGCAACGTCGTCGTCGGAGCCTGGGGTGAGTTCGACGACTACTCCTCGCCTTCGGCCTGCACCACCTGCGCTACCCAGAGCTTTGCGGGTGGCCCGTTCCTCCGTTACCACATCGTGCAAGGCACGCGCTTCGATCCTTGGGGCGCCATCGCCATCGGCCTACGCCAAACCAAAGTCGACCCCGGCGGCGGCAACGCGACGAGCAGCTACTTCGGCCCAGACTGGTTGCGCTTGACCCTAGGCGGAGACTGGTACCCGCTCGCGAATCTCGGCATTGGCCCGTACATCGAGTTCGACATCGGGGCGTACAACAAGCACCCGAACTCCGGGACTGTGGACACGACGCTTCACACCGGCCTTGGTACGGGGTTGCGGGTAGTGCTGGATTTCCCCGGGAAATAGGCTGAATCTGGTCCGAGATCGACTCGGGGCAATCCTTCAGATACGGCATTCGCGCGCGCGGAGCGCGCCGAGCGCGCTGGCGCTCAAGCGTGCGCCAGGCATGCCAGCCGCATCTCCTCTCCGGTGCGCGCGAAGCGCAGCACGCCACCCCTCAGCGTGCGCCAAGCAGTTCAGTCGCGTGCCCGGAACTAAAACGAGCGACAAGTCTTGGCAGACGAGATCACGATCTGCCAACAAGGCGCAGACCCACGAAGCCGCTTCGGAACACCCGACGGGGTGGAGCCGGCGAAACCGGAGGACTACTGTTTCAACAGCCAAGTTAGTCGAAGGACCTCCACGGCACCCAAGGACAAAACAAAAACCTTCAGGCCACCGTGAAGTCTTGGTAGACCAGATCACGATCCGCCAACAAGGCGCAGACCTAAAAACACAAAGGTCGGCAAAACCGGGCCCCCGCCGCCCACCAGGTCGCGAGCGATGCCCTGCGCACGGTCGTCAAAGCGGACCGGGTTAGCTCTCCGGGTCGGCCTTGCGCTCCGACCCGGAAAGCCATCTCAAACACCAACCCCGCTTCAGACCGCGATAGCCACACCGAGTGCACGGCGCACCTCTGAGTACTGTTCGCTGACGAAGTAGAGCAGGAGCTCCTTCATCTTGTCCGCACCGGAGAGATCACCAGGTAACTGCGGTTCAGCACCAATGAGCTTGCGAGAGATCTCGAGGTCACCGCACACGATCAGACCGGCGCGACAGGCGGTGAGTTCCACGGCTTGGTTCCAGCGTTTGATGTTGGCCTTGGCGCCATCATCAATGAAGCGCTTCACGACCTGGCGCAGGCCTTCGACCTGCATCGGATCCATGTGCTTCGCCAACTCCTGCGCAGTCGCTCGGATTTGCGCGGCCATGTCTTGCGGCATGGGCGTGCTCGGGGAAGCCAACATCACACCCGCGAAGAGCATGATGGTGAGCTCGGCCTGAGTCGGGAACAGCGTGCGAATGTAGTGCTCGCCGCGGTAGTGCGACAGGTGCTTGCCGCACAAGAACGTCAAATCTTGCGGCTGGAAGCCCGTGAGCACGCCCTGCCCGGCGACAGTTGCCGGCGGAATCGTCGCTACCGCGTTGATGCCACCCGGGATGTCGTTGCGCACGTACAGCTCGGGCGCCTGCAAACCGAGCACCTGCGCCGCCCAGCCGAATGTTTTCGCAAACGTGATGGTCGACGTCGCCGGATCTTGGCGGAACTGCTTGGGGACGGATGTCGCCTTCCCTTGTGCCTGCAACTGCGCCACCTTCGCCTTGAGCGCGGCGGTCGCGATCATCTCGAAGATTTTGGAGATGTAAACGTTTTCGTCCGCGTGGAAGACGTATTTCGCCCACATCTCGTTGCTCAGGCGACCCTTCACCGGGAGCATGCCTTGCGGGCGATAGTCCTCGAAGAAGCGCTGCTCCTCCTCGTCCGCCTTCCTCATGAAGGCCATCGCAGCAGCGAAGCACCAGGCTTCGTCGTACGACTGCTTCTGCAGGTACAGGCGATACAGTGCGCGATAGGCGTCAATATTGAGCGGCTCGGCCTCGAGGATCAGGCGTTGCTCGACGATAGCCTCGTCCCAGCGCTCCCCGACCTCGTATAGCTCCGCCAAAATCTGGCGCACCATGACGGCGTCGGGCTTGTTGGTCGCCGCCATCTTGAACGCTTCGATCGCCGAATCCGTCTGCTGCAGACGATCACGGTAGATCAAACCGAGCTGGTGCCACAGCGTGTGCTCCAGATCCGCGTTCCCTTTGCCCGCGATGCGATGCAGCATCTTGCGGTACGCGCGCTCAAGTTGCTTCCAGTTCTTCTGCTGGGTGAGCACCTTGTTGATGCGTTCGAAGGCTTCGAGATAGCTCGGGTTCAAGTCGAGCGACTCGTTGAAGAGCTCGACCGCGCGATCCGGGTCCTCGATCTTGTCGCGATAAATCTGCGCCTGCGTGAAGATATACCGCGCCTTGATTTCGCGTTTTTCTTCGTGCTCCGCGATGGCTTGGAGCGTGTCTACCATCTTCTGCCAGTCCGCGGCCGACTGATACAGCTGCAAGAGCTTGTGCAAAAGCACGTGGTCTTGCGGCTTCAGATCGCGAGCCTCTTCCAAGGCCTCGATCGCCTTCTGAGGGTTCTTCTCGCGCTCGCTCCAGATGTCACCGATCTCGTTCAGGACCTTGTAGCGCTCTTCACCGTCGTAAACGCTGTCGAGGATCTGACGTTTGTAGGCCGCGACCTGCTTCCAGTCGTTCGCCGTTGCATACACATCCACGAGCGCTTCGAGCGTCGGGCGGTGCTCGCCGTTGAGGCCGAGGGCCTTCTCGAAGTTGTTGATGGCTTGCTTGGCTTGGCCCTGCTCGCGCTTGATGCAGCCGAGCCGGTAGTACACGTCCGTGCGCTCCTCGGTGTCGCCTTCGGCGAGCGACGTCAGCACCTTCTGGTAGTTGGTCAGCGCGCTCGGCCAATCCTTCAACTGGAACGCGACATCAGCGATGCCGCGAATCGACTCTTGATCGGTGAGGTCGAGACCGTTCGCCGTCTGGTAGGCCTTGAGCGCCTTATCGTTGTTGCCGAGGGCGGCGTGCACCTTACCGAGCAGCTTCTGCAACGTGTGCTGCTCAGTCTTTTCTTTGTTCTTGCTCTTGCGCACCAGCATTTCTGCCAGCGGTTCCGCGTCCTGGTAGCGCTCAAGCCGGATGTACTCCTGCACCAGGGGCAGCGCGGCTTCTTCGCAGTCCGCGTCGCACTGGATGGCCAGTTCGTAGGCCTGCACCGCGAGGTCGTGCTCGCTGAGCATGTCGTCGCGCAGCTTGCCTAGCTCGACGAGCAGCTTGGCCCGCGCGCGCGGCGTCGGCGTGTTGAGCTGCTCTTGCTCGAGGTAGCGAGCCGCGCGATCCCAATCAGACTCGTCGATGGCGATCGTGCGCAGCGCCGCGAGGGACGGCAGATGCGCCGGGTCAAGATCGAGTGCCATCTCGAAGCGCTCTTGAGCTTGGCCCCGATCCCCCAGCTTGTCTTCGAGTGCCTTACCGATGCGGTAATACATCTCGACGCGCTGGTTGCCGTCCGCCGTCAGGTCCGCGACGCGCGTCATCGATTCGATGGCTCGCGCGGCATCGCCCTGCTTCTCGTACAACTTGCTGAGCGCCTCCAGCGCCGGCACGTTGTTGTCGTCGATGTCGACGATGTTGCGGTAGGCATCGATCGCGCGATCCACGTCGCCCACTTCTTCGGCGTAAACGGCAGCAATCAAGCCATACAGCTCGACCTTGGTGCTGGTCGTCGCGGCTTCACTGATATGGCGTTCGTAGGCGCTGATCAACTCCAGCCACTGCTTCAGGCGGCGGTAACAACGCTCGACCGCGACGTACGCGCGCTCGTCGCCGGGGGAAATTTCGAGCGCTTGTTCGAGGCGCGAGGCCGCGATGTCGAACTTGAGGAAATGCTCCTCTTGGATGCCCGCCAGTTTGAGCAAGACCTCGACGCGCTCGCGCTCCGTCTCCACCACGTCCAATTGACGTTCTAGGATGCCCACCAACTCAGACCACGATTGCAACGTCTGGTAGATGCGCTCGAGACCGCGCAGTGCCGTGACGTTGCGGCCGTCAATCTCCAACACTTCCCGGTACACTTTGCCGGCGCGGTCGAAGTCACCGAGCGTGGTCTCGTACAAACCGGCCATGCGCAGCTTCGTGCTGACGACCTGATCCGGCTCGCTCAAGGCTTGCACCTTGTTGCTCAGGATCTCGACCAACTCCGGGTGATTCTGGCGCTCCTCGTAGATGCGCTCCAGTGCAGTGAGCGCAGGCACGAATTGCGGGTCGACTTCGAGCGCACGCTTGTAATAAGCGATGCCCTGATCGGCCTGGCCCATGTTCTTGTACAGCAGCTCGCCCATGTCGACCAAGATCGCCTTGCGGTCCTCGTTCGCGACCGCAACGTTCAAGGCCAACGTCAGCGTTTCGCCGACCTTTTGCCACTGCGCGCTCATGCGGTGAATGGCCGCCATCTGGCGCAAGACCTGAACGTTGTTCGGGTCCAACGCCATGATCTGCTGGTAGTAGGGCTGCGCGTACTCCGGGTGACCGAGGTCCTCGCCGTACCACTTGCCGAGGCGCAGGCAGAGCCGGATTTTCTGCTTGTCCTCAGTCTGCTCAGGCAGCCAAGCATTGGCCGTGTTGATCAGCTCCCCCCAGCGGCCGGTGGCTTGAGCCATGCGCTCCAAGTAGCGCGCGGTGTCGTCGTCACTGAAGTCCTCGCTGAACGCATTCACGAGCGCGTCGAAAGCTTGGTTCTTGTCGTCCAAGCGCTCTTCGAACACGCGCGCAATGCGGCGCAAGAGCTCGTTCTTCTCTTGCACGGCCTCGCGCGTTTCGAGCCGATTCAGGTACAGCTCAACCAGCGTTTCCCAACGGCCCGCGGCCGTGTGCAGCTTCTCGAGGGCTTCGAACGCCTCCTGATGCGCGGGCTCGAGTTCCAGGATCTTTTCGAACGCCGGCGTCGCCGAGTCGTACTCGTTGACGTCCTTCTTCCAGATCTCCGTGGCTTCCAGCAATTCCCGGACGCGCTCAGTCGGCTCTTGCAACGCTTCGGCGCGCTGCATCTTGACGCCGATCACCTCTACCCAGCGCTCTTCAGCGCGATAGATGGCTTCGAGCTCGGCCATCGCTTCGAAGTCGCCCGGGTCGACCTCGAGCAAATGACGCCAAGCTTCCGCGGCATCGAACGGTTGCGCCAGCGGCGAACCGTAGGTTTTGCCGAGCTCGCGGTAGATACCCTTGAGCTCGTCCGCCTCCAGCAGCGCCGCGGCGCGGTCGATGGTGGCGTGCAAGGCACTGACCAGTTGGTTTGCGTCTTGGCGAGTACGCCAAACGTGCGCAATGGCGCGCAGCGCTGCGACGTTCGAGAAGTCGATGTCGAGCACGCGCTGCCAGGTTTCGAGCGCTTCGTCGTCGCGATTCAGGCGCTCAGCGAACAGCCGCGCACGGCGCGTGAGCACATTGACGCGATCCTCGTCCGATTCCGCGATGTCAAAGTGGCGTTCGAGCACGTCCGTCAGCTCCGCCCACTTGCCTTGCTGCTCGTACAGCCCCGCGAGCGCCCCAAGCGCTTCGGGGTCTTCCCCGCGCAAGTCGAGAACGCGCTTCCAACCGTCGATGGCGCCTTCCACGTTGCCCAGGCGTTCAGCGGCCAGATGCGCCATTTTCGCGCGAATCTCGGCTTCCTGAACGTCACCCGCCGCGTTCTCCAGCTCGCGCTGATACACCGCACCGAGTTCCGTGTACGCCTGGGTTTGCTCGTAGATACGACCGAGCGCGAGGATGGCGTCCTCGTTTGTCGGTGCGAGCTTGTCGAAGATGGCGCGGTACGCTCGCACGGCGTCCGGCACTTGGCCGAGCTGCTCTTCGTAAACCTGACCGAGACGAGTGTAGAGTTCGACACGCTCGTCCTCGTCAGCCGCCGAGACGGCGCGCTGCTCGAGCACGCCAGCCAGCTCCGGCCATTGCTCTAGTGACGTGTAGATGCGGTCCAAGTTCGCAAGGGCATCACGCTCGTGCGGCTCGACAGTCAGCACGTATCGGTAGGTTTCTTCCGCCTTTGCCACGTCCGCGAGTTCTTCTTCGAAGACGCGAGCCAAGCGCTTGCCGACGACCGCTTGGGTTGCGGGTTCGGCGCCCTCGATGCCGAGCACGTCCGCGTAAGCGTTCGCGAGCGGCTCCCAGCCGCCATCCAACATGCTGGCCAGGCGCTCTATCTCTTCGCTGGTGCGCTCGTCGAGCGGGCTCTCTTTGATCGCGCGCACGTGCACACTGAAGGCGAGCACCGGATCGAGCAAACGCTCTTCCGCGTCTTCCGCGATGCGGTGGTACATCGCGATGCGCTCGGACGGATCAGTCGTGTGCGCCAAGCCGGCTTCGCGCACGCGAATCAGCTTTTCCCACTCACTTGAGCCTTGGTACAACGGCTCGAGGATCTCCCCGATTTCGAGCTGCTTGGTGCCGCTCTCGAACAAGGATTCGAGGGCCTTGAGCGTGTCCTCGTGCTCCGGTGCGGCGCTGATCACCTCGCGGTAGGCGGCGATCGCCTTGTCCAAGTCGCCGAGGCGAACTTGGTAGACCTGGCCCAAGCGGTACTTGAATTCGAGGATCTCGTCCGGGCTCTGGCCGATCTCGGATTCTCGCGCCAAGACCTCCGACAAATCCTGCCAACGCTCCATTTGCGTGAACAGGCGATCCAAGGAGCGCACGGCCACCTGGCTATCCGGATCGATCGCGAGCACGCGACGGTAGCGCGTGACCGCGTTCTCCAGGCTCTCAAGCTGGACTTCGTACACCTGTGCGGCACGCAGGCCGAGCTCCACGAAGCGCTCTGGATCCTTCTCGAGTTTGTCGAGTTCGGCATCGTACAGCGCGGCGACGACTGGCCAACGCTCGATCATCATCGCCAAGCGTTCGAGCGAACCGAAGGATGCCTCGTTCTGGCTGTCGAAGGCGATCGCGCGAGCGTAGGTGTCGAACGCCTTGGCATGATCCCCCAGGTTCTCCTCGTACAGCCGCGCGATGCGGTGCAAGAGCTCCACCTTGGCGAAGGCGTCGTCGCTGAAGCGCACCTGCACTTCCAGCACGCTGATCAATTTCCCATACTCACCGATCGAGTCGTACACGGGCTCAAGCACGGAGGCGGCCGCGAGTGGCGCCTTCTTGCCGTCCTTGATGCCCTCAAGTGCGGAAAGCGTGGGCAGGTGATCGGGCTGAATATTGAGGATCTCGCGATACAGTTCCACCGAGCGATCGATGTCGCCGAGGTGCTTCTCGTAGAGCTCCGCGATGCGATACTGGTAGCTCACCGCTTCCGTCGGATCCGGCGTCAGCTCAGCCTCGTGCTGCAAGATGCTGAGTAGCTCCTGCCAGTTGCCGGCAGTTTGGTAGAGCACGTCCAAGCGGCTAAGCGCCGTCAGGTCATCCGGGTCGAGCTCGAGCACCTTTTGATAGGTGTCGATGGCACGCCGCACGTCCGACAGCTCGCGTTCGTACACCGCGCCAACTTGGTAGAAGATGAGTTTCTTCTCGTCCGTGTCGATGACCAAATCGGCCTTCTTCGAGTACACGGAGAGCAGCTCCTCCCAACGGGACAGCCCGAGGTACAGCCTCACGAGGGCGTCGATGCTGCGCAGATCTTCGCCATCGATCTCAAGGATCTTCAAGTACACGCCAATGGCGTTTTCCTGACGTTCGAGGACCTCTTCCTCGAGCGTCGCGGCCTGGTACAAGGCGGCCTTCTGCGCGTCGACGTCCTCCAGGATTTCTGCTTTACGCTGCAGGATCAAGGACATGTCCGCGTAGCGCTCCGAATGCTGAAACAGCGTTTGGAGTGATTCCGCGGCGGCCAGGTTCGTCGGGTCGATGCTGAGGACCTTGCGGTACAGCTCGATGGCGCGCTCGCCATCACCTACGAGGTTCTCGAACACGTTGCCTGCCGACGAGTACAGCTTGCTCGACAGTTCGGGGTCTGTTTGAGCGACCGCGAGCCGCTCGAACACGCTTGCCAGGTCCTGGAAGCGACCCGTGACCCGCGCCAGGCGGTCTAAGCCCGCCTGCGTTTCCTCGTGCGAAGGATCGACCGCCAAGGCGCGAGCCAAGGTGTCGAACGCAGCGTTCACATCACCCGCGGCGTCTTCATGCAGCGCCGCAACTTGGTGCAAGAGCTCCACTTTGCGCGCCGGTTCCTCGGCCTGGCTAACCTGCACCTCGTGCACGCCAATCAGCTTCTGGTAGTCGCCTTGGCCCCGGTACAGCGGCTCCAAGATCTCCGCGATTGCCAGCGAGTGTTGGCTGTCACCGGCCAAACGCTCAAGCGCGCCAAGGGCCGTATGGTTCGTCGGGTCGCGGTCGAGCACCTGACGGTAGCCTTCGATCGCCGCCTCGGCCTGGCCCATTTGGCGTTCGCGCAGGGACGCCAAACGCAGCATTAGATCGCGCTGCGCGTCGTCGGTATCCGCCAAACCGAGCTGGGTCTCTAGGTTGTCGGCGAGCTCGTTCCACAAGCCGCGGCGCGTGAACAGGCCGTCCAACGCGTTGAGCGCAACTTGGCTGGTCGGGTCGATCGCGAGCACTTCACGGTAGGCGGCAATCGCCTCGTCCGGCTTGCCCAGCTTCTCTTCGTATACCTGGGCCATCTGCCCATAAATCGCCTCGGTCTCGGCACCTTCTTGGGCGAGATCGATGCGCCGACGAAACACGCCGATCAGCTCTTCCCAGTGACCGGTACCCCTGTACAGGGCGTCCATCGCCTGCAGCGCTTCGGCGTCGGCGGGGTCGAGCTTCAGCACCTTCTCGTAGCTGGCTGCGGCCTGATCGACCTTGCCCAGGCGCTCTTCGATGGCGGCCAAGCGCATCCAGTATTGCCGTGCGAGCGCCGGTTCGTCCAACGAGCCGGCGACCTCGTTGTAGATCCCGCGCAACTTGTCCCAAGCGCCGGCTTGGCCAGCAAGGTGCTCGAGCTCCAACAAGGTATCGCCCTGCGAGGGATCTTCCTTGAGCGCGCGAGCTTGTGCGCTCAACGCTCGGTCGAGCGAACCCAGTTGGTTCGCCGCAGTGGCCGCGATCTTGCGGAGCAAGTACACCCGCCGCTCGACCTCCGCGTCGCTGACGGCAAGGATCTCAAGCGCGCCGATCAGCTTCTCCCAATCACCACGCGTTTCGTAAATGGTCTCGAGGATCGCGGCGGCTTCACCGCTCAGGGATTCGCTCTTCAGCATCCCTTCCAAGGCCAGGCGCGCACCCTCGTGATCAGCGTCGATCAGCAGGATTTCGCGATAATTGGCGAGCGCGCCGGCTTCATCACCCAGGTATTCGAGTTCGGTTTGCGCAAGTCGGAACTTGAGGTCGACTAGCACACCGACGTCACCCTCGAGCTCGATGCGCTTCCGCAGCACGTCCGCGTACGGCTCCCAGGCTTTCGTCTTTTGGTACAGCGCATCCAACGCGGCGAGCGTCGCCGCGTCCGCCGGGTCGTCCTCAAGCACGGCCTGGAAGGTATCGATGGCCGCCTTCGGGTCCCCGATCTGCACTTCGTACAGCTTCGCGATCTCGTACAGGATGTGCTTGCGCTCATCCGGGGCGTCCGCGAGTTCACGCTTCTTCGTGTACACGTCGAGCAAGTCGCGCCAGCGGCTAGTCTGGCGGTACAGCTGTTCGAGTGCGCCGAGCGCGACCTGATTGTCCGGCTCACTCTCGTACACTGCCCGGTATTCGGTGAGTGCGTCGTCGACGCGCTGCGCCTCCTCCACGTACACGCGGCCGAGTCGCAAGCGCAGCGCGTTCGCAGTCGCGACGTCCCTTTGGTCGTCTGCCGCGAGCACGGCGCTGCTGTACGCCGCAATCACGTCGTCCCAACGCGCGGTCACGTGCGCCACGCGCTCCATGTCCGTTTGGCTCTGCACGTCTGCGGGCGCGAGCTTGAACGCAGCCAGGTAGCGATCGAACGCCTTGGCCTTGTCGTTAATGCGAGACTCGTACAGGCCGGCGACTTCACGCAGCAGCGCGAGGCTGTGCTCCGGCTCCTGCACATGACTGAGCTTGACTTCGATCGCGGTCGCCAACCCCTTGGGGTTATTGGCCGTCGTATACAGCGGGATCAGGCGCTCGGCCGCGGCGAGGTTGTTCTCCTCGAAGCTCAGCACCTTCTCGTAGGCCTTCGCCGCCCGGTCAGGCTTACCCTTCTGGGTCATCCACAACTCGGCGATCTTCATCAGCATGCCAATGCGTTGCGGCGTATCGGTGGCGCGAGCCTCGTTGCTCTCAAGCACCCGGATGAACTCGTCCCACTTGCCGGTGTCTGCGTAGAAGACCTCAAGGTCATCCCAGCGTCCGAGCGTCACGTAACGCTTCTTGAGCTGCTCTTGTGCCCGGCGATCATCCGGTTGCAATGTGATCAGCGCGCGGTACGCGTCGACAGCACGCTCTTCATCTTTCAAACGATCACCGGCAACTTGGCCGAGCTTGTTCAAGAGCTCGATCTTCGCGGCGATGTCGTACGTTAGTTCAGCCAAACGGCCGAGCACGTCCGCGAGTTTCTCGTAGTCGCGCGAGCGCTCGTACAGTTGCGATAGCGCGTTGAGCGCGTCCACGTCATCCGGGTCGTTGTCGAGGACGACCGCCCACAAGTCGATGCAAACTTCGGGCTTCTTGACCTTTTCAGTGGCTAGCAGCGCAATCTGCTTGAATTTCGCTGCGCGCTCGGCGCCCGAGGGCAGGCCAGCTGCCTCACGCATACTGAGCTGAATCAGCTTTTCCCAATCCCTGCGCTTCTCGTACATCTCGCGGAGGTACGTGATGGCCGCGGGTTGATTCGGATCGACCTCAAGCACCTTCTCGTAGGCGCGCACGGCTTCCGCCTGATTCGCGAATTTCGTCACGTACAGATCCGCGGCGCGCGCGAACAGCTCCGCCTTCTCCGTCGGATCCGTCACGGCATCGCCCAGGGAGATCAGCGTCTTCACGTATTCGTTGAAGCGCTTGGCGGCTTCTTGCTGTGCGAGCTTTTCACGCAGCGAGGCGATCAAAGATTCGTCAGCTACGGCAGGCGCAGCCGCGACAGCAGCCGGCGCGGGAGCGGCAACCGGAGCGCGCGACGGCTCCGAAACCGGTGCGGGCGCAGACGGTGGGACGACCTCCAACTCCGCCTCGGGCTCAGCTGCGGCAGCCGGCGCAGCAACAGCAGTGGGAGCCGGAACGGGCGCCGCCTCGGCAGCGCGCCCAGACGCAGCGCCCCCGATTTGTTCACCGATCTGTGCCTCGAAGGCTTGCAGCGCTGGGTGCGTGGGATCGACGCGGCTCAGGCGCTCGAAGAACTTGCGAGCACGGATCAGATCACCGCGCTCTTTCCAGGCAATCAGGCCACCGCTGGCCAGCAAATAGCTCGCAGAATCGGCGACACCGGCGCGATCGGAAACCTCGTCCGCCAGCGAGATCACGCGTTCCCACTCGCCACCGCGCACGCCGATCACGTCTTTCAAGAACGTGAATGCGGGCTCGCGCGTCGGATCGAGGCGCAACGACTCTTCGAGGAACTGACTGCCGACTTCCAGATTCTGATGACGGAGCGCCCAACGCGCGCCGAAACGGAACGACGCATCCGCCTTCGCGACGGGCGACTCGATTCGCTTGAGCGCTTCGCGCTGCGTTTCCAGGATCGCTTCGGTGCGCTGAGCCTCGACGAGCAGGCCCTCATACAGAGCTGCCGCGCTGGCGCTCGCGGGATCTGCCGCGTACGCCTGCGCCAGAATTCCTTCGAACTCGTCCGGCGCGAAGCGACGCGCGATGCGTGCAGCGCGCAGGAAGATCGCAGCACGCGCGACGTTGTCCGCCGCCTCATGAGCTGAACGAAGCAGCGTGGCGATGCGAGCTTGCCATTCATCCGCGCCGACCTGCGCATCGAGCAAGCGCTCACCGAGATCGCCCGCCTTGCCTTCGGCGTTCTGCAGCGCCTTCGCGTACGACTCCGCAGCGCGGTCGTACTCACCGATGTCGCACAGCACGTCACCGAGTTCACTGAACAGTGCTCGCTTCACGCTCGCATCCGGTGCGCTCTTCAGCTGCAACTCCAGCAGCTTCTGCACCATGTTGAGCTTGCCCAGCTCCCAGTAGATCGCGCGGGCCTCGCTCAGTGCATCGAACAGTGACGGGTTGAGCTTGTAGGCATCCTGAAAATGCTTCAGCGCACGTACGCCTTGCAAGAACTGCGTGTGGAGCACGCGGCCCAAGCGCAGGTGAATGTCCGCCTTCAACGTCGCGTCCTGGGCCCCGCCCAGGCCCTGCTCCAGTGCTTCGACGATGCCGTGCCAGTCGTGGTGGCTCTCCAGCTGTTTCAGACGCTGCTCTAGATCCATGCTCCCTCGGGCAAGCTACTTAGCGCTGAGGCTCGCGCGGCGATGAACCGAAGCGAACCTCTTGATAGTGGACGAAACGGAGCGCGCCGATTGAACGCGCCCTTTATTCAGATGCACCCGAACGGGTGACGCGACGATCAGACGGTCTACCCGGGACGCTTTCGTGCCCGCTGAACCGAAGGTTGGCTCCAGCCCCTCATCGAGTGCTCGACGAAGGACCTCGAAGCCGAGTTTGGGGCCCAAGGCCCCAAACGTTGAGACGGAAGGCAAAATCAGGATCCCAGCTTTTGGATCATCGACGAAGTCTCCTCGCATTGCTCCTTGAACTTCATCGCAGCCGCGCCTTTGCAGACGCGCTTGGTGAACGTGTTCAAGAGCCGAAGAGCTTTCTCTTTCTGCGGTGGATCCATCGTGGCGTAGGTGCTGCCGAGGTCGAACGAGAATTCCGGATGCGAGTCACCCGCGAACTGCTCCGCCTTCTCGACTGCAGCTACCTGACCAGCCTTGTCGCCCTTGGCCAGCGCGACGTTCGCTAGCAAGACGTACATGTTGTAGATCTTGGCGCTGTTCTTCTCCGTCGGCGGCGTGAGCTTGATGCCCTCTTGTAGTGTCTGCTCCGCTTCTTTGTAGAACTTGAGCGTCAGGTACAGGTTCGCGAGGTCCGGGTAGAAATACGCCTTGCTCGGGTCGTGCTCGATCGCCTTGGAGTAGTTGTCCAGCGCGCCTTGCTCGTCGTCCGTCCAGAGGTCCGTCTCACCGAGCTCGTTGTAGCAATCAGCGAGATTGGGATCCTTCTCGATGCACTTCTTGAGCGGCTCTTGCGCCTGCTTGTAAGCGTCCATGTTGCCGGTGCGCGCTTCCATCACCAGCGCATGACCGCGAGCACCCCAATAGTTGGCAAAATCCGGCGCCACCTGAACGGCACGCGACAGCGTAGACGCCATCTTGTCCCAATCCTCTTTCTTCTCGTAGGCGCCCGCGAGTTTCCAGAGAATGCGGTGGTTCGTCGGGTCCAGGTCGATCGCCTGTTCGTACTTTTGGATCGCGCCCTCGACATTGACCTTTACCGCTTGGTCACCTTCGTTCGAGAGGTTGATGGCCTCAATCCGGTCGCGGCTGCAACCGGAGACAGCGCCCAGCAGACCCGCGGCAATCACGAAAATCGTAGAAGACTTCAGGAGTTTCATCGCAAGACTTTCCCTCTTTCCAGTCAATCCGCGCACATCGCAGGCGGGTCAAAGAGGCTTGCAGCATAGGCGGACGCGACCCACGGTGTAAAGCCGCTTCGCATCGGAATTTCGCCTGCTTTCGCGGTCGCTTAGCAACACTCGCCCTCAAGGAGCGGAGTAACACTCCTACCGACATACCGCGTTTGCGGTGCCGCACGCGAACCACGCAGCAAGCGCGCTACACTGCCGAGGTGCGTGCTCGTGGAGCGCGACGCCGCGCGCCGCCCAGGCGCGCCGTCACGACTTTGGGCGCGAGCGGGCCACAAACGCAAAAACGCGCGACAGTCACCTGCCGCGCGTTCCGCGTCACACCCCTGTGTCCGATCAGCCGGGAGACAGCATGATCGGATACACGACAGTAACGATGCCGCCTTCAGGCTGCGGGAAGCTCAACCCGTAGAAGGCCGAGACCACGCAACTCACTACGCCGCTGTCCGGGAGATCCGAGCCGCCGTTTGATGCGTTGGAGACCGCGCCGTCACGCCCGATTACGAAACGTGCTGAAACGCGGCCTTCCAGGTTCGGATTGCGCCCGAGCCCTTGCTCGTAACACATGCGGAAGCGACCGTAATTCTGGCGCACGATGCGCTGAATCACTTCCGGCGGGAGACGACCACTTACCGTCGTTGCCCCCATGCGAACCTTGGGCGCCTTGGTCTGATGGGAACCGCCAAGGCGGCCGTGGCCAGCGCCGAAGCCCTGACCAGTGCCGGTGCCGGCTCCGTGGCCCAGAGTGCCGATGTTGCCCAAGCCAATACCTTCACCGCGACCGCCGCCGCCTTCACCGATACCGGACAGGCCGAGCCCGCCAGCACCGAACGCGTCGCCGATTTCGTCGCCCCACATGTTGCCGCGGGCGCTCACGTCATCCGAACCGAGCGACGTGTCACGGCCCCAGGGAGCCGTCGGCGCGTTCGGATCGCCCGCCGCGCCCGTATTGAGCAGACCGATCATGCCGAATTCAGCAGCCTCACGCAGCGCGGCTTGGCGCGCGATGTGTGGATCCGGGTTGTCTTTCGGCCCCTGCACGGCGTAGCGCTTGTTGACGGCTTTGGTCGTGGGATTCCCCATCGAGCCTTCTTCGCCCTTCGCGCGGGTACCGGTGCCACCTTCTTTGTTGTCCGAGGTGTCTTGGACGACTTCGGCTTCCTTTTCTTCCTGTTCACGCTCGGCGGCGGACTTCAGGTACTGCTGCATCAGATACAGCGCGTCCTTGTCCAACTCTTCGTCGTCCGTCAGACCCATCGGCGGAACGAAGAACGCCATCGCAGCGACCAAGCCACCGACGGCAGCGAGCGACAAACCGAAGTACATCGCTACGCCCCAGTCGAAGCCGACCGCGACACCGTGCTTGATCGGCTTGCCAGCGTTGACGGCCGCGACCAGGAACACAAAATCTCCAATTTCGATGCGAGCCTTACCCCCGCTGGGCAGGTTCAGCTGGTGACCGCCGCTGACTTCAGCCGTAGGTTGCGCACGCGCGCGCGCTTCGTCCATCGACATGCGAGGCATGCCAGGCAGTTCCACTGTGCCGCGCGCGCCGGGCGGAATCACGACCGCAACGGACGCGCGATCCCCGATCACAACCGGCAGGCGGGTGGTACCGAGCTTCTCGCTGGGGATGAAGAAGTCACAGGCGAAATTTTTCCCCTGCTCCTCACCCACGTAAAAATTACGCGGCGGGGTCAGATGGGAGACGTGCAAGACGTTCGAACCCCAGAGCACCATCACCTCCACTGATTGGAGATGCGCGATCTCGACTTCGTCCGAACTTACGTCCGGGCCGCTCTTGATCATGGTGTAGGTGTACGTCCCAGGCGCGGCGTCGTCAGCGACGTGCAGCGCTTGGGCGCGCGCCGTCGCGGCGGCACCAGCCGCGAAAGGGTTCGCAGAGCGCACCTCGAACGGGTTGCTGGCGGCAGCGAACGGGCTCGACGCGGCTGCCCCAAACGGGTTCGCGGCGGGAGCACCACCGAACGCCGGAGCTGGCGGCGGAGCGGCCACGGCTTCGGCACCGGCTGCGTCAGCGCTCTCAAGAACCAGGTAGGTTTGGCCAACCTGGATCTGGTCGCCAACGTGCAGCTTGCACTTGTTGACGCGGGCGCCATTGACCATCGTGCCAGGCTCGTTGCCCAGATCGATCAAGGTGATGTCTTCGGGACCAGCAACCTCGATGACGGCGTGCATGCGCGACGCCTGCTCGTCATCGACACGAAGGTGGCTCTTCGGATCCTTCCCCACCTTGACGATGTCTTGCGTGACGGTTTCCCGACGCGTGAGAGTGTCACCCTGATAGAGCGCGAACGTCAGTACAGCTTTTGCCATGCCTTGTATTCCTGATTGCCAGGGCCGGTCCGCCCTCAACTAGAGCCGGGGTCTGAAGACAGAACCCGATAACGAATCAAATATTTTCGACGGACTTGAGCATCTCGGGCACGAACGTGGTTCGCGGCCGAATCAGCGTGGTGCGCGCGGCGCGCGGGCGAACCTTGATCGTCGCATCGTTCGGGCCGAAGCCGCCGGCGTTCAGCGGATCATCCGTGAACTCGTAGCCATAGCCGTCGGCTTTGTCGCCTGCAGGCTTGTCCTGAGCAAACACGGCGGGAGCCGCCGCAAACGCGACGAGACCGAGTGAAATCGCGACGACTTTAGAGCGCATAGATGCCATTTCAGTCTCCTCGGAATAATGCCGTGGAATTACAGCCAGATTGTACTTTCGGAGTCTTCAGTCCGTCAACGCGAAACGACGGGGCGGCGTCACTTGGTTGCGACACCACCTCGCGTTGCAAGTTCCCAAAAAAGCGACGGACGATCTCACTTCTTCGGGACGGCGGGTTTCGCGCCGGTGGCCGGTGCAGCGCCGGTGGCCGGTGCAGCGCCGGTCGCGTCAGCCGGAGGAGCCGAACCGGCAGCAGGTGCAGCAGCGCCATCGGCCGGCGGCGGGGGCGGCGGAGGAGCCGCTGCCGCTTCCTTGGCGGCCTGCTCACCCTGCTGGAGGAAGGTGATGGTGTCGGTGATGTCCTGGCTACGGTCCTTGGAGCGCTTCACGGCGGCAGCGAATGCGGGGTCCGAACCAGCCTTGTCGATGAACGTCTTGTACTGCTCGGCGGCCTTTTGCAGCGTCGGGATCGCGTCGCCGCGCTTGGCGCGGAACTCCTGAGTCAAGATCGCCTCGTTGTAATAGGTCTCGGGGCGGTCCGGAGCGATCTTCTTGGCCTCGTCCAAGTGCGCCTGCGCTTCGGCGACGTTCTTGTCGAAGTTCGAATCATTGATCTCCCCGCGCACGGCCAGCGCCAAGCCGAGCTGCGCCTCGTAGTCCTTGGGGTGCAGCTTGAGCGCGTCCCGGTAGGCCTTCTCTGCCTCTTCATAGCCGCGGAACGAGAGATTCACCGCGGCGTAGTTCATCTGCGCTTCGTAGAACGACGGATCGAGCTGCCGCGCACGACCGAAGCTCTTCACGGCGTTGTTGAAGTTCTTCTGCTGAACTTGAATGAGGCCGATGGTGTTCGAAATCGGCGCGTAGTTCGGGTTCTTCGCCTGCGCCTGCGCAGCCACCAGCGCAGCTAGATCCAGCTGCTGCGTGTCGACGCTCACCTTGGATGCGCCCGACACTTCCAACCCGCGGCGACCGCGCTTGGTCTTATCGATCATGCCGGCCTTGGCCTTGGCTTGCGTCAGGTAGTACACAGCGAGCTGATTGCGCGCCGGCATGTAGCTGTCGTCGATGGCCAGGGCGCGCTGCAAGTTGCGCTGTGCGCGCTCGAGGTCGTTCTTGCCGTCGGTGTCCGACTGGTCATTGCCCCGCTCCATTTGCAGCGCCGCGAGGCTGACCAACGCTTCCACGTTCTGGAACTTCGCGTCGTGGATGATTTGGTCCAGCTTGGAGATAGCGCCGTCGATGTCGTTCGATTTGGCGTAATCGTACAGCGCGATCTGAGCGCGGGCGCGGTGGAACGACGGGTCGGACTTGAGCGTGCTTTCGAACTCACCGCGAGCGTCCGCGTCTTTCCCGCAGCGCTGATAGGCGAGGCCGGCGTTGTATTGAGCTTCCGGAAGCGGGCGGCCAGTGTCCGACTTCTGCGAATCCGCAGCGTCGTTGAACGCCTTGGCGATCGACGTGCACGCGGCATCGTCCCAATCCTGCTTCTTGTCGTGCGCGGCGAATTGCTCGAGCGCCGAATCGAAGTTCGCGGCCGCGGCCTTGCTGACCTGGTGGCCCTTCGCGTCCGCTTTGCCGCTCGCCTTGTCCGGGCTGAGCGCGCCCTTAGTCGAAACGCCGCCGCCGCAGGCAGCGACAAGGGTGGCCAAGCTCACGAATACCAGCGTCTTAAAACCTGTCATCTCGGTCTCTCCTCAAAATGCTATCGGGGGGAAGCGGGAAACGGAACGGGCCGCGCTCAATTCCTCGAGCACGGCCCAAGTCGCCTCACTTCTTGGCTCTGCCCTTGGCCTTGGCCTTGGCCTTCGTGGGGGCTGCGTCGTCGCTGGCCTTTGCCGCGTCATCCGCCTTCTTGGGCGGGGGCGCTGGCTCCGAGGTCGTCACCATCGGCTCGCCACCGATGCGGAGCGGGTTGCCCTGCTCCAAGAGCACGCTGTTCACCCGATTCGGCGAACCGCGGAACTCATCGACCAAGTGGTACTGGCTCTTGTAGTTCTGAGCGAGCCACTCTTCGCAGGTCCGGCTGAACTCGTCGAAATATTGGTACTTCACCGAGTAACCAAGACACGTCTCGAACGCGCTCTTGGCTTGTTGCTTCTGCGGCTCGGAAGCGTCGTCCAACGCGGCGTAGTACGTCTGACGGATTTCGATGTCCTTGCGGAAGGCATCCGGGATCGGTGCGGCACGGAACTCCTTGACGAACGTGCCCCACATCTCACCGACACGAGAACCGGAAGCGATGACCCAACGCGGCGGGGGCACCGGCTGGAGGTCGACGATCTTCTTGTACTCGCCGCTCGCCTTTTCGATCAGCGGGCGCTTCTTGACGATCCAGTCTTTGACCTTGGTGTTGATATGCTTCAGCACATCTTCCTTGGAATTGTTGCCGTGGTATTCCGGGAACTTGACCTTGTCGACCTTCGCCTTGTCTAGGTCTGCGAAGTAGAACATGGCCTCACCGACCGCCTCGAGCGCGCGGCCGATGCGACGCTGCTTGGAGCCGTCGTCTTCACCCGGGATGGCCATGATCTTGTCCTGAGCGGCCTTCCAGTCCGACCAGGCGCCAACCACCGTCTTGTACTCACGCACGGCCAGCGTTTCCTTGCCGAGCTTGATGTCCGCCCGCGCCAACTGCGCGTGTGCCTGGACCACGATGTCGAGCGTCGCCTTCTTGTCGATCATGCCCATCGACCCGCCGAGACGCTTCTCGACGTTGTTCCAGTCCTTCTTCTCGCCGTAATGCGCGGCGATGGCGTAGGCGATGGCGGCCGTTTGGGCGGGCTTGCGAGCACCGAAGTACTTATTGAAGTTGTTCGAGTCCTCGATACCCTGGTCCTCCATGCCGAGACCGAGGCGGAGCACCACGGCGTCTTGCAACGCTTGGTCGGCGAACTCACCCTTGTAGGCCGTCTTCTTCGCGTACAGCTCGAAGAAGTCCGCGGCCTTGTCGTACACGGCGATAGCTTGGTAGTTGCCGCCGATTTCGTACGTCGCCTTCATCGCCAGCGGCGAATCCGACATGCCGTACTTCGTGCTGAGTAGAATCAAGCGGGCTTGAATCGACTTCGCCAACAAGCGGGCGGCCTGGTAGGCGCGCGCCATGTTGTACACGGTCTCGTCGGCCTTCTCACACTGCTTCGGGTGGTCACCCTTGCCGAGCGGATCTTCGCAATAGGAGCGCCACAGGTCTAGGTACGCATCCGCACCCTTCTTGTAGCTATCCAGGGCGTTCTTGTAGTCGCCCTTGTCTTGCTGCGAATCAGCCAGCTCGACGAATTTTTGAGCCTTGAGGCGGCGGATGTCGAACTGAATGCGATTCAGCGTCTCGCACTGTTCCTTGTTGTCCTCCGCCTTGCTGCCCTTGCAGTACAAGTCGAGGAACGCGGGCACGTCCTTGCCCATCTCGTCGAAGCATTCCGGGCGCGGCGGCTCGGCGCGTGAGCCAAGAACGTTGATCGCTTCGAGGTAGAGCTGAGCGGCGTAGATGGCCGCGTCTTTGTCCGAGTGGTTGAGCGCCACGTCGCGGAACGCGAGCGCAGCCTCCTCCCAGTGCTGAGCCTCGAAGTAGGTACGCGCGCGGGCGTACTTCACTTCGACGTATTGCTCCTCGGCGTCCTTGTCTCCCTTCGGGGGCTTCACGTAGCAAACGTAGCGATTGAAGGCGTTGACCATGCCCTTCTGCATGTCAGTGAGCGGCTTAGGCTTGAACTTCTCCCACTCACCCTTCTTCGCCTCGCGATCCTTCTCGTCAGCGCCCTGCGGACCCAGGCCTTTGCCTTTGCGGTCAGCAGCGCCCTTGTACATTTGGTCGTACATCTTCTGGTAGC
>JBDTJC010000379.1:0-13543 GCA_039936055.1 Polyangiaceae bacterium | reverse complement strand
TCGAACTCAGCCACCCGAACATCGTGCCGGTTTACGAGCTCGGAGTCGAGCAGGGTGTGTATTACATCGCGATGGAGCTGTGTGAGGGGCTCACCTTGTCGGAGGTGCTCGCCGAGACGGGCCCGCTTGGCCCTGCAGAGGGCGCCTACGTCGGCGCCGAGATCTGCCGCGCGCTCGACTATGCGCATCGCCGCGTGAATATCGTGCATCGCGACGTAACGCCGCGAAACGTGCTGATCGACGATGAGGGTGCCGTGCGCATCATCGATTTCGGGATTGCCGCGCCGGTTACGGGCGACGGTGAAACGGCGCGCGCCGAGATCTTCGGCTCCCCCGGACACATGCCGCCCGAGCAGCTGCACGGGGCCGACCTCAGCCCGGCGACGGACGTCTTTGCTGTGGGCGTGTTGCTAATCGAGGCTTGGACGGGCTATCCGCCGTTTCGGCGCGCGACCGCGCAAGAGAGCGAGCATGCGTTGTTCGACGTGCCCGCGCCGATCGATCGTCACAGGCCGGAGCTCGCGCCGCTGCGCGCGTTGATCGCGAGCAGCGTGGCGCTGGATGCGCGCGATCGGCCCAGCGCGGCTGAGCACTTAGCGCGGCCGCTCCGGGAATTCCTGAAGAGCGAGGACAGCGGGGATATTGCGCGCAGGTTGGGCGCACGCGTGCGCCGCGCTCGGCGTCGTTCGTGCGCCTCCAGCCCCTGGCTACCTGGGGAAACCGGCCCTGGGCAGACGGACCCACAGACGCGCCATCTGCATTCCGAGCCGCCGCCTGGGCGAGCCGACGCGAACGTCGTCGGCTCGCCTGTGACTCGCACCTTTGCCGCGCGCGAGGACCTCGAGGTTTGGACCCGTAAGTTGTCGAGCGCTCCGGCACCCTTGCTGGAAACGCCCGCAGCGACGCCGGACTCGCGGCGCCTGGCGCAAGCCGTGCGCGACGTGGCAGCCGACGACGGTGCGCGCGAGCCATCGGGAATTTCGTCCAGCAAGGTGAGTCGCCCGCCCAGCAGTAACTCGGGCCTCGCGCTCGTGGCGCTGTGCTCGGTCGCGTTCGTTGTCGCGGCGTTCGCGTTTGGGCCGCGTATAAATGCGCCGCGCGGGGCAACGTTGGCCAACCGACGACCCACGGCGCTGGCGTTGGTCGCGTCCGGCGAATCGTCGGCGCCGCGGGGCGAGTCGCCGGTTGCAGCTCCGCCGCCCAGCGCGACCCCAACCCCCAGCAGCCTTCAGAATGCCAAGGCTGCCCCTCAAAAAGGCGAGGAAGCGCGGCGGCACAGTCCCGCTGCAGAAGTGAGTGCTGAAGCGGAGGAGTTCGGCTCGCTCAAGGTGACCGCTGACCCGCGCGCTGCGGTCGAGCTCAGCGGTCCGCACTTTCATCAGCTCGGGCAAACGCCGATTATCGGCCTGAAGGTGCCGACGGGCCGCTATCAAGTCGTCTTTCGCAACGACACTTTCGGGACGCCACTGACTGCGCAAGTCGTGGTGGTGGCTGGCGGCACGCGCAGCGTTCACGCAGACTTTCGGCAAGCTGAGCCAGCCGTCAGCGTGCGCTGAACGCACTTCACTCGAGATCGAGCGCGCGGTTCTGGCGCAGTGCCTCGTACACGGCGATCGAAACAGAGTTCGCCAAGTTGTGCGAGCGCACGTGACCGGGCATGGGAATGCCGATCACTTGGTCCCGACGCTCGGCGAGCAACGCTGCGGGCAAGCCGACGCTTTCTTTGCCGAATACCAGGGCGTCGCCCAATGCGAACTTCACGTCCAGGTAGCTGCGGCGCGCGTGCCCGCTGAACAGCCAGGTCTTGGGGGTGCGCTGCGGGCTAAATTGCGCCACCCGCTCCTCGGCTTCGAGCAAGGTTTGATGTTGGATCACCTCGACGAGGTGCCAATAGTCCAAGCCCGCGCGTCGGACCGCGTGCTCGTCGATTCGAAAGCCGAGCTTGCCGACCAAATGCAGTGGGCACAGCGTGGCGGCGCAAAGCCGCGCCACATTGCCGGTATTCGGCGGAATTTCAGGCTCCACCAAGACGATGTGAAACGGACGCGGGACCGCGCGCGTGCGTAGGTAGAAGTCGGTGTGAGTCGGCGTGTCAGACACTGAGCTGCCAGTCTAGCCGCCCGGGCCCCGGACCGGGAGACTGTCTCGCGCTGTGCGTGGCTTGACGCAAATCCCGCGGGCCCAGTAGCCTCGCCCGAACGGCCACTGGACCGTTGATGATGAGCGCTCGCTTAGCAGGCTTTGCCGTCGGTTCACTGCTGTTCTCCGCAGCATTCGTGGCGCGTGCCGAGCCCATGGATCTGGCGATCGAACGTTTGGTTGCGAACCCTGGGAGTTGCCTCAGCGCAGATGGTGCTGGGCGCTTCGCGCCCACGTCAAGCATGTCCGGGGGCACGGGCTATAGCTGCCAGCCAGACAATCGCGCGTTCAAGCGCTTGGTGAATCAGCTCGGCTTTGCGCTCGCCCCGTCGGCGATGCACTCGGCGCGCACCACGGGTTTTGGCGGCTTTCATCTGTCGCTCGAAGCGACGTACACGAACTTGTCGAGCGGCGCGGACTATTGGAAGCGCGGCACGCAAGGCGCAGCGGATCCTTCGACGAACCGCGCGGCCGCCAGCAATCAGAGCCCGGCGTCGATCCTCCAGCAGTATTCGCTCAAGCTGAGCAAGGGCTTCGGCTTCGGGTTGGAGATCACCGGGGTCGTCGGTGTGTTGCCTCAAACCAGCCTGATCAACGGCGGCGCGGACGTGCGCATGGCCGTGCTGGAGGGCTTTCGCACGGGCGTCTTGGGCATTCTGCCGGACGTCGCTGTCGGCGGCGGCGTGCGCACGATCACCGGTACGCCCGAGCTGCAGCTCACGACCGTCGGTCTCGATGCGCAGATCTCGAAGCCGCTCACCATTCAGGATTCCTCGGTGCTCACGCCGTGGTTCGGTTACCAGTACGTTTGGATTTTTGGTGACTCGGGTCTCGTTGATCTAACGCCCGGGACTAACGCGGTTCAGGCGTGCGGTTACACGGGCCCCAACGTGCCCGGCAATCCCGATCCGAATCCCAGCAAGCAGACGAAGCCAGACGCATCAGGCAAGACCAGCCAAGTTTACGACGGGCAACCGGTGTGCAGCAGCGGTTCGACGCGCGACTTCAACAACAACGCGGTGTTCAATCCGGTTCGGTTGCACCGCCAACGCCTGATCTTCGGGATGAATTACCGGTATGAGATGGTCATGGTCGGCGCGCAATTCATGACTGACCTCCTCAGCCCGTCGGACGCGAACACGGGGTCGAACAAGGACGATCTCAAAGGCGAGGCGCGCCAGTGGACGCTGGGCCTCGAACTCGGCGCCGTATTCTGAGCGCGGCTCAGCGCAACGCGAGCGTGACGACCAACACGCCCACGCCGAGGATGGCCAGCAGCGGAACCGCCGTAAAATAGGCTGCTCGACGCGCGGCCAAGCGCGCCGTTTCCGGGCTGAGCCCGTGTAGGCCGGTCAGGTATGCCTCGGCCGCTTGCAACGGCGCGGTTAAACCTAACGGTGCAGCGCGCCGCGCGGCGCGCACGCCGTCTACCAACGCGGTCGTTAACAGGCCGAAGGGCAGCGTTACCAAGTCCCAGCCGCAGGCGTACAGCCCGAAGCGCAAACCGCGACCTTTGCTCCGCCCACCCAGGCGGCGCGCGGCTAGATCCAAACCGATGCCGTGCGCGGCGTGCACGCTTACCATCGCGAACATCAGCATGACGATGCCTGCCAACGTGCCGCGCACGACCGCGCGACGCAGCGCCGGGTCGTCCAGCATCAAGCGCGGGAGTTCGGGCAGGAAGGCGAGCGCGAGAAGTGCGCCAGCGAAGCTCAAGCCAGTCACAGCGGCGGTTTCGCACACGAGTGCGAAGGCCAGCGCGGGCGAAATATCACCGTCCGGGAGCGAGCCGAAAAAGCTGCGAGCGTGGACCGTGGCGAGCGTGGACGTTTGCCAAAGCCGGCGAAAGAACCCGACGCCGGGGCGCTCCCAAGGAATGATCGCGACGACGCCCGAGGCATTCGTCGGCTCATCCAGCGCGCAACCCAGGCAATCCGGCGTGCCGCACACGGCGCACACGACCGTGGCCGGCACTTCGACCAAGTCGAACGCCGAATCCAGACGTGCTCGGCTCGAGTCAGGCACCCGAGCGTCGGCGCTTTCGCGCTTGCCCATACCACTCGGGGTAGCACGCCGAGCCGAGCCCGGCGAACATCTGGGACGCACCCGCGTTAGTGAAGGGTCTCGCCTGTGCTCGTCGCAGTCGGGTCCGGACTCGAAATATCCGTAACGATCTTGGGAAGGTCGGCCAGTTTGCCGCCCAGGCGCAAGGCCGTGATCACGCCAAGCACGCTGGTTGCGAGGCTTGCGTAAATCCCCCAACGCCACGCGATGTCCAAGGGCATGTGGTGCTGCGCGCGCGGGGGGATCGAGAGCAGCATGCCGGCCTCGATGGTCGTCATTGCCGCGAACAGTGCGGTCACGAAGCGCACGCCGCGCAAGCGCTGGATGGTGCGACGCGTCCAAAGCAAAGGCAGCATGACGAGCCAGCCCGCGGCGCCGCCCCATAGCCAACCGGCGCGGCCGCGCGCCAAGTCGAAGCCGCTACGCACCGACGAATCCGGCATGCGTAGCTCCACCCAGGGCGCGAAGAACCAGAGCAACCCGAGCACCGCGATCAGCATCAGCGCGCCGCGGCTTCTGCCGAAATAGTTCCAGGGCAGCGGGCGTTGTTCGGGTAGCACGAGCTCCCCGGCCTCAAGCTCGTCGACGGCCACGTCCAGCGACTGCGGCAGGTTCTCCATCGGCACGAGCTTCACGCCGCAGTCTGGGCATTGCCGGGCCTCGTCGCTCCCGAAGAGCGAGCGGCAAAATGGACAGGCGTTGAGCCGCGTCACCGGAGAAGCATAGCGCATGGGCGAAACGCGCCGATCCCCTGCGGCGCTCGTGCTCGTTGACGCGTTGTGTCAAACTCGGCCCGTGTTGCCCAGTGTGGCATCAGCTAGCCTGATCTGGGACTCCTCACGCACGATGACTGAACGCATTGCGGAACTCTTCGGGCTGTCGGCCGACGCCCCACACCTCGACGAGGCGCTGACGCACCCGAGCTTGGCCAACGAGCAGCGCAGCAAGCGCCACAATCAGCGGCTCGAGTTCTTGGGCGACTCGGTGCTTGGGTTTTGCGTGAGCGAGCTGCTCTGCGCGCGCTTCCCCGAGGCGGACGAAGGCGCACTCACGCGCATGCGCGCGCAGCTCGTGAATGCCGAGGCGTTAGCGGCGTGGGGGCGCAAGGAGGAGCTCGCCCAGGACCTGCGCTTGGGTCGCGGGGCTGGAGCTGCGGGTCTGCGCGACAGTACGAACGTGCTGGCGGACGCGGTCGAGGCGCTGATCGCCGCCGTGTACTTGGACATCGGCCTGGATGCTGCGCGTGCGGTCTGCGAGCGCATCGTGACGGACGAGCTGCAAGCCATGGAGCGCGACGGGACGCGAGACCCAAAGAGTGAGCTGCAAGAGCGGCTGCAGGGCATCGGCGGAGAAGCGCCAACTTACGAGCTGATCGAGACCGGTGGCCCGGCGCACCGGCGTTGGTTCAAAGTCGGCGTGCATCAAGGCGAACGCCGACTCGCCGAGGGCTCCGGCCGCTCGAAGCGCGCGGCGGAACGCGCCGCTGCGACGGAAGCGCTGAAACTCCCCGATTTGCTGAGCGAAGTGACGGAGGCCCCGTGAAGGCGCGCAGTTTTCGGCGACGCGCCTTGCTCGGCCTGTTGGCGTCGGGACTCTTGGTCTCGACGTCGGCCTGGGCCGGCACCTATTTGAACAGCGCAGCGCTGCTGCTCGCTCAAGCGAGCTCCGAGGGCGACTACCTACGCGCACGGATCAACGACAAAGAGCTGGCCGAGCTCATCCACCGGCTCGCCGACGCCCGCTTGGATGCCGCCAAAAACATACTCGTCCCGAAAGAGGTCGTGCAAGCGCACCCGCACTTGCTGCTCGTTCTGGAGAACTACGAGCGAGCAGCGGACGCGGCGATGCGCGGCGCCGCCGAGAAATTTCTCGTGTATCAGCAGCGCGCGCGCGACGAGGACCGCACGTTCCGCGGCGTGCTCAAGCAGTTTGGCTATGCCTTGCCAGATCCGAAACCGTAGCTCAGCGCTCGCCGCGTTCGCCGGACACGGGGATGCTCGAACCGGCCGCAGCCGGGTGTGCGGAAGTGGCGGTTGTAGCGCGCACGGGCAGTGATTGGCTGTCGAAGCGGACGCTGTCGAGCGCGGCTTCGTTGAGCGAAGATAGGTATTGGGCGCGTAAATCAGCAAGTAGCGCAGCGCGCGCTTGCTCCGCGCGTTGCCTCTCGAGCACCTGACGGATCGAGCCCTGTTCTTGCTCGAGCGTGCGATTGACGGCCTTCATGCTGCCGCGGCGCCAGATCACGGCCCAATGCAGGCCTTCCTTGATTGGTTGCGCCGCGATGTCACCGTCGCTCAGCGCGTCGGCCGCGGCGAACAGCGCGGGATCGACGCGCAGCGTCGGCGTGTCCGTGTCGCCGTCCGGGTGCACGAAACCGAGATCGCCGTTACGCAGGTGCGTGGCCTTGTCGAGCGAGTTCTCGCGCGCGTACGTGCTCCAGCGCTGGATGCCATCCACGGCCTTAGAGTCCGCGATGATTTTTTTTGCGAGCGCCTCGTCGTCGCTCAAGATGCGCCAGATGTGCAAACGCCGCGGAGTCTCGAAACGACTGCTATTGGCCTCGAAATAGGCCTTGATGTCAGCCGCGGTGACGGGCGTCTTGGCGCTGCTCTCTTGGCGCAGCTCGCGGTCCATCGCAGCGCGCAGAATCTCGCGCTGGCGATTCTGGAGTGACGGACGCTCTCCGAGTTTAAGCCGTTGGGCCTCCTGCGCGTAAAGCAGCTCCGGGACGATCATGGTATCGAGCACGGCGCGCTTCAACTTGTCGGGGCCGTCGGCGAGCGCCTTGCGCTGAAAGTCGGGGATCTTGGCGATGCGGCGGCTGAGCGCGTCTGCGCTCACGGATTCCGCGCCGACGCGCGCGACGGGCCGCGCGTCCGCACCGAACACCGCGGGCGCGCTCAGTAGCAGCAAGGTGGCGGATAGCCGCGCTAGCGAGTCGCGCATCGCGCGGAGCTTAGTCGCTTTTCCGGCGCCGTCCGCGATTAGGCGACGCGAAGCTTTCCAGTTGAACGTGGCGTGATGGGCCGCTTGGCCTTGGGGCAGCTGAGGCTCGCCTCGGCCGCCTGGATGTCGGCTGCCTGGAGCCGCTGCCGCGCCACGTGGAGCGCCCGAGGATTGGCGTCGATTCCGGTGGCGACGCGGCCTAAGCGCGCCGCCACCGAGAGCGTGGTCCCGCTGCCCAAGTACGGGTCGAGCACCGCGTCGCCGGGCTGGGTGCAGGCTTCGATGAGTCGCTGCAGGAGCGCCTCCGGCTTTTGGGTGGGGTACCCAGTCCGTTCTTTCGCGACGGGCGCGACGATGCTGATTTCCCAGACGTCGCCCATCGGCGCCCCCGCGGTCTTTTCTTCGGTCTTGCTGGAGGAGCGGCGACGACCGGTGGCGTCGAGCACGGCGCGCTGCTTCTTGTCGCCCCAAGTGGCGAGCGTTGAGGCTGCCAGCGGTTCGTAGAGCTGCCGAAAGCGCGGCTCTGCGTCCGGATTTTTGACGTAGCGGAGCAGTACGTCGTGGACGCGCTGGAAGTTCTTGGTCTTGGCGGGCCAGCGTCGGTACCGCCACACGATTTCGCTGGCGAACGCGCGTGGGCCGAAGATTTCGTCGCACATCACCTTGGCGTAGTGGCTGGTCTTCGGGTCCACATGCAAGATCAGGCAACCGTCGTCGGTGAGCAGCTCACGCGCCGCCGTCAGGCGGTCACCCAGAGCATTCAGGTAGGACTCCAGGCTGTCCCAACGGTCGTCGAATGCTGGCGTCAGCGTACGCACGATGTCGCCGGTGGCGTTGCGCTCGCGAGCGACCTGCACGTGCTCTCGCCCGGTTAGAAAGGGCGGGTCCAAGTAGGCCAGCGCAAAGCGCTGCGGGCGCTGGGCAAGTGCATGCAGCGCTCGCAAATTGTCCCCCGAAATCAGCTCGAAGCCCTGGCTGCCGGCCTTTTTGACGTGTAGCCGTGCACCGTCCGCCGCGGCCGGTTCCCGCTTTCCGGGCCAAGAAAGTCGCACCTGGCAGATCTCGCCTCGCATCGTTTTGAAATCGTATCCGGGGCGCTAGTGCTTGGGCCAAAAGACCTGCGCTCCTTCCGAATGGGCTCGCGCATGCCCGCGCTTGCAGTCGCCCGGCCCGCCGGGTACGTGAAGCTCGTCATGAGCGAACGCCCGCGAATCTTTTCTGGGATGCAGCCGACCGGCGGGCTGCACGTTGGCAATTACTCTGGGGCCCTCCAGGGTTGGGTGCGCTTGCTCAATCAAGGCAAGTACGACGCGCTGTTTTGCGTGGTCGACGCACACGCCGTGACCATCGAATACGACGTCAAGCAGATGCCCCAGCGCATCCTCGACACGGCGATCGCTTACATCGCGGCGGGGCTAGATCCCGAGCGCTGCACGATTTTCGTCCAAAGCGACGTCCCCGAGCACATGGAGCTCGCCTGGTACCTCGGGTCCATCACTCCCATGGGTGATTTGAGCCGCATGACACAATTCAAAGAGAAGAGCGACCAGCACAAGCAAAACGTCAACGCGGGGTTGTTCACTTACCCCATCCTGATGGCGGCGGACGTGCTGCTGTACAAGGCGACGGTCATTCCGGTGGGCGACGACCAAGTGCAGCACTTGGAGTTAGCTCGCGAGATTTGCCGCAAATTCAACGCGCGCTACGGCGACGTATTCCCCGAGCCGAAGCCGCTCTTGTCGACTACGCCTCGCATCCTGGGCGTGGACGGCAAATCCAAGATGAGTAAATCCCGCGGTAACGCCATCGAGCTGTCGGACGAGCCGAAGGTCATCGAGAAGAAGCTCAAGGGCGCCTTCACCGATCCGTTGAAGCTGAAGTTGGGTGATCCTGGGCGTCCAGAAATCTGCAACATCTTCACGATGCACAAGGCCTTCTCGAGCGCCGAAGCGGTCGCCGAGATCGACGCGGCGTGCCGCACGGGCGAGCTCGGTTGCGGCACCTGCAAGATGCGACTGCGCGCTTCGATCGTCGCTGAATTGGGGCCGTTTCGCGAAAAATCCGCGGAGCTGCGGCAAGACCCTCAGCGCGTCCTGACGGTGCTCCAGGATGGTGCCGAGCGCGCCCGGGACATCGCGCGTCAAACCATGCGTGAAGTGCGCGGCGCCATGGGGCTCTCCAGCGGCTCAATCGGCTGATTCATGAGCGGGGCCTACAATTCGCGAGGGCATTGGCTCAGCGCGACCTTTTTGGCGCTGAGCCTCATGCAAGCGGGCTGCGAGGCAGAGGCGAAGGACTCGACGCCCGAGCGTGTTGTGCAGGAGTTTATGGACCGCATGCAGCGAGTTCACGGTGATTCCCACGCGGCGCGCCTCGCGTACGAATTGCTCTGGGCCGACGCGCGCCGAAATCTGGCGGAGCGCGCGAAGCGCGCGAGTGCCGTCGCGGGTCGCGAAATCGCGCCCGAGGAAATGATTGCGCCCTCGCACTTTTCGCTCGCGTACACGCCGAAGAAACTCACGTCCCGCACCGACGGGGACTGGGCGGAAGTCACCGTGCTCGGTGAATCCAACGTCACGCCGCCGCGCACCGTGAAGTGCGTGCGTGAAGACGGGCACTGGCGTGTCGTGCTCGAGCTCCCGCCCCTGCCCCCGATTCAACGGCGCGTAGACGGCGGCACCTGACGCCACAAAAAGACGAAACGCGCATCCCTTTCGAGATGCGCGCCTAGTCGTCGATTGGGGCCGAGACCCCAATCACCCGAGACTGAGAACTAGTTCGCGAAGAAGATCGATTCGATCTCGTTACGGACGTTCTCTTCGGTCTGCGCACGGGCGATCGCAATTTCTTTCACGATCAGCGTGCGGGCGGTGTCGAGCATGCGGCGCTCCCCGAACGAGAGCTGCTTGTTCGCCTTCAGGCGGTACAAATCGCGCAGCACTTCGGCGACGTCGTAGATCGAGCCGGTCTTGATCTTGTCCATGAAGCCACGGTAGCGACGGTTCCACGTCTGCGTGTCGAAGCCGATCGTACGCTCCTTCAAAATATCGAAGATCTCGCGAATTTCTTGCTCGCTGATGACCTGACGGAGGCCAACCGCGTTCGCGTTTGACACGGGCACCATGATCTTACGATCGGTGTCCAAGATGCGGAGGACATAGAAGCGTTGCCGCGTACCAGCGATGTCTTTCTCATCGATGCTGATCACTTCCGCGACACCCTGCGCGGGGTACACTGCTTTGTCGCCGACCTTGAACTCAACTTCCGGGCTGGACTGCATGAACGTCTCCTTTGACGCTAACTAGGGCAGAGCACTCGCAACGAGCGCGCTTGCCTTCGCAAACCGATGATCAGAAAGCTCGTGTCTTATTAAGCAGCTACGCTCGCTCCGTTGTCGCGCGGGATGGGGTTTGACGCGGACTGAACGGATTGGGCATGAACTTCATTCCAGCGAGGTATACGCGGGGCTCGGTAACGTGAGAGTTTCCGGCACCGGACTACCTTTGTTCCCAACTTGAAGTTAGGAATCGCCAGGCGCGGCACTGTAATTCTTAGAACCCAAACTGTCAAGAAATCCTCAAGAGCTCCTGAAGATTCCTGGAATTCCGCAAACAGGTGGGGACACTTGTACAGGTGAGCAGCGTCTTTCGGCACGTTGGAGTGGGATTGCGCGGCACAGGAATTTCGTTGCGCAGCCTAACGAGCTTCGTTTTCTGGGGAAGCGTCGCCTTGTGCTGCCAGCTCTTGGCACAGACCCCAGCGAACGCCACGGTCAGAGACAACGAGCTTCGTCGCGCCAGACCAGTGTAGCACCGCGCGAGCGATCGCGCTGCCCACCACCAGCACGTCCGCCCGTGACGGATCCATTCCGGGTAGCACGCGGCGCTGCGCGAGAGTCGCCGCAGCCAGTTTGTCCGCGAGACGGTCGACACTGGCGCGCGACAGTTCGCTGCCGTGCACGCGCGCGGCGTCGTAGTGGGCGAGCTTGAGTTCGAGCGCCGCGAGTTGCGTCACGGTGCCCGCGACACCGACGAGCGCGGCGCCCCGCGTGAGTGCGGGCGCGTCCTTCAACGCCAGCGCGACGTCTTGCTGGACGGCGATTAGTTCCGACTGGCTCGGCGGATCGCTTCGGACGTGCCGCTCGAACAGGCGCACGCTGCCAATGTCCAAGCTGACAGCTGCGGCGATTCGTTTGCCTGCTGGGCCAATTTCGCCAACGACAATCTCGGTGCTGCCGCCACCGATGTCGAACACCATCACTTTACCCGCGATCGGCAGCCCGGAGAGCGCACCAGCGAACGTCAGGCGCGCTTCCTCATTTCCGTCAATCACGCGCGGCGCGACGCCCAGGATCTGCGCGGCGCGAGCCACGAACTCTTGACCGCCTGCCGCGTCGCGCATCGCGCTCGTCCCGACCGCGTCCAGCCGCGTGACGCCCCGCTCGCGCAGCGTGCCAGCGTAGTCCGCCAAGCAAGCCAGCGTGCGCTCAGCCGCTTCGGGGAGTAGTCGCCGATTGCGATCGACGCCCTCACCCAGGCGCGTGACGGTCGCGCGCTCCACCACTGGCCTCAGCGCACCGCCGCTAGCTTGAGCCTCGACTTCGGCAACGAGCAGCAGAACCGAGTTGGTTCCGATGTCGATTGTGGCGATGCGCATGCGCGAGAAGGGCGGAAAACCGGCCCTAAAACAGGTTATTTGGCGAGGCTCTTGAGGTTCAACATCTCTTCGACGTCCGGTTGGACGACGAGCTCGACGCGGCGGTTCTTCTTGCGACCGTCCTCGGTGTCGTTGCTTGCGACCGGATCGGTGTCCGCGTAACCCGCGGCACTCCAGTTTGCCGGGTTGAGGCCACCGCCGATGCCCTTCGCGTCGGGCGGCGAAGTCAGCAGCAAGAGCACGCTGCGCGCGCGCATGGCCGATAGACCCCAGTTGTCCTTGTACGGGCCGCCAGCGAGCGGCTTGGAGTCCGTGTGACCGGCGACCTGGAAGCGGCGCTTGGAAAGGTCAGCATCCTTGCCGATGACGTCCGCGACCTGCATCAGGATCTTCTGCCCATCGGGCTTGAGATTCACCTGACCAGAATCGAACAAAACGTCGCCCGGCAGCTGAATCAGCATGCGGTTGTTGCGAACTTCGACCTTCAACCCGAGCTGCGTTAGCTTCTGCAGCTTCGTCTGCAACAACTCGAAACGCTTGCGGATCTGATCGAGCTGCTCGGTGCGGCGCGCGTACTCTTCGAGCGCTTTGCGCTGCTCGGCCAAGCTCTGGTTCAGGTTGTCGAGGTTCGCGCCGCGATCAGCGAGTTGCTTCTTCAGCGTGTCGATCTCCTGGCCCGCCTCTTCGTAATCCGACTGCGACTTCTTGTGCGCGTCGGTCTGCGCCTTGAGTCGGTCGGTGAGGCTCTGGTTCTCGCGGAGCTTCTGGTCCCATTCCTCTTGCGAGTACCCGCAAGCGGTGACTCCCAGAGACAAAAATAACAACAAAGATGTGGGTCTACGGAGCATCGAAAACTTCATTGGATCCCGTCGGGTTGCGGAGCGAATTGGCGCGCCGCTGAACTCGACCTAAGTGACTTCCGGAAGCGCGTCAAGTGCCCGTGTTCAAAAGGTTTTTTGTGGGCCAGCCGACCGACATGTGGAGCTTTTTAGGCTGATCAGAAAGCACTAAACAAGTGCGCTGTCTGCAACGCCTGCGACCCTCTAACGCCGTGATCTGTGCCCCGCTGAGGATCGCAAGTGAATTTTTTTCGTTGACACATCGCAATAGGTGGCAATATACGTCTTGCAACATACCCTCGGAGTGCGGGCCAATTCCGGCCCTTGTTCCGAACTGCTGGGAGGCAATCGAAAATGGCTGCAAAGAAGACCCGTACCAAGTCCGCTAAGAAACCCGCTGCCAAGAAGGCGCCGAAAGTCGCCAAGAAGCGCGTAGCCAAGCGCAAGGTCGCCAAGAAGGGCGCCAAGAAGCGCAAGAAGGCTGCCAAGAAGGCGTGAGCCTTCGCCGGGCTGATTCGGTCGGTGTCGTGAGCGCTTCGGTGCTTGCTGACCCTGGCAGAGCGGTCCAGCGGCTACTCGGGCACGGCCGGTTTTACTGGCCGCGCTCGAGCCAAAGCTCGGCCCCGCGCAAGCGGGCGAGCCACCAAGCCTGGCGCTTGGAGTCGAGCACGCGATGGAGCCTCTGTGACGTTTGCTCCCTTCGCGTGCTCGGCGTGTACTTGGTTTTCTCCGAGCTCGTTCCGCATCCTTGATGCGCCGTACGAGCTTTTGAGTTTCTGGCGTAGTGGCTCGGTGACGTGTCGGACCACGTTCGCTTGCTGACAGATCGCACGCGCCTGTTCGGTCAGCTTTCGTTGGCTTCGCCTCTCGACCGCTGATCGTGGTCTGGTCTTCCAAGA
>JBDTJC010000378.1:0-2662 GCA_039936055.1 Polyangiaceae bacterium | reverse complement strand
GGGATCACCCACCACCAACCGCCGGGCGCGAGCACGATGCTGATATCACCCTCCTCTTTGCCCTCATAACGAGTCGCGCCCTCGTAGTGCGAGAAGACGGCGAAGTTCTTGAGCTCCTGGTCCATCTGACGCAGGCCGAGCCGGCCGGCGAGCAGCGAGCTTTGCCCAGACGCATCGACCAACATTTGCGCGTGATACAAGGTTTCGACGCCGCTCTCGGCGCGCGCCATGACGTCCACGCCCTTCACGCGATCGATGTCGAAGCGAATCACTTGCGCGCCTTGGTGCACCTCCACCCCGTGCTCCGCCGCGTTGTCGAGCAGGAGCCGATCGAACTCACTGCGGTCGACCTCGAACGCCGAACCGTGACCTTTCACCAAGCCATCCGCAAACGCATAGCGACGCCGCAACGAGCCATCTGGGGTCACGAACTCGGCCGCGTACTTAGGCAGGAAATCAGCCGCCTTCAGGCGCGGCATGGCGCCCAATTGCTCAATCAGGGGCATCGAGCAGGGCAACATGGATTCACCGATGTGAAAGCGCGGGAAGTGCTCTTTCTCCAGCAACAGCACGCGGTGCTTCTGCTGTGCCAAGCGTGTCGCGACGGATGACCCGGAGGGCCCGCCGCCGATCACAATCACATCGTATTCAGTACTCGCCATGCCCGGGCGCTGTAGCGCGGAACCAGCTCCGGTGGAACCCAAGCCACTGTGCGCGAACAGGAACGTGGCTAGGACGAGTGTTCAGGACCTCAAGGGCCGAGGCCGATGAATTTTGCCGTCAGGGTGCTGATTTTCAAGCGGGAATCGAAGATGGAGTACCCGGCATCCTCGTTCCACGCGACCGTGGAATTTGCGTCGGCGCTGAAACGCAACCGAAAGCCGCTGGCGTTGCCCTGCTCATCCGCATTGAACGCGATCGCATCGACGCGCGCGCCGCTCGCTTGCGGCGAGCCGTCCGCAAAGTACTCAGTGACCTTTTCGGCCACGACTTCGTCGCCGAAAGCGTCGGTCAGCACGGGCGGCTCGTCGAAGTACGACGAGAACGGCGCATACACTTCGCTCGTCACCACGTGCGAGGCCACGCCGTGTGGATGCTTGGAATCAGGCAGCGCGTAGACGTCACCGGTGCCGAGCACACTGACCGTGTAGTTATCGCCGGTGAAAGGCGGTCCAGCCAGCTCGTGGTTTTGCGCTGCGCTCTCGCGACCAACGATGGTCACGCTAGCATCACCCGGATTTCCAACTACTTCAGCAGTGCGTTTCAGCAGGTCAACATAAAATGCGCCGTTCATGCTGACACCCCAGCCCGTCCGCTTGTTGGTCAACGCAAGCGCTCGTACTAGCCGACCAAACCGCCCTCGTTGCTCGAAATGTTGATCGACAACCACATCATTCGAGCTTGGAACGAAACCGAGGCCCGGCGAAACGCAAATCGGGTCGTCTTCGGAGCAGTCTGGGTCCGTGCTGGGCGCGAGGCTGAGCGCTCCGAACGACGTACCGTTGCTGATCATCGGATCGCTGAAGACGGCTGCACCGGCGCTGTAGCCGGCCAAAATCAAGTCGTTGGCTTTGAGCTTGCCCCGCAAAGCATCCAGAAACGGCGTGTCTTTCCCGCGATTCGTGAGCAACAACGAGGTCAGCCTGTTTTGGTCCCCGCCGGCGAGCCAAACCACGTTCGCGCGAGCCACCTTCGCGACTTCCGCCGCGCTATACGCGCCGTTCGCCCAGGTGCTCTCATCCACATTGGGGGTCGTGTCATCATCTTCGTTCGCGATGTGTGCGACCTCCACTTGTGTCGCCGAGACGCCACGAACCGCGAGCACGGAACGCAGGTAGCCCCCGAGCCATGCAGGCGACGCGCTCGCCGCGGGGACAACGAGAACGTGCAGGCGCGAGGCACCGCCGACGTCAGCGATCAAGCGGTCGGTAAAGATGGCGTCCCGCGAGTTGCTGCCCACGAGTTCGCCGTCGATGTTCCCGATGATCATCAGCTTACGGCCTACACTGAGGCTGGTAGTGACGACCGCTGCCTCAGCCTCGGTCACCTCGCCGTCCTGCGTGCTTTCCGCGCTTGGTTGAAGATTGGGGCCAGCACAGGCGCTCAGCGCCAACGCCAACGCACATAGACCCACCCGTGAAACTCGGAATTCGACGCGCATCGTGCCCTCACTGGAAGTGACCGAGTCTTCAGCTACCACGAATGCCAAGCGGCCGGCCATCGGCGACCGCTTGGCGGAGATAGTCAAAAAGACAGCGCGAGGGGCAGCGCCCCACTGAGCCAGGCTTTACGCCAACGAGTGGGGCGCAGCAGCGGGGCAAGATGCCCCCTGACGGGAGCGTCTCACTGATTCAAAACGTACGCGGCCACGAGCGGAAACACGATCGTCGCGTCCGACTCGATCACGAAGCGGGGCGTGTCCACCGCGAGCTTACCCCACGTGATCTTCTCACCGGGCGGCGCGCCGCTATACGAACCGTAGGAGGGCGTGGAGTCGGAAATCTGGCAGAAGTAGCTCCAGACTTTGACCTTCTGCTGCAAGTCTTGGTCGATGAGCGGCACGACGCAAATCGGGAAGTCACCCGAGATGCCGCCGCCGATCTGGAAGAAGCCGATGTCATGCTTGGCTTGCTCTTCCCGGTACCAATTGATCAGCGCGCCC
>JBDTJC010000377.1:0-5291 GCA_039936055.1 Polyangiaceae bacterium | reverse complement strand
GCCACCTTCGAACTGGTGAACGTTCCGCAACTCGACATCTCTTTTGCCGATGGCAAGGCAAAGGTTGAACCGAGATACATGCCGTGAATCGAGCGCGCGACGATCGAGACATTGCCCGCCGTGCGCGGGACTTGTAGGGTCCGTTCACGATGTCGCTCCTTTGCGTTCGGAGGCTCAAAAGCCTCGTTTTGGTCGTGCTTGCCGCGCTGTTCATCTGCCTCGGTTTTGCGCGCGCACAAGACGCAGGCGTCGACGGCGGGACTGCTGACGCCGCTGACGCCGGGGACGCGAATGCGGCGAGCTCGACTGATGAACTCACCGCTGGAGTTCGCGCGCTGATTGCTGGGACCCTGCCTGTCGCCGTGGACCCTGCGAGCCTCTTCGACATCAGCTTGACCGACGAAGCTGCGGTGCAGATCGATCGCTTCCGCCTTTCGACCCTGCTGCGCACCGTGGGCGAGGCCGATGCAGGTCTCCCTCGTCGGGTCAGTGCCAAGTCGTCGCCCCGAGTTGCCCGCGAGCAACCGGACGCGGGCAGCGTCGACCCTGTCCTGTGGCGTGCACGTGAGGCACTCGACCGCGCTCGGCTCGCCTTCTATTCACTGCCCCTGCAGGCGCGTCAGGTGTTGCTCCGAGCTCAAGCGGCGCGGGTCGAGGCCGCGAAACCGAAAGAAACAGACGAAGAGAAAGCGGAGCGCCTAGCTGCCGCCGAGCGCGAGAAGGCACTGGACGCCGCGCGGACGGCCCGCTCCGAGGCCGAGCGCGTGGTCAGTGGGGAGTTGGCTCGCCTCATCGACCTCGGGCGAACTCTGACGACCTTGCGCGATAAATTTGACGCTCAGCGAGTCACGCTCGCCGCCCGCCATGACGTTTTGCTCGGCTGGCAGCGTCGCTCGGCCGACGCCAGAGTCCCCGATTCCGCAGCAGCTGACGACACGTACGACGCACTGAGGGGCGCGCTGAAAGCCTCTCGCGATAAACTGGACAACGCGCTCGACGACCTGAGCTCCAGCGCCTCGGACGTCCCGGAAATCGGCGCCAATCCGCTGACCGACATCCCCACGAGCGCGCAGACCACCGCCGTCAATAAGCGCAGGAACGCACTAGAGAAAACGATCGACGACACGCGCGCGGAAGAGCTGACCCTCAGGCAAGCGCGAGCGGCAGCACTGCTGGACGAGATCGACGCGCTCAACCGCGATCGGCTCGGGTTGCTCCCGTATCTGTCCGGGGACAAGCGCACTGCGATTACGGGCTTCACGCCGGCTGGCTTCGATCAATCACGCTCGGAAGTTCGCCAGCTATTTCTGATCTTGCGCTATCACCGCAACGTTGCGGCCCGCTGGCTAGGCGATCTTCGCAGTCGAAAGGCAATCAAGGGTGCGTCTACCTGGAGCATCGCTGCGGTGGTGGTGCCGTGGCTGCTCGTGATTCTCGGCTTCGTTTGGTTGAGGCGACGCAGCCCTGAGTGGCTTGCGCTCGCCGAGATGCGGCTTGCCGAGAGCGATCGACGTGAGCAGCGGGCGCTGCCGAGCCCCGTCTTGCGGGCGCTACACTTCGTTGGAGGCTTTCATCGCACGTTGGAGTGGCTCCTCTTGTTCGAGCTCTTCACCTGGATGGCTCCGGTATCAGTGGCGGGTTTGCTCGAATTTCAGCTGCTGAGCGCGATCCTCGGTTGGTCGCTCGTGGGCGCGCTGGTCGTGAACGTGATCAACGCGATCGCGACCATCACCGATAGTAAGGATGAGCGTACCTCGACCGGTGAGACCGCGCGGCTAAGGCTTCGCTCGCTCAGGCTCGTGGGGCGCGTGATTGTCGTGTTCGCGCTGGTCCTTCTGGTGAGCGCGCGCCTGGTCGGCAAAGGGACGATCTACGAGTGGGTCGCATCCACCTGCTGGTTCGCGGCCGTGCCGGTGTTCTTGATCCTGGTGCGCTGGTGGCGAAATATCGTGTTCGAGCGCGTCGAGCGAGTGCGGCGCAAATCGCGATTGCAAGAGTGGGTGCTCGCGAATCGCGGCGGCTGGAAGAGCTTTTTCGCTGCAATGGTGGCAGCGGTTCAACTCTTCGGGTTTGGTGCCTACAAAACGCTGCGCAACTGGATCACGAGCTTCAATTTGGCGCGACGAGCTCATGCTTATCTATTCAAGCGTGAGCTCGCTCGTCTCGCGGGCGACAAGCTTGCGGCCGAGGTGACCCCGCTAAATAGCCAGGCATTTGCCTCGTTGGCCCCGTCGCGGCACGGCGAGGCATGGGTGCCTTGCGCCGCCGAGGCTCAAGTGGATCTCCTGATTGCACGGAGCACAGAGGCTCGCGGAGGCGTCATAGCGATTGTCGGGGACCGCGGCATGGGCAAGAGCACCGTTTTGCGTCGTATCGAGTCTAAAACGAATGGCGTGGTCGCGATAGACTGCCTGCTACCGCAGCCGAACGAGCTGATTCGGAGCCATGTCCCCGTCGCTGGCTCGGCTGCAAACGCCGCAGCAAGCGTGGTCTTGCTGGATGACGCCCAGGCGCTCATCAAACCATTGCGCGGGGGCCTGGGGCCATTCGACGAAGCCTTGGAATACGCGCGAACCCACGCTGAATTCACGCTCTGGGTATTCGCAATCGATGCGGTGCTGTGGCCACTCCTGAGCCGCGCACGCGATGCGCGTCCGTTGTTCGACGAGGTGCTCGTGCTGCGCTCATGGACGGATGAACAAATCGGCGCCCTGCTATCCGCGCGCAGTACGGAGGCAGAAATTGCTCCGACCTTCGAAGATTTGTTGGAGAAGCTACCGGCGGCCGCTGACGAGATAGACAAGCAGGAGGCGCTCGCCGCTCGTCGGAACGGGTACTTTCGAATGGTGTGGGATCACGCGCGCGGCAACCCCGGACTAGCCTTGCAAGCTTGGCGAGCCTCCTTGTTCGAGGGCCCAGACAGCGGAGTGCGTGTGCGGTCGCTCGTCGTCCCCGACGCCGACGAACTCGAACTCCTGCCTGACGCCTCGCTGTTCGTGCTTCGCTCCGTCCTACAGATGGACCCCGCGAATATTGCAGACTTAGCCAAGGCTACCCGGGTGCCGGAGTTGATCGTGAGGAATGGCATCGCAGTGGGCTTGCAGCACGGCTACTTGGTGGAGGAGCGCGGCGGGGTGCGCGTTGCCTGGCCCTGGCTCCGCTCAATCGTCGTGCTTCTGGAGCGCCGACACCTTCTGGTGAACTCATGAAGCGCATCGCTTTCGGTCGGGCCAGCTACCCGTGCTTACTCCTCGGCGCCTTTGCCTTTGCCTTTGCCTTTCCGGCCATTGCACAGGCGCAAGAGCCGCCGGACATTGCCAAGATTGCGCAATTCGTCCGCTGGGGTGGGGTCGCGGCGTCCGTGCCAATCGTGCTCGGAGCCATCTTCCTGTTGCGGCTGGTGGAGAGCGCCGGGCAGCGTTTGAGTACGCGCTTCTCGAACCGTCGGCTCACGATCCAAAAGATTCAGACGTCAGCACGTTTCTTACTGTACATCCTCACCTTCACTATCGCGCTTAGTCTCAGCATTCGGCTGGATTCGACGACACTGACGGTGATCGGCGGGGCGCTCGCGTTCTCGGTCGGCTTTGCGCTCCGTGATCTGGTTGCCTCGTTCATTGCTGGCATCACGATCATGTTCGACCGACCTTTTCAGGTGGGTGACCGCGTGGCGTACGGCGGTGAGTATGGCGACATCATCAAGATCGGGCTGCGTAGCGTAAGGATGAATACGCTCGATCACAATATCATTACGATCCCCAACAACAAGGTATTCACTGACGTCACCTCGAGCGCAAACTACGGAGCGCTCGAAATGCAGGTGGCGATGGACTTCTATATTGGCATCGACCAAGACGCGAAGCTCGCGGCCGAGCTCATTCGGGAAGCGTGCCTCAATAGCCCGTACGTATTCCTGGCCCAGCCCATCCCGGTGCTGGCAAAGCAAGTCATTCTTCAGGACTACGTTGCCTTCCATTTGAAGGTCCGACCTTACGTTTATGACTGCAAGTTCGAGAAGCCGTTCGAAACGGATGTGCACTTTCGTGTTCTCGAAGCCTTCCACGATCATCACATTGGACCGCCCGCGATCCTGCACCGCACGCTCCCCGGCGGCGTCTGAGCTCGCCTTCCCGAACGCAGGCTACGCCACCGGCCATTGCAAGGAGAGCTCATGCCCCTGACCGAACGCATCTCGGACGTCGCGCACGCGCCGATCGCACATCTGGCCGGGGGTGTCGTTACCCTGGCGTCGATATTCGTCGGCGTGCTGGTGATGTTCGTTGCCTACGTGTTGGCGGGGCTCGCCGGAAAGGGCGTGACGGGTGCGCTCGTGCGCCGCGAAGTCGCCCATGGAGCGCGCTTCGCGCTGTCCAAGATCGTGCGCTACGTCGTGCTGCTCATCGGCGCCGGGATCGCGCTGACCTCGGTTGGCATTCGGCTCGACGCCCTACTGGCGGCGTCGACCGTCGTGCTCGTTGGCATCGGACTTGGCTTGCAGAATATTGCGCAGAACTTCGTGTCGGGGATCATCTTGCTCGTCGAGCGACCAGTCGCCCGCGGCGACTTCGTGCGAATCGGCGACGCCGTGGGGATCGTCAGCGATATTGGGATGAGAGCCACTCGGGTAATCACACGAGACGAGGTCACGATCATCGTCCCCAACAGCCAACTGATCGCCGCGCAGGTAATCAACCACTCGGTCCCGACCACCAACCTCCGCATCGCGGTGAATGTCGGCGTGGCATACGGCAGCGACGTCGAGCGAGTCCGGCAAGTCCTGCTCGACGTTGCCTCGGCTGATCCTGAACTGCTACCCGAGCCAGCACACGAGGTTCGCTTCGTGAACTTCGGGGACTCCAGCTTGGACTTTTCCTTGCTCGTTTGGATTAGCAATCCAAGGGAGGACCAGCGCGTCGCCTCTCGCCTTCGGTTCGCGATCGATGCTGCGTTCAGAGCCGCCAACATCGAGATCCCCTTTCCGCAGCGTGACGTACACATCCGTTCTGCCAAGGGGCTGAGCCTCGAACGCGATTGACTCGTGTCGTTTCATTGACGCTGCTAAAGAAGCACTCACGACGGGCTTGTGGCCGAAGTCGTACTCGGGCACGACGGCCTCATGCACCTCGAATTTGTCGTCGTCTTGCTATTCGCGATTGCGACTGGCGTCGCGTTGCTCGCGCGCTGGTTGAAGGTGCCGTACACGTCGGCTTTGGTGGTGGCTGGTCTGATCATCGGGGCCGGCAAGTGGGTGCCCGCTCCGCACCTGAGCAAAGACCTACTATTTACGGTCT
>JBDTJC010000376.1:0-4838 GCA_039936055.1 Polyangiaceae bacterium | reverse complement strand
TGGGGCCGCGTTCCGCTTGGCACCGGGTACGAGCGCGGTGAGCGCCTTGGGCATTGCCATCACGACGGCGATCGCGCTGTGCGTGCTCGGGTTCTTCGCGGACCAGCTGTTGAAGAGCGGCGGGCTCGAAGGGTCGATGGCGCGCGAGGCGTTCGTGGCAGATTTGTCCGGCTTCGTGCCGAGCCTAGTGCGCTCGCCGTTGTCGCCCCGCCCGACCCCCTCGAAAACGCCGCCAATTGCGGTATTTCAAGGGTTCTTGCCGCGCACCACCGCGGCCATCGTGATGAGTTTGACCGCGCTCACGCTCGCGTTCGTGCTCATGGTGCGCTGGCTGTTGACGTCCGATCCAGCGCACGAACTCGCGGCGCGCGTGCCGCGCTTCGTCGAACCCAGCGCTGGGCAAGCGGCACTGAACGCGGGCCAAGCGGCAGAGCCGGCAGCTCCGGTGCGGCCGCGCGCGGTGGCCCAAGCCGCTGCGCCAGTGGCGTCCGCTGCCGCGCAGCCCGCCCTTGCCGCCGCGGCTTGCCGCTGTCCGCGCTCGGATTCGCTGCTCTGGCAGAACCCGATCCCGGTGCTCAGCGTGCTCACGCTGTCCAAACACTCGCGGCGCGGCCGCGAAGACGACGAGCGCAAGGACAAGAACTATCTCGACCTCGATATCGGCATTGTCAACAACTCAAACCAACCGTTGAAAGACGTAGCGCTCCTGGTGGAGTTCTTCGAACGCGACCCACCGCCGTCGTCCAAGCGCTACTCGAGCGCGACGCGCCCGCTCTTCTTCGAAGGGCCGCTGAACCCCGGCCAGGCCATCAAATGGGACGTCGCAGCGCGCGGTACTGACTTCGAAGTGCACAACGCGCTCACGAGTGACGTTGGCGTGGAAGGCGAAAATGCCGCCCCCACGAACCTGCTCGCCGAGCTGCTGCACGCACACAATCGGCCGGTGCGCATGCACGGCGCGATGCTGCTCACGTTCTTCGGCGACCCACGGGCCAAAGATGCGATCTTGGAGCTGCGTGAGGCGCTCCGCGAAGACGAAGCGCCGTACTTGGACCGCTTGCTGCAGGCCGCAAGTGACGTGCACGTGTGCGCGCTCAAGGTCGCGGAATTCGGCGAAGCGCGCTCGGTTCACGCCTGCGTGTTCAACGCCAGCAAGGAGCCGAGGAAAACGCTAGGCGTGCGCGTGCGCGCGCTCGACGGCTCGGACTTGAGCGAAAGCCCGTCCGGCGCGCCACCGAACGTCCTCGCCGAGGGCACGATTGCCGTCCCCGGTGAGCTCGCGCCGGACACCGGCGTCAGCGTCACGGGTGACTTCGATCTCGGCGGCACGAAACCGGTTGCGTTCGAGGCCTTTGCCGATCGCATCGACCTGTTGCCCCGCTGAGCAGTGCACCGGCACGCGCTCTACAGATCTGCCTTAGCCGCCGGCATGGCGATGTTCGCTTGCTGATACATCTGCAAGAGGCCGGCCTTGTCATTCGCTTTGGCCAGCGCTTCTTCCGGCGCGACGATGCCCTCTTTCACCAACTTGAACAGGCTGTCGTTCATCAACGCCATGCCGAGCTTGCGGCCCGTTTGCATGATGGACGGGATCTGGAAGATCTTCGACTCCCGGATCAGGTTCGAGATCGAGGGCACGCCGAACATGATTTCCCAGGCCGCGGCGCGGCCGCCGCCGATTTTCTTACACAGCATTTGAGCCATGACGCCCTTCAAGCTGTTGGCGAGCATGACGCGGATCTGGTTCTGCTGTTCCGGCGGGTACTGATCGATGATGCGGTCGATGGTGGCCGGGGCGGAGGAGGTGTGCAGCGTGCCGAACACCAAATGACCAGTCTCCGCTGTTTCCAGCGCGATCGCGATGGTTTCCAGATCACGCATTTCGCCCAGCAGGACGATGTCCGGGTCTTCGCGCAGCGCGGCGCGCAGCGCCTTCTTGAAGGAATCCGTATGCTCCCCGACTTGGCGCTGATTGATCAGGCACTTTTTGTTCGGGTGCACGAACTCCACCGGGTCCTCGATGGTGATGATGTGATCGCTGCGCGTGCGATTGATGTAGTCGATCAGCGCGGCCAGCGTGGTGCTCTTGCCGGAGCCGGTGGGACCCGTGACGAGCACGAGGCCCTTCGGCAAGTGACACAGCGAGAGCACTTCCTTCGGAATGCCGAGGTCATCAACCGACAGAATTTTGCTGGGAATGACCCGGAAAACGGCGCCCATGCCCTTCAAATCCACGAATAGGTTGGCGCGAAAGCGGCAGATGCCGGGTAGCTCGTAGGCAAAGTCACTATCGTGCGTGCGCGCGAACTCGTCCCGATTGCGGTCCGGCACGATGGGCATGATCATGCGCGCCATGCTCTCCACGGTGAGCACTTGTTGGCCGGGGAGCTGCTGCATCTCCCCGTCTTTGCGGATCATCGGCGGGGCGCCGATCGACATGTGCAAATCCGAGCCTTTGCTGTCGACGAGCTGCTTCAGCAAGCGGTCGATTTCTGCGGTCGGTCCGCCGGCACTGCTGGCCGGCATGCTGGGGCGGCTTTCCGCGAAGGCGGAGCGGCTCGGGCTCGGCATCGTCATTGGGCGATCGATGTCGGCCTCGATGATGTTGGTGGCGCTGGGCGCTACCATGCCGAAGCCGGGCGCGGGTGGCGGCGCCTTCACGCCGTTGTTGTCGCAGCCGTCCAGGAACAGGAAGGCCGACAATTGGCCGCCTTTCATCTCCGCGCGCGCCCGGGCAATGCCCTTGTCCTCGAGGGCGAACTCCCACTCGGCGTAGCCGGAGCTCAGGCTGCGGCGTGCTTCGGGCGGCATGATTGGGTCGAGCATGGCTTGCACGCGCTCGGTCGTCTGCAAGTCCCCGCGCACCTCACTCTCGCCCGCCGGCATCACGACGACGGTGCGCCGGCCCGGAATCAAGCGCACTTCGCTGCCGCCCACGGACAGCGTCCGCTTCAATAAATCAATGATCGGTGAAGCCATTGCCCTACTCAAACGATGCCCGGTTCCTCTGCTCATTAGCAAGACGGAACTCCGGGGCGGGGAGTTTAGGCTTCGAGCGCGCCTTTGATCACTTTAGGCGTGGATGTAAACCACCGTGCCGCGCTCTTTGTTGACCGCGCCGTGCCAGTCAGCCGGCACCGAAGGATCGGTCCACTCGAACAGCCACGCGGCGTCGATCGGGGCGAGGTTCACGCAGCCGTGGCTGCGGACTTTGCCGAAGTCATCGTGCCAATAGGTGCCGTGGAGGGCGAACCCTTTGTGGAAATATTGGACGAAGGGCACATCACGCAGGTTGAAGGAGTCACTGCGGTCTTCATCGCCGTCCATCGTGGAGCTGACCTCCTTCTGGTAGATCATGAAGGTGCCGCGCACGGTGGCGCTTTGGGTTTCGGGGTCACCCATGCCGCCGCGGCCCGTGCTGACCAACGTGGCGTACACGGGGCGTTTACCCACGTAAGCGACCAGGGTTTGATGTTGGATGGAGATATCCACCCACTTGCGATCGCCCGTGGCAAAGCTCGGAAACGAATCGCGCGCGGGCAAAATGCGCAGGCTGGCTTCCGACGCGAACGTGCCGTCGCGCAGTTGCATGAGGCCGCCGACCATTCGCTTGCCGGTGGCGAGCTTGAGCCCTTCGCGATACCCGAACGAGCCGCGCCCAACGGGGTTGCCGTGCGCGTCCGGGCCGTATTTCGGCGCGGAGCGGTCTTTCACGAACGCCACTGGTAGCGTCTCGCCGTCCAACAATTCAACGCCGTGAAACTCACTCGGTTCGACCAGCTTCACGCGGTCGAGGGCGATCACGTCCAGCTCCGTAGTCAACCCGAAAGCGCGGTCTTGCCAGAGGAACGTCTTCGAAATCGCAAACCCGCTGTCTGGGCTGGCCGCTCCCGCGTGAACCACGTAGCGAAGCTGCGACTTCACGCCATACGGTTTGTTCAGCGTTTGCCCCTGGCTCAGAAAATCCGGTGGATCCCCGAGCTCACCGGTCAGGCTTTGCTTGCCGCGCATGCGCTCGCGAAAATTCGCGGAGCGCACAGACACGTCATAACCTTCGCTCTCTTTCATCTGCGCCTTGCTGGGCAGCTTGAAATAGAGCAACGGCGGCGTCGCGTTGGAGAGCGCGTACAGGTACGGTGCGCTGTGCCCGCGCACGGGGCGGTTCACCGATGCGACGGCTACCGGGTCGTCCAACTTCAGCGAAGCGCCGAGGCCGACGCACACGAAGCCGCGCGGGTTCACGCGGTACCAGCCGCCGTCACAGCCGTCATTCACGATAGGCGGACCGCGCGCGTCGACGACCGCGCCGACGCGCAGGTAGCCGTAGCGCGAGCGCTGCTTGCCGGTGTCCGTGTAAATCCAGGTGCGCCACGCGACGCTCGCGACGCGCGTGCCGTCCGGCGTGAAGGGCAGATTGTCGTCGACCGAGCCGGGGCCGGGTACGGGGCCGCTGCCGGCTGCGTGGCCATCCGCGAGCGCCAAGGTCGGCGCGGCTTTTCCGGAGGCGGCCTTGCGCGACGCGCTGACCGCAGCAGACGGCGCGCTATTGGCGGTGCGCACTTCTGAGACCGCCGTTGCCGACGCTGAAGGCTCCAGGGCCGCCCCAGGCGGCGCAGCTCGCTTGCCGCAGCTGGCGCTACCGATGCCGAGCAAAGCTAGAAATAGAAGGCGCCTCCGCATCATCCGCCGAGGCCGACGTAGCGCTGTGTCCTGCAAATAGCAATGCTTCGCCGCTCGCGACTCCTTCGGGGTGAGGGAGCTTGCGAGGAGCGAAGCAATGGATAGCTGTGTCTCATCCCCTAAATCCTCTCGCCGCTCCGCGGGGCCCGTGCCGCGTC
>JBDTJC010000375.1:0-5663 GCA_039936055.1 Polyangiaceae bacterium | reverse complement strand
AACGAGCCGATCGCTGAGTCGAGAACGCCAGCCGCATCCTCGGAGCCTCCGTGCGACGAGAGCGAGGCGGAGAACATCTACCGCGACAATGATGCCCTCAGCGGGCTGCGAGTGAGCGTGCGGTGTTATGATCAGTTGATCTTCACCAACGCGCCCTTGATTTCCGTCATGGCGCTGCCGGCGACTGACACCTTCGGACCCGAAACCGTGGCGCCCGCAGCAGCGAGCTCGACCTTGCTGGCGGCGCCTGCGACCGTCGTCTTGGCCTTACCCGTCACTTCTATGTTCGTGCCGCTGACGAAGGCATCAGCAGCGGATATCAGCGCCGCGTTGCCGTCCATGACGACCTTGCTACCGGCGGAGGATTGACCGAGAAAGTGGTCGTCGATACGTGACATGGCCCCTTTGCTCGAATTCGAGGTGATGTCAGCGTCGATCTTGATCTTGCTCCCGGCTTTCGACGAGGCGAGCACATTGGCGTCGAGCACGATCTGAGAGCCACCCGCGCTGACGGTGATCGAACCGGGCGTGATGGTGATCGAGCTCCCGCCGACGGTGAGCGTGATCTTGTTCGGCGCGGTGAGCGAGATGCTGTCCGAGGCCTTCATGTCGTGCGCCCCCGTAACGGCCATCGAGCTCTTGATCGGGTTCTTGGCGTCCTTGTTCTTCGAGTCCGTGACGCCGTCGACGGTCATCGACAGGTTGCCATGGATGTGAATGAGCTGATCCCCGGTGATCGTCAGCGTGTCGTTGTGGCCGATCGTCACCGAGCGGTCATGCTTGATGTCGGACGATCTATCGTTCTTGACGAGCTCCGTGTAGTCCTTCTCTGCCTGTACGTGCAGCTCTTCTTCGCCCTTTTTGTCTTCGAAACGGATCTCGTTGAAGTTGTCGTGGGTGCCGCTTTGAGAGCTACGTGATTTGATGCCGCTTTGCGTGGCGTTCTTGGGCAGCGTGTAGGGCGGCTTGTTGTCCGCGTTGTACAGGCAACCGGTGACGATGGGCCGATCCGGATCGCCCTCCAAGAAGTCCACCACGACCTCTTGCCCAATGCGCGGAATGTGAATGCCGCCGAAGCCGGAGCCGGCCCAGATTTGCGCGACGCGCACCCAGCACGAGCTCGCGTCATCCGACTTGCCCACGCGGTCCCAATGAAACTGAAGCTTGATGCGCCCGTACTCGTCAGTCCAAATCTCGTACTTCGGATCGCCGACGACGATCGCCGTTTGGGGGCCTTCCACCACCGGTTTCCGCGTAACGCGCAGGGCTCGGAAGGGAGTGCGGCTGTCGATCGCACTGAACTCGCAACGATAGTCCTGCGACGTGTTGCCTTCGTCGAGCGATTCGTAGTCGTTCACGCGCAGCCCGTAGTTGGCCTCAGTAATCAGGTATTCTTTGTTTTGGTCCTCGCGCGGAAAATCAGTCAGTTGGAAGAGCGCGCCCGTGCTCAAGCCGCGCGCGTTGCCGGAGCCGCGAGCCACTTCGTAGTCGCTCTGCTGCTCCTCGAGGCGCAACCGAACTTGCACGTCCCCTTCTTCCTGGTTGCGGAATTCGCCCGGATAATCGAAGATTTCGGCCTCCGACTTGGCGTGGTCGTTCGGTTGTCGGAGCGGTGAAGTGGGCAAGAGCAGCGGATTTTTGAAGTCGAAATCCCGAATCACGAACGCCCCTGCCCTGATCTGACGGGACGTACGCCAGCCGTCTACGTGGTCGCGCTCGCGACGTTCACCCTCGTGCGGCGGGAAGTACGGCAGCTGCTCGTAGCCGGGCGTTGCTTTGTGTGAGCTGTAGGAATCCGAAAGCACGAGCGTGTGCTTTTTGTCGTGGTGCTTGAAGTAGTAATAAATCCCTTCCTGCTCCATCAGCCGGCTGACGAAGTTCAGGTCGGTTTCGCGGTACTGAACCAGGTACTCCCAAGTTCGATAATGCGGGCCCAGCGCCTCGCTGAAATCACTGAAGCCGTGATCGCGGAAGATCTGCTTGATGACGTCCGGAGCGGTTTGATTTTGGAAGATGCGGCTGTTGGCCGTATGCTCGAGCAGCGAAAGCCAGGGGCTCAGCTGCACGCGGTAGCGCACGTACCGCCCGAGCTGCCCGACCAAGCCAATCTCCGTGACGTGGCCCGAGAACTCGCGCGTCATGAGCAGCTCAAGGTCGAGCTCGACGGTCATCATCTGGCCGAGCAACTTCGAGAAATCGAGCGTGTCGTCGTCCGCGAGCAAATCAACCGTGTATGCGAACGGCCGCCCCAGTGCTTCGCGTGCACTCATCGATAAAAAAAGTAAGGCGCCGTCCCCAAGCGGACTGTCCACCCTTACGCTTCGCGTCCCTTTCATGTGCCCGCGCCCAGCGTAGCCTCATGACCGCTGAAATCCTAGGCCGGCGGTCGGGATTTCTTCCCGATGAGCGTGCTGCGCCAGCTACCCAAGACCCGCCCGCTCGACCGGGGAATTTGAGCCTGGGAGCGTCAGAGCTCGAAGTACCCGCCTGGCACCACGAACGTGTCGTCCGTGCCGGCAGCAGTGAACACGCCCCAACAGGCGAGCTTGGTTTTGGCGGCGAACGCGATCGCTTCGGTGTACGGGCCGGTCGGGACCAGCGCCGCAAGGTTCGAGCGGTGCACGCCCCACGCGCCTTCCCCGTGCTGCAGCAGCGCTTCGTGCAGCTGATTGCCCGCTTGGTCGGCATTGTCCAAAATGGCGACCCGAATGCGCACGGGGCTCTCGGTCCCCGCTCCGTTGATGTTCAAATACACGAGATCCGCGCGCGGCCGGTCGACGCGCACGTCCAGATGCTGCCGCGTGAGGAAATTGACCAAGTCACTCTCGTCCAAGTGGGCGTGCTCCGGCTGCATTGGCTCGGAATCACACAAGCTTGCCTTGAACCTGACCTCTGCGAGCTCACCACCCGCGGCCGGGCCGCTCCGGTCTTCCACGTAGGCGCGAAAATCCGAGCCGTCCGTCATGCGTAGGCCGGTGTTGCCGCCGCACCCGAACAGGAACGACGAACCGAGTCCCAAAAAAAGCGCTGCGTTTCGCATGTCGAGCCTGACTTTTACCGTGCACAGGCCGGAAAGGAAAGGAAGGTCTTCGCGGCACTGCTGACGACGGAGTTCCGGGGTCCTGTCCGGCAGCCGCGCCATCAGGACGCCCGCGTGCGTACCCGGGGACACCGGGGCGCCGTCTCGGCGACGACCACGCCCGCTGCCCAAGCGCGGCGCGGCCCGCGACTCTCCCCGCACTACCATGTCCTTCGCCGTAGTTTTTCAAATGAACTGCAGCGCCTCGGGCGCTCCACGCGCCTCACCCTCATGCCTCGCTGACACGCGAGCACGCTTGCGCTCGACCTCCGCCGCGCGCTCCTGACGGACGCGCACCCGCTCGCCCGCTCTCCTTCAAGACGTGACGAAGTGACTATCGCCGCCGCAGCACGAACGCGCTAGCGGCGGACGTCACAGTGCTTCGCATGGCGGAAGGTTTCGACTACGTGATTGTCGGCGCGGGCTCGGCCGGCTGCGTGCTCGCCTCCCGGCTCACTCAGGACGCGCGCGTTCGGGTACTCTTGCTCGAAGCAGGGACAGCGCGAGAGCCGCTGTTCGCGCGCATCCCAGCCGCATTCTCCAAGCTGTTCAAGTCACGGCACGACTGGGCATTCGAGACCGAGCCAGAACCCGAGCTCGAGCAGCGTCGGCTGTTCATCCCGCGCGGCAAACTGCTGGGCGGCTCGAGCGCGATCAACGCCATGATCTACATTCGAGGCAATCCCGCCGACTTCGACGGCTGGGCGAGCCTCGGCGCAACAGGCTGGAGCTACGCGGATGTGCTGCCATTCTTCGTGTCGTCCGAGGACCAGGCGCGCGGCGCGCTACCTGCCCACGGTGTGGGCGGACCGCTGCGTGTGGAAGACCCGCGATCGGTCAATCCGCTGTCCCAGGCATTCGTCGAAGCGTGCGTCGAACTCGGAGTACCCCGCAATGACGACTTCAACTCCGGCACGCAGCTGGGCGCTGGGCTCTATCAACTGACGCAGAAGTCGGGAGCGCGCTGGAGTGCTGCCAACGCCTACCTATTCCCAGCGATGCAGCGCACGAACCTGGTGGTCCAGCGCAACGCGCACACGACGCACATACAGTTCGAAGGCGCTCGCGCGGTCGGCGTCGCATACCGCGCCGGCAACCAGCAGCGCAGCGCACGCGCCACCAGCGCCGTAATCGTGTGCGCCGGCGCGATCGGTACGCCACAACTACTCATGCTGTCGGGCATCGGGCCCGAAGCAGACCTACAGCGCGTCGACATCGCAACGCGCGTCGCACTGCCCGGCGTCGGCCAGAATCTGCAAGATCACCCGGTCGCCGGCATCTACCGGCACTGCCTGCAACCGCTCACCCTACGCGACGCCGAAGGCCCCTACGCACTCTTGCAATACGCACTCACGCGACGCGGACCGTTGAGCTCGAACATCGCGGAAGCGGGCGCGTTCGTAGCATCCCCCGAGTCGAATGGTCTGCCCGACATCCAGTTTCACTTCTCACCGGGGATCTTCCTCAATCACGGTTTCGAACGCCCCAAGCTTCACGGCTTCAGCATCGGACCAACCCTGATCGCCCCGCGCAGCCGCGGCCAACTCAAACTCCGCTCCAACGACCCGTTCGATCGGCCGCTGATCTTCGGCAATCACTTGCGAGCGGTCGAAGACCGCAGAGCGCTGCTGTGGGGCCTCGGTCTCTCCAGATCACTCGCCTCGACCCGAGCCTTCGCTGCCTTTGCAGGTGACGAATACTGGCCGCGTACTCCGCCCAGTGGCGCGCAGGGTCTGGAAGCATACATGCGAGCCAGCACCGAGCTGCTCTACCACCCGTGCGGAACCTGCAGCATGGGAACCAGCGAACTCAGCGTCGTCGATCCGCAGCTGCGCGTGCGCGGCGTGAGCGGTCTATACGTCGCCGACGCCTCGGTGATGCCCGTCATCACCCGTGGCAACACGCACGCGGCTACCGTGATGATCGCCGAGCACTTGGCGAGCTCACTACTGAGTTCGAGTTTGGGATAATCGCGTCGAGGCGTGCCTATCGGCAACGCGCTCGCGAGATGTTCGCGAATCGCTTTCCGAGGCCGCGGAACCCCGGCACGTACGCGGCTCCGCGCTGACAGGCGTCGCTCACGAGCCAAGGGGGCGCGACGGCCGACCACGCTTCGCCGTTCCAATGCAGCTTCACACCCGCGTCGCCGACCACCCCCGCACTGCTCCGGTCGCTGCCTCAAACGGCCCAAAGCGAGGTCGTGCGCCGCTCGCGCAGTGTGCGGCCACTCGCGGGGCACCGGGTTGTGCTTGCCGCCCTCCGGCCGTGGGGTTATGGCGCTGAACTCGGGCGGCGAGTGTAATCGGATCGACGGGAGCGCGTGCGCTTCCCTTCGCGAGCCTCAACGGCTGTTCAAGTTAAACAATAGTGAAGCAAACGCCATGAAGAAGACGCCTTTCCCATTCCTGTTCTCGTGCCTGTCCTTGGTTGCGCTGTTCGTGATGTCTTGCAGCAGCGCCGCGCGTCAGTTCGGGAAGGCGGCTGGCGGCGGCGGCGGCAGCGGCGGCGAGGGCGAGGTAGTCACCTCAGGAGGTAGTAGGTCCACGGCCGGTGACCGAGGTACCGGGGGCGCGGGAACAATGCA
>JBDTJC010000374.1:0-10707 GCA_039936055.1 Polyangiaceae bacterium | reverse complement strand
ACGCACGAGTTCCACGAACGCTTCGCGCTCGCCTCGCTGGTAGCGCACCATGAGCATTTCGTCCGTTGCATCGCCCTGCACGGCCGCCATTCGGGATTTCACTCTCGCCGGCTGACGGCAGCGCGCTCGTTGCTTGGGATGAGGCCCCTATCTGAGGCTGAGGCGGTCGCCCAACTTGTACGTCCCATGGCGGCGTTCGATCTGCGGTCCGATCCGGTCCTGGAACCGTAGCCCTCGGCCGACGTTTCCTGCAAGACACAGCATTTCCCGCGATTGGTCCGGGTGGTCGGCTGCTCCGCGGGTCAAGGAACAGGGCGGACCGTGGGCCGGTCGATGCCTAGTCCGGGCGCGGGTTGGAAACTCACTCCAAGTGGAGGCCGCGTTCGAGCTCACGGCGAGGCGGCGTCACGACGGTGCGCGCGAGCGGCGTGGCGGCCGGTTCGTGCCCATCGGGAGCTAGGGGGGCTCCACCCCCCAATGCCGGAACTCGTCCGCCGCAACTCCGCGGGAGCGATGTGAAAATCCGACTTGGCGGGAAGCCTCCGGCAGAGGAAGATGCCGCACTGGAGCTTGGGGCTCCGTTCCGCAGCTTGAGTTTTGGTGCCAAGAGGGACCTGGAACTTTACTGCCGATCCTCAATCTGGAGAGGGTATTGATGCGCCTTAGCAAAGCCTTGTGGTTCACCGCCTTCGCGGGATTTATTTCGTTCGCGGCTGTCGCCGGTGCGCAGACGCCAGCGAGCAGCGCTGCGAAGAGCAGCGCAGTTCCCGGGGCTGCGACAGCCGCGAGCGCGAAGCCTGCTGGAACCGCAGCGACGCCGAGCGCTGCGGCGAGCGCGGCTCCGGCGGCGACTGCACCCGCTACGGCGGCACCTGCCGCCGCGACACCTGCCGCAGCGACGAGCGCCAGCGCTTCCGCGGCGGCCGCGCCGATCGACGGCTCTACGTACGTCGTGCGGCTCCGGGATTTGGAGCAGCACATCGACGAGCTCAAAGAGCAAATTCGCCGTAGCCACACGCGGTTGAGCCTGCTCAGCGACACCATCCTTTCCGGTGGTGCTGGCGGCGCGCGCGCCGAAATCAACTTCGTGAACGACTTGAGCAGCGCTTTTCGCCTGACGGGCGCGCTGTTCGTGCTCGACGGCGCGGTCCAATACAACAAGCAAGACGAGTCGGACGACAGCGCCCTCGCCAGCCAGAAGCAGATCCCGATCTTCATCGGCTCCATCCCGCCGGGCGACCACACCGTTCAGATCGTGGTTCAGCTCCGCGGCAACGGCTACGGCGTCTTCTCCTACCTGAAGGGTTACAAGTTCAAGGTCCCGTCCAGTCACTCCTTCACCATCACCGAGGGCAAGACGCTCAAGCTCGATGTGATCGCTTGGGAAAAGGGCGACGTGACGACTGACCTCACGGACCGTCCGGCGATCCGCTTCACGGAAAATATCCGTTCAGGCGTTGCTACCGACGCAACTCCTGGCGCGGCGCCGGCGGCGAGCGTCGGCCTATCGGTGGGTACAGGAGCAAAGTGATGAGTAAGCGACCGCTCCGGAGCGGTGGGTTCGCCGCGGTCGGCTTGGCTTTGTTCTTTGCGCGGCCGGTGCTCGCTTTGAGCACCTCCGAGGCTCAAGGCCGAGCAACCACGGCGATTCAGAGCGTGGAGTCGGATATCGGCAAACCGCCGCCCCCGTCCAAGTTCAAAGAGCCACCGCCGACACCGGCCGTGCGTCTCGCGAATGCGGACATGCTGCTGCATGCCAAGAATTTCGACGCGGCAATCGACCTGCTGAGCAAGGTGCTCGAACTCAGTAGGCAGGGTAAGGCAACCGAAACCGATTACGCGGACGCCTCATTCATGATTGCCGAGGCCTATTTCGACTCGGAACAGTACCTTTCGTCCCGCCGTCACTACCGGGAAGTCCTGGATCATGCTGCCCGACCGGCCTACGCGGAGTACGTCGGGCGCGCGCTGAGCCGGCTGGTGGACGTGGCGTTGCGCACGGACGACCTCGAGGGTTTGGATTACGTGTTCGCGCGGCTCGACGCGCTGCCGCAGACCGACAAATCCGGCTCGTTGGCGTATGCGCGCGCCAAGGCGCTTTATGCGCGCAAGGACTACGCTTCGGCTAAGTCGGCCGTGAACGCCGTCCCGGTGGGCTCGGATTACACGCTGCAAGCCCAGTACCTCCTCGGCGTGGTGCTCATGAAGGAGACGCTTGCGGCCACTCCAAAGGCTCCCGCTGCCCCTGCTGCGCCGCCGGGTGCGCAGGCTCCCGCCGCTCCGCCGGATACCCGCTTCACCCAAACTATCGAGCAGTTCCGCAAAGTAACGCGCATGCCGGCCGCCACAGCAGCCGGGCGCCATGTCGTTGATCTGGCGTACATGGCCATCGGGCGCCTGTTCTACGAGACCGACGACTACGTCGAAGCGTCGGAAGCTTACAGCCACGTCGACCGCGGGTCTCCCGAGTTCGCGACGATGCTGTACGAACTCGCCTGGGTGTACGTCCGCCTGGGGGATTTCGAGCGCGCGCAACGCGCTTTGGAAGTGCTGACCATTACTGACCCGAACAACTTGGAGTTGGCTGATGGATCCTTGCTTCGCGCTGACTTGATGCTGCGCGCAGGCGAGTTTCAAAACGCGCTGGGGTTGTACAAGGACGTCTCCGGACACTTCGATCCGATCCGGACCCAATTGGACGACTTCCTGAAGTCGACCAACGATCCGGCGGTCTACTACGACAAGCTGACTGCAGACGACGCCGGCAGCACGGACGACAAGCTACCCAAAGTCGTGCTCGATTGGGCGAAGGATCAAGCCCAAGACGAGCATGTGTTCGGCGTCATTGACGACGTGACCCGCTCGCGCGCGTTGATCAAGGACTCGCGAAAGTTGGCTTCGAAGTTGAGCGCGGTGCTCTCGGTTTCGTCGCGCGTCAAAGCCTTCCCGGAGATCCAAGTCCAGCTGCAGCAAGTGCTGTCGCTCGCGAACAAACTGACGCGAGCGCGCGGCAGTTTAGCCGAAGGCATGGACGACGTCGCGAACAACAACGTCGGCGGGGAGCTGGCTACCGTGCGCAGTCAACGCCGCGCGCTGATGAAACGCTTAGGCTGGATGCCCGTCACCGAGAATGACTTCTCGCGGCGCGACGAGTCGGGCGACAGTCAGTGGTCGAAGGCCTCGCAGGCTCTGCAAGAATTGACGATCGAAGCCGACAAGCTGGGCGCCATCGTGAACGGTCTGCATCGGGTCATGAACGAGGCGGACAAACACGGCGTCACCTCGGACCCGACCAGTCGCGCGCGCTTCCAACTCGAGATCGAGGCGAACGAGCGGGACCTGGCCACGTATCACAAGCGAATCGAGGAGTTCCGCAGCGCGATCGACATGGGCAAGGCGCAGATTGGCTTCGGGGACCAGCGCTACGTCGACGATCAAGAGCTGCGGCAACAGTTTCGCGCGCTGTTTGGGCGCGAGGTGGCTCTGGCCGCAGCTGGTCAGGACTCGTCCGATTCGGCGTCGTATGCCAAGTCGATCCAGTCGCTGCTGACTCGAGCGGACACGGACGAAAACGCCTTGGATCTCCAGCGAGGCAAGTACGAGCAGCAAGCGCTCGAACAGGCGAACGGCCTGCGCGACAAGATTTTCGATGAGCTAGCTCTGGTCGAAACGTACGCCCAAAACCTGGATGGCCTGGATCAACAAGCCCGCCTATTGGTGGGCGAAATTGCGATGAAGAACTTCGGCCTGGTTCGAGATCGGCTGAAGAGCATCGTGCTTCGGGCGGACGTCGGCATCGTGCAGGAAGCCTGGGAAGTGCGCGAGGAACAGGCACTGCGCGTGCGCAACCTGCAGCGTGAGCGGGCTCGTGAGGAACAGACTTTGAACGACGAACTCAGAGAAGTGCTCGACGACGCGGAGGAACAGCAATGAATCGCAGTCTCGCCACTGGGCTACTCAGCGCGGTCGCGCTGATCGCGGCCTCGCTGGCCTCGTCCGAAGTAGCGCGCAGCGCCCCCGCCGTTGCAGCATCTGCAGGTGCGGCGGCTTCGGCCGCGCCGGTCGGCAGCGCGTCTACGGCATCGCCGGCGCCCGTCGCCTCCGCTGCAACTTCGGTCGCCACGACTGGGCCGTCGAATCAGGTCGCGACGACCAGCACGATGTCGCGGTCGAAGCAGCGCAAGGGTGCGCCGCCACCGCCGGCGCCCACGCCTGCTCAGCTCAAGGGCTTCGGTATCCTGCAGCAGGAAGCCAAGGACTACACCGCGGGCTCCAAGGATTTTCGTCAGAACCTGACGATGATCGTGCGTCAGCACTACGAGCAGCGCAGGCAGCGCGTGTTGACCGCCCTGGACTCCGAAATCACCGAAGAAAAGCACGGTCTGGACGACGCTCGCCAAGAGGCGATCGCGCGCCTGGAGCGCTTCGTCGAGCGTTACAGCGGCGCTAACGCTGACCCCCGCTCCACGCCGGATGCGATGTTTCGTCTCGGTGCGCTGTACGAAGAACGCGCGCGCGCGGACGCGGACGCGGACCTGACGACCGCTCTCGATCCGGCCATCTCGATGTACCGCCGCCTGATCAAGGAGTTCCCTCAGTACGAGGAGATCGCGGCCGTTCACTATTACCTGGGTCACGCCTACACGGACGCTTCGCGCATCGACGAAGGTCAGCAGGCATGGCGCTCGCTGGTCTGCTCCAATCGCTACACCGTCAAAGACGATCCGAAGGACGCCGGCAAGATCGCGCTTGAACCGCTGCCGCAGGATCACGACGACAAGTTCTGGCAGGACTGGTACAACAAAAACCCCGTGCCGATCGATCAGATCGGCAAAGGCAAAGGCGTGCGCGCTCCGGCCAAAGCCGCGGCCGCCAAGGGTGGTGCTCTCAAGGCCGACGGCGAAGAACGCTCGTTCGTCGATCCATACGACGGCTGCAAGCCGCTCCCGCAAAAGGTCGAAGGCACCGATGACCCCCGCTATTTGGCGGAAATTTGGTGGCAAATCGGCAATTTCCACTTCGATCAGATCGACCCACACGGCGGTCCGTTCAATCTCAATCGCGCGGTCAGTGCCTTCGACCACTCGATGGAGTTCAAGAAGCCTCCGATCTTCGGCGTGTCGATGTACAAGCAGGCTTGGACTTATTACAAGCAGCAGCGCTATCGAACCGCGGTTGATTGGTTCGTCCGCCTGCTGCACTACGCGGACGAACAAGAAGCGAAGACGGGCGACCCGGGCGCGGATTTCCGTTCCGAAGCCTACACGTACATCGCAGGCTCGCTGACGTACGTGGACTTCGATGGTCCGCCTCCAGAGGTTCCGTACATCCCGCGCAATGACGTGCTCGACACCGAGACCGATCCGGTCCTTGCCGAGCAGAAGATGGCGATCGCCATCCAGCGCGTGCAGGACCCCGCGCTCGTCCCACAAGATCAAAAGTGGACGGTCGAGATCTACAAGGCGCTCGCGCAAGAGTTCATCGAGATCACCCAGAACCGCAACGCGGTCGCGATGCTGGAGCTCACGCTCCAGAAATTCCCGATGAATCGCGACGCACCGGTGATGCAAAACAAGGTGGCGGAGCTGTATGACCAGCTCTCGCGCCTGGCGCCGGATGGCTCGGCTGCTCGCGCCGAATACGCTTCCAAAGCCCTGGAAGCGCGCACCAAGCTCGCCGCCTACGTAGGCACCACGCCCTGGGTCGACGCCAACAAGGACGACCCGGAAGCGCTGCAAACGGCCGAGCAATTGGTCAAAGGTGGCTTGAAGCGAGCCGCTGCCGACCACACCAACTTCGCGCGCGGCTATTACGAGAAAGCGTTGGAGCTGAACGACGCCGGGGAGCAGCACGGTCTGATCGAGAAGTCGATCGCCGAGTACCGTTTGGCCGAAACCGGTTGGAGCGCGTACCTGGAACAAGATCCGACGGCGATGGACGCGTACGAGAGCCGGTACTGGCTCTCGGATGCGCGCTATTGGGTCGTCGTCTTGCAGATCGCGATCGCGAAGTCGCCCAGCGCTGACGAGATCAAGTCGGCGCACGACAGCGCTGTCGCCGTGCGTGACTCGAACGAGGACGACAAGTACTTGCAGCCCGCCGCGTACGACGTCGTGACGTTGGCGGAGAAGGTGCTCGAGGACGAGTACCGCAAGTTCGACGAGAGCAAGGGCTCTCAGGGCATCGAGAAGCGCGACGAAGTGAAGTTCGACGGCGACGGGGACACGCGCAAAGTGCACACCGACCCCGTTCCGCAGCCGGTACTGGACGCGATCCGCGCGCGCGACGAGTACAATGATCGCATCGCGCTCGACCGAGATCCCCAAAAGAACGGCCTTTTGTACGCATTTCAGTCGGCGGATATGTACTTCGTGTACGGCCAATTCCCCGACGCACGGAAGCGTTTCCAGCCGCTGTACGACCAGTACTGCGGCGTGAACGAGTGGGGCTACAAGTCCTGGGAGAAGCTCATCAGCATGAGCAACTTCGAGGGCAACGCGGACGAGAGCCGCAAGCTCGCCGAAGGCAAGAGCTGCGCGTTCAACGCAGAGACGCAAAAGGCTGAGGAGCAAATCCGCAAGCCCGTGAAGCAAGGCGTCGCCTACTTGGACGCCCGCAAGCTGTACGAAGAAGCGCAGAAGATGCCGGACGGGCCGGAGCGCGTCGCCAAGTGGCGTGAAGCGGCGGCGGCCTACAAGGTAGCGCTCGACGCAGCGCCGGATCGCGACGAAGCCCCGGAAGCCGCCATGAACGGCGCCTACGCGTACAAGCAAGTCGGCGAGTACGACAAGGCGATCAGCATGTACGAGCTGTTCATCTCGAAGTACGGCAACGAGCAGACGCTGCAGAAGTTGCAGAGCGGCGACGCGAAAGCCAAGCCGCCCGTCCCAGCGGAGCCGAAGAAGTACGAGGAGCGCGTGAAGTACCTGCAAGGCGCACACGACGCTTTGGCCGGCGCTTACGTGCTCTTCTTCAATTACCCGCGCGCTGCCGAGACCTACGACAAAATCAGCAATAACAACCACTTCTCACAGGTGGATCGCAGGACCGCAGCGCAACAAGCGCTGTCCCTTTACGCGAGCCTCGGTGACAAGGGGGGGATGACCCGCGCGCGCGAGCGGTTCCAGCAACTCGGAGCATCGCCGAAGGAAATCGCCGAAGCGGATTTCGTAGTCGCGAGCGCGGAGCTGAAGCGTTGGGACCAGTACAGCGGCGACGACGGGGCTAATGCCACGGCGCGCCGTTCCGCCCAATCCGCGATGGACAACTACTACGACGCGAACAAGAACAAGGAGCCGGCTGCGCAGTTCGTGGTGCAAGCCGCCTACTGGAGCGCCAAGACGCGCAAGGCCGTCGCTTCTGGTGACACCAACAAGTGGTGGGACAACACGATCGCGGCATTCGCCAAGTGGAAGGCCGTCGCGCCGACGACCGGCGGGAAGAACAGCGCGCTTGGTTCGCGCGAAGCTGGAATGGCCGCGGAGGCCGAGTTCACAGAACTCGACCAGGATAACGCTCGTTCGTTCGATTACGAGGCCGGCTTCCACCACTACAAGGGCACCGTCGTCGAGGTCGTCGGGCAGTACCAGAAGGACACTGTCGATGCGAAGAAGCGCTTCGATAAACTACAGCATGTCGTCGATACCTACGTGTCGCCGGAGTGGACGACGGCCGCCATTGCGCGTCAGGGGTCGCTGTACGATTCGCTGCGCACGGGCCTGTACAACACGCGCGAACCGGCGCTCAAACTATTCGACGCTGCGACTGAAGCCAAGCTGAAACGCGCTGAAAATAGCGACAATCCCGATCTGCAGGAGCAGGCGGACAAGATTCGCATCAGCATTCAGAATGGCTGGCGCGATCGCCGCGACAAGGAAATCAACAGCGCCGATCAGATCATGGTCGACCGCTACGGCAACGCGGTCGTGTTGGCCAAGCGCTACAGCGTATCCAACCCGGAAGTCACGCGCGCAATTCGCCGTTTGGCGTTTTTCACGGACGTGATCGGTGAGGCGAAGATGCAGCAATACACGAGCACAGTGAAGGACCTCAGCTACACGGCTGGGATGTTCCCGCGCATGCGACCTGGGCAAGACGAGGCACCGACACCGCAACCGTTGCCTACCCCCCTACCGGCATTCATCCAATGAGGAAGGTGAAGGACATGACGCACTTCATCACCCCGTTTACGGCTCGCGCCGGCATCCTGGGTACCATCGTGCTCGCGGCGAATCTCGCGGCGTGCGGTGGCGGAGCAACCGCTACCAAGGGCGCCGTGACACCGACGCAAACTGCAACGGCACCCGCTCCTGGCCCAACGGAGCCCGCGCCCGCGGGTCAGCAGTTCGGCATTGCCGACAAACCCACGAGCGGCGACGCCAGCTCGAATCGGCCGAAGATGAACGCGGCCGCCGCGGCTGCTTATAACGCGGGTATGGCCGCTTTCAAGGCGGGCGACCTAACCGGCGCGAAGAACCAATTCACGCAGGCCTCGCAGGCCGATCCAAAGGCGTATCAGGCATTTTATTCGCTCGGCGTCGTGCGTGAGCGGCTTAACGAGACGTCGGGCGCGCTCACCTCGTATCGCCAAGCGACTACCGTGGTTCCCGACTACGAGCCGGCGATCGTCGCATATGCGGTGCTCTTGGCGCGCACGGGCAAGCCGGATGACGCGACCGATTTCTTGAATCAACGCCAAGCTCAAATGACCAAGAGTGCCGCGGTGACCGCCGCGCTCGCCGAAGTGAAGTCGATTCAGGGCAACTCGGGTGAAGCGCAACGCCTCGCCCAAGAAGCGCTCAAGCTGAATCCGGACTATCGCCCCGCGATGGTGACCCTGGCACGGGACCACTACCGCTCACGCCGCTTGGATCTCGCGCTGTACGCGCTCAAGGGCATCTTGGACGGCTACGGCGAGGAAAACCCGCCGCGAGACAAGAACAACGCCGAAGCGCATTTGATCCGCGGCTTGATCTACAAGGAGCAAGGCTTGCGCGGTCCCGCGATCACGGAGTTGCAGGCTGCCCTCGCACTGCGTCCGGATCTCGTCGAGGCGCGTGTGCAATTGTCTTCGTACTTCTTGGAGTCCGGCAATGCGGCGGATGCACAAGCGTTGCTCGAGCCGGCCTTGAAGTACGATGCCGACAACATCATCGCGCATCTGAATTTGGGTGATGCGTATCGCTTGCTTGGGCGCCCGACAGACTCGAAGCGCGAGCTGGAGTGGGTCAAAGCACATGACGCGAGCAACGCTCAAGTTCACTACAACTTGGGTCTGCTGTACTTGTTCACCGACAACTTCCCGGGCGTCACGCCAACCCAAGCGGCGGATACCGCGATGGACGAGCTGAACCAGTACAAGAAGATGAAGCCGCGCGTCGCCGGTGGAACCCCGGACGACACGGATGAGTTGATCACGCGTGCGAAGACCAAGAAGGCGCTGATCGACGCCAAGGCGAACGAGACCGCTGCACCGGCACCCGCGCCGGCAGCTGTGCCCGCCCCGGCAGCCGTCCCCGCCCCGGCAGCCGTCCCCGCCGCGCCCGCGGCCAAGGCAGGCACGCCTCCGTCTGCGCAATTCGCACCCGCCACAGGAGCCACCAAATGAAGCATTTGATCGTCGCCGCGCGCTCTGCTCTGTTGTTGCTTGCGGTCTTGCTCTCGGCTTCATCCGCGTTCGCCCAGAAGAAGGGCGGCCGAGTGGTCACCATTAGCGAGGTGACGATCGTCGGTCGCGTGCAGAAGCCGATTGCCGCCGTGGACGTGAGCCGCATTCAGCCGAAGCTCACACTGGCGGAGTTGCGTCAGCCGTTTTTGGATCGCATCGAAAAAGCGATCTATCACGAACCGTTCTGAGCCAAGCGTTTGGGCTCTGCGTTGTCGTTCGCGGGCTGTTCTCTTGGCTCACGAGTGCCGGTAGCCGCTCTCATCTCCCTCGCGTGCAGCGCGCTGGCCTGGCGTCGCTCGATGAAACTCGAGCAGCTGGCGCCTCCCGGGGCGACCGCCTTGCTGACGGAGCTTGAAGCCGAAAATCCTGTGAGCGTGGGTGAGGGCGCAGTCGAAGAGCAACGTTGCGCGATGATCGCTGACTTAAATCAGCGCATTGCGGATGTGTCATTCGAGCTCAGTTTGGCACCGGCGATGTATACCGCGCTGACGAGGGTTTGCTTAGCGAGCGGCACCGCGCTCACGCTGCTCGGCTTTCTGGATTGGGCGGAAGCGCCTGTACAGGGTGGAGTGCGCGCGATCGTGTGTGCGCTGTCCGGGCTTGTAGGTGCAGGTGTCGTGTCAGCGCTCGGCCGGCGGGCCAAGCGCACCACGCAGCGAACCCGTGAGTCCTGGGACCGTTCGTCCCGCGAACTCGGAAAGTCTCTCGGCACGAGCCTGAGCTGAGGCGCGGCCTGGGCGACCAGTTCCGCGCGCTTCCGCCGGCGGGGGGACAGTGCTGCGGACAGCCAGCCGAGAATGATCTTGGGAACGCTCTTTCCTGAATAGACCGCTCCGGGCTACTCTTACGTAGATCGAGGGAACCGCTCGTGGCGCTGGGTGTCTCTGTTTCAGACCACAACCAGTTGATCTCTGCCGCGAGTGGCGACGAAAGAGGAAGCTTTAATGACCCAAGGGTTTCAGCAGCCAAACACTTCGCAACGCCCCGGACAGATGACAGCCGTGATGCGCGCTGTCGCCGCAACCGGGCCGAAGGTGCTG
>JBDTJC010000373.1:0-21090 GCA_039936055.1 Polyangiaceae bacterium | reverse complement strand
AGTGACTTCAAGATGAGGACTCCTCGTTCGACTTGCCATTTGCCAGAGGATCCGGCGCAAGGGAAGCCTTGTCATTGGTATCTGCGGGCGCGTCGGGCGGACGAGACGTGCGGTCTCGCTTCACGCTCACTTTTGCTCGGACGTCCGGAATCGGACGGCCGCCCTTGGCTGCGTCGTTGGGGATGAAACGAACCTCGGTCTTGACCTCGAAAGAGAGCTTCGTCAGTACGTTCGCCAGCTCATCAGCAAAATTCGTGTGGTCCAGAAAATCCCTGACCTCTTTGGCCACGGCGCGGTACAGGCCATTTTTTGTCTCGTCCAGCTGCGAGAGGACGTCTTTGGGAAGGCGCAGCTCGCTCACGAAATGACGGACATTCTCGGGTCCTTCACTCAGCCGCTCGTAGCCCGCTTCGAAGACGCGTTTCACGAGTTCGGGCAGAATGCCCTCAAGGCGACGCACGCGGTCACGTTCGTCGCGCTCCGAGCCGTCCGGGCGTTCACTGCTCACGAGTGAGGGGTACCGTGGCACTCCCCGGTCGTCAAACCAGGGAGCCTGGTCACGGCCCGAGAGCCGCGATGCGCGCGCTGATCACGGGGACTTCGCGCTGATCACGGGGACTTGACGTCGGCTTGCCGCGCACTGGCCGGCAAGACGGCGCGGAGGTCTGCGGGCCGGGGGGGGGCCGGCGGCAACCGCCGCAGGCCGGCGGCCGCGCTGTCCGGGTGGTGATAAAGTACTCACATGCACAACGAGTTCAAGGAACGCCGGGAACGCGTGCTGGCCGCGATTCGGCCGGGAGTGCTGGTCGTTGCCTCGGCGCCGCTCGCGATTCGCAACAACGACGTCGAGCACGAGTACCGCCAAGACTCTGATTTTTTCTACCTCACGGGGTTCGACGAACCGGAGAGCGTGTTGGTGCTCAACGCCAGCAGTGACCAGCCGTATACGCTGTTTCTCCGCCCGCGCGATCCGGAGCGTGAGGTCTGGGACGGCGCGCGCGCCGGTGTGGAAGGCGCTGTCAATCAGTTCGGGGCTGACGCAGCGTTCCCGATCGCGGACTTGGCGCTCAAGCTGCCGGATGTGATCCAAAACACCGAGCGCCTGTTTTATCGCCTAGGCAAGAATCGCGCGTTCGACGACACCGTGCTGACAGCGTTGGACCGAGTGCGCGGCCGCGCGCGTTTGGGCGTCACCTGCCCGACCGCCATCGTCGATCCTGCCGGCGTGGTGCACGAGTCGCGGCTCAAAAAATCGGAGCTCGAGATCAGCGCCATGCAACGAGCGGTCGACATCACGCGCGACGCGCACGTAGAAGCCATGGCCAAGACCAGCCCCGGAATGTACGAGTACGAAGTGGAGGCCATCTTGCGCGGGATTTTTCGGCGTTTTGGCTCGGAACGCCCCGCTTATTCACCCATTGTCGGCTCGGGACCGAACGCGACGGTGCTGCACTACCATAAGAACGATCGCTGCATGCAGGATGGGGACTTGCTGCTGGTCGATGCTGGGTGTGAGTTCGACTACTACGCCGCGGACGTCACTCGGACGTTCCCCGTCAGTGGCACGTTCACTCCTGCGCAACGCAAGATCTACCAGCTCGTCCTGGACGCTCAGCTCGCGAGCATCGAACTCACGCGCGTCGGGCGCACGTTCGACGAAGTGCACGGCGCGAGCGTGGAGGTGATCACTCGGGGCTTGGTGGAACTCGGGATTATCGAGGGCCCGGTGGAGACCGCGATTTCGGAGCTGCGTTACAAGCCGTACTTCATGCACAAGACCAGCCACTACTTGGGGATGGACGTGCATGACGTCGGTGCGTATTTTATCGGCGGCAAGCCGCGGCCACTCGAAGCCGGCATGGTGATCACGGTCGAGCCCGGGATCTACATTGCGCACAATGCCCCCGTATCGGAGGAGTACCGCGGCATCGGCGTGCGCATAGAAGACGACGTCCTCGTCACCGCAGACCGCCCGCTGGTGCTCAGCGAATCCATTCCCAAGCGCGTCGACGAGATCGAGCGCGTGTGCTCGAGCGCGGCCTAGCGGCATCGCAGCAGCGGGAAGGGACGCCTGGGCAGGTCGTGAGAAACTCGGCGCAAGCGCTGCTTCGGCTCGGGTTTGCCGCGGGTTCGCTGGCTTATTGGGCGCAGCTACCGCTCGCGTACGCCGAGCCCCCGGCCGAGGCCTCCCCCGAGCCGCTCGGCTACGAGCGCTACCGCACGCCGCTCCCGGACAGCGGTGCTTACTGGCACACCTTTGGCTCGCTCGCCTTGGGCAAAGGTTTGCGCTTCAACAACCCGTACCGACTGTCCACGCCGCTGGGCAAGACTCCGGAATCGGTGTCCTCCACGGCCACCTACTACGACCTCGGGTTGGGTGCTGTGCGCGGCGCACCAGAGGGGCTAGCGCACGGCGCGGTCCTGCATCTCTCGATCGCCGCCCAGGGTATCCCGCAGGAGGTGCTGAGCCTTTCGTACATCGGGCTCCTGCGTGTGGGTAAGGGTCGCGGCATGCTGTTTGGCCGTGCGGGTATTCCCGTCGTCGTGCAGCCGGATCTAGGTGGTGGGTTGGAAGCCGCTTTCGGGGGTGCTTTCATGATCAGTGCTGGGATCGGCGTGCAGAGCGAGGTCGTGGGGAGTCTGTTTTACGGTGCCGGCACGCTGGATCGCTCCGTGACCACCATTCCGATGTTGTGCGCGGAGCTCGGCTTGTTCATCGACTACGAGGTGCTGCCGTGAGCGTCTTTGGCGCGTTTTTAGTGCGTTTTCGCGAACAGAGCCGCACGTTGCCATTGGCCGTGCTGGTGTTCTTGTTCTGCACCGCACCCACCCCTGGTGACGTTGGCGGCTGTGGTCAGAAACCAGCGGAGCTGGACCCAGGCGTCTTCTTCGGCAGCAAAGAAGCCATCGACTGTCGGCGTTGCGACGAGTGCAAGATCAACAGCGGTGCGTGCACCAATGCTTGCAATTTCCCCGACACGTATCCGAAGGCATTCCCCGAGCGCTGCTTGGCGCTCGTGCACGACGGGGAGGTGTGTCTGCGCGCGTTGCAGTACGCGAGCTGTGGGGACTACGCCTCTTACATGAGTGACGCTTCTCCGTCGGTGCCGACGGAGTGCAATTTCTGTCCGGAGCCCGCGCCGTGAGCCGCTCTGCACTTTGCCTCGCGCTACTCGTGCTGCTCACTGCGTGCGCGGGCACGGCGCGCGTCACTGGTGACTTCGGTGACTACAGCAGCTACCGCCGCACGCGGCTGGCAGCGACGCTCGAAGAACGCTTGGGCGCAGGGCAGCGCTACCTGCGTGATTTCCCTCGGGGTGACTATCGAGCTGAAGTGCGCGCCTGGTTTTTGCCGGCCGAAAAACGCTACTTCAAGCTGTCCTGGAACAACCTGCCGCGGCTCCGCGCCTACCTGGATGCCATGCCGGACGGCCGGTACGCCGAAGCGGCTACCGATCGAATCACCGAACTCGAGTCGCGCCGTGTCTACGCGGACCGCCGCGAGCAGCGCGTGTTGGACGTCGCTCAAGGCTTCGAGACACGGCTGGCAAGAGCGGCCCGGCAGCGGCGCGAGTTCTTGCACGAGTTCTCGACGTTCGCGCGGCTACTCGGCGCGACGCGCACGTTCGGTGCGCCCACTTCAGAGCTCGATTCGGAGCTGCTACTGCGCTTTCGCGTGCATCAGCCCCCCGGAATATGCGACGGGGATCGTTGTCGCAAGGTGTTCTCTTTTCCGTACGCCGTGCCAGATGGCAAGGTCCTGGCGAGTCGGGAGGCACAGCTCACGCTCGAAATCACTCTCGACCGCGGGCTGGTGCACGGCTTGGCGCTGTCCGGCCCCGAACTGCTGACGCGTGTGGCCGAGGCGGTCGAAATTCGCTCGGTTCCCGAGCAGAACCCACAAGCTCGAGCCGAGGCTTTGGGCCATGCACTCGACGTCGTGGCCGACGCTTTGGATGGCGCGCTCCCCAAATCCCGTTGCGAAGTCGACGTCGTGAGCCCGGTCGTATTGGCCCGCCGCTGCGAAGGCGTACTATTACAAGTGGTCGCCGGCACCGAGCCAGGGGCGCTCGATCGCCTGTTCGTTGCCCTCGATCGGCGTTGACGCGCCGGATTCGTCGCGCCGCCGGTCGGCTGTGGTAAAGGCCTGCCGTGTTCAGCACGCCAGCGATTCCGTACATTCAGATCCCCGAACTGGTGATCCTCCCCAAAGGGATCCTACATGGCTTTCCGCCAGGGACTTTCTCGATTAAGCCCTTCGGGACATTGGTGGCGCTTGGGGTGTACGTCGGGTCGTTCCTGGCGACTCGCCAAGGCCGGCGCCTCGGGCTGAGCGAGCGCGTGCTGACCAGCTTCATCGCGTGGGTAGTCGGGATTGGCTTTCTCGGCGGTCACATGCTGGACGTGCTCTTCTATTACCCGGGTCAAGTGCTGCGCGATCCGGCGTCGCTGTTCCGAGTTTGGGAGGGTCTGTCTAGCTTCGGCGGCTTCAGCGGCGCGGTGATCGGCGGGTTCCTCTGGAAATGGCGGTACAAGATCAGGATCCTGCCGTACGCGGATGTGATCGCGAGTGCGTTTCCCGCGGCGTGGGTTTTTGGGCGCGCCGGTTGCAGCGTTGCGCACGATCACCCGGGCATGCAGAGCGACCTCTGGTTTGCGGTGCAATATCCGGGCGGGGGCCGCTTCGATCTCGGTTTGTACGAGATGTTGCTGACCATTCCGCTGGCCTTGGCTTTCTTGTGGTTGCGTCGCAAGCCGCGGCCCTGGGGCTTCTATGTCGGTGCGATGGCCATCGCATACGCGCCAGTTCGCTTCGCGCTCGACTTCTTGCGGATCCAGGAGCCGGTGCTGGAAGCCAACGGGATGATGGCCGTGGTGGATCCGCGTTACGGCGGCCTCACCCCAGCGCAGTGGGCGTGCTTCGGCTTGCTGGCGATGGGCGGATTTTTCTTCGTGCGCACGCTGCACGCAGCGGGTTCGCCGGCTGCCTTCGCGCCTCCGCCACTGCCCCCCGAGTTCCGCCCGCCGGCCCCGGCGCCTGCCGCTACGCCCGAATCCTGAGCGCGCCTTTGGCGATGCGCGCCGTAAGCGGCAAGCGCCCGGGCGTCTCGCCGTCCATGTCGACGAGCACTTCGCCCCGCGGCACGAGGCTTTCGGCTTCGACCCGAGCGCCGCGCAGCACACGTACGCCGGCCTGTGCCACGTGGGTGCCCTTGTACAGGTGAGGAGCGAGCGCCACGCTCTGTGCCGCGCTGAGATCGTGGATCGCGATCACGTCGAACAGCCCGTCGCTCGGATCTGCATCCGGAGCGACCTTCATCCCGCTGCCGAAATACTGACCGTTCGCAATCGCGACGTTCACGATCGGTGCCTCCAAGCAGACCGCGCCGTCCACCTTCAGCCGCACCGGCGCATTCCGATAGCTGGCCATCGCTCGCAGCGTGCCGACGAAAAACGCCGCGCGGCCGCCGATCCACTTGGGCCCAGCGTTGACCAAGCGATCGGTGAGGCCACCCAGACCAAAGCTTGCGATGTTCAAGAACGCGCGCCGGATCGTCTCCCCGGAATGCGAACTCAATTCGAGGAGACCGAGGTCGAGGGGGCGAGGCGGGGCAGTGGTGAACCGCTCCACTGCTTCCTCGAGCGTTGTCCCCAAAGCGAAGGTTTTGCGAAAATCGCCTCCGGTGCCTGACGGGATGAGCGCCAGGTCCGGACCGGGTTGGGGATTGCCCTCGCCGTCCATGTACCCTTGGCACACCTCGTTGAGCGTCCCGTCGCCGCCCATCACAACGAGGCATTCCACCCCGTCGCTGCGGGCCTCGTGCACGAGGCGCGTTGCGTCACCCGGGCCGCGGGTTTCGGCGATCTCAGCGTGGATTCCGCGGTCCTCGAGCAGCCGCTTGAGCGCGGGCATGCGCCGCACAGCGCTGCCGCTACCGGCCGTAGGGTTGCTAATGACGCGCAGCTTCATGGCGGCGGGAGCTTACACGAGCGACCCGGACCCAGGCGCTCAAGTACCGATATCGGCTATTGGGCCGGCATCTGTTCGAACTGCCGACTTGAACGGCGAATCGCAGGCAGTTATCGTCAAACCTGGCTTCTGCGTTTATTCCCGGCCATCGCCGGGGGCGCAGTGAACTGTTTAGGAACGACGAGAAAATGGCGACCGAGGATGCACGAAAACTCTTCGTGGCGGGCTTGCCCGAGTCCATCAGCGAAGACGTGCTGAGGCAATTGTTCGAAGCAACCGGGGGCAAAGTGGTGGACGTCAGTCTGCCGCGCGATCGCGCCACGGGAAGACCGCGCGGGTTCGGCTTCGTGACGTTCGCAACGTCCGAAGAAGCGCTCGCTGCGCGCGACAAGCTAGACGGCTCACTGCAAGCGGGTCGCGCGATCTCAGTGCGACCGTTTTCATCCGAGCCCCCGCGTCGTGGTGATGCACCGACCGGCGCTCCTGGCGGTTACTCCGGCAGTGGCGCTGCAGGCGCTAGTGCTGGTGGCGCTGGCGGACCGCAAGTCACCGAGGATCGCACGCTATACGTAGGCAATTTGCCGTACGACACCAGCCAACAGGAGATGACGCAGATCTTCACCGACAACAACGTCGGTCCGGTCGCGCGCATTCATCTGCCCGTCGGCCCCGACGGTCGTCTGCGTGGTTTCGGTTTCATCACGATGGGCACTGCCGAAGCGGCGAACGAAGCGATCACTGCGCTGCGTAATTTCGATCTGCGCGGTCGACGCTTGATGGTGAACATTGCGCACCCGCGCGGTGCACCGGGTGCCCCCGGTGGCGCGAGTGATCGTCCGCGACCTGCGCAAGGTTACGGCGGTGGCGGCGGCTACGCCGGCGGTGGTGGCGGTGGCTACAGCGGTGGTGGCGGTGGCTACAGTGGTGGTGGCGGTGGCTACAGTGGCGGTGGCGGTGGCGGTGGCGGTGGCGGTGGCGGGTTCCCCCCCATGCCGCCTCCGGGTATGGACACCGCCGGTCGTCCTCCGGAAGGTCGTCGCGCACGCCCCGCTCCTGGTGCTGGCGCCGGTTCGGACTGGGACGACAAAAAGAAAAAGAAGAAGGCTCGCGGCGGCACCGAGGAACCCAAGAAGGGTGAACGCGGTGGCGCAGGCGCTGCTTGGAAGAACAAAGACTGGGACGACGACGACTGAGCGCGGGCAGGGGGCCGCAATCAGGTGGCTCGTCTGAGCTCATTTTTCGGACTAAAAAACCGCGTGTAACCGCTCGTTACTACGCGGTTTTTTGATTCGTGCTCCCCCCCGGCCCCGAGCGATTGCGCCCGTTCGACGCCTCGTGCTAGGACGTGGCTCCGATTTGGCCCGGTTTCCGCCGGAACGTAGCTACTTCGCGGGCCGTAAACCGGTTCGCTGACGCAGACGAGCAATAAACAGCGATGATTTTCGACTGGCTCTACGGCCTGTTCTCGAACGACCTTGCCATCGACTTGGGCACGGCAACGACGCTGATCTACGTCAAAGGCAAAGGCATCGTGAGCTGTGAGCCGTCCGTAGTGGCGGTCGCGCGCGATGCCAACGGCGTGAAGCGCGTGCTGAACGTCGGCCGTGAGGCCAAGGAGATGCTCGGCCGCACGCCGGGCAACATCGAGGCAATTCGCCCGCTGCGTGACGGCGTGATCGCGGACTTCGAGATCACCGAAGCCATGCTGCGTTACTTCATCGCGCGCGCCCACAACCGGCGCACCCTGGTAAAGCCGCGCATCATCATCTGCGTGCCTTTCGGGATCACTGAAGTAGAGAAGCGCGCGGTCAAAGAGAGCGCGGAGAGCGCCGGAGCCCGTGAAGTGTATTTGATCGAGGAGCCAATGGCAGCGGCCATTGGCGCCGGTCTCCCGATCACCGAGCCCAGCGGCAACATGGTCGTGGACATCGGTGGCGGCACGACCGAGGTCGCCGTGATCTCCCTCGCCGGCATCGTGTACTCGCAGAGCGTGCGCGTGGGTGGCGACAAGATGGACGACGCCATCGTGGCCTACATGAAGCGCAAATATAATTTGGCGATCGGCGAGCAAACCGCCGAGCGTATCAAGATCACGATCGGCAATGCTCACCCCATCGAGCCTCAGCTCACCATGGAGGTTAAAGGTCGAGACATGGTGGCCGGCATCCCCAAGACCGTGATCGTGAACTCGGATGAGGTGCGCGAAGCTCTGGCAGAGCCGATCAACGCGATCGTCGAGGCCGTGCTGCTCGCGCTCGAGCGCACCCCGCCCGAACTCGCGGCTGACATCGTGGACAAGGGCATTGTGCTCACCGGTGGTGGCGCGTTGCTCAAGAATATCGACGTGCTGCTGCGCGAAGAAACCGGGCTGCCCGTAATGGTCAGTGATGATCCGATCAGCTGCGTGGTGCTCGGCAGCGGTAAAGCGCTCGATCACATCGAGCTGCTCCGGGAAGTCACCATCGGGTGATTGCTGAGGCCGCGTGGGTTCGTTCAAGCACTATCGCGATATCGTCATCGTAGTGCTGCTTTTGGCACTGCCGTTCTTCTTCCTGCGCTCAAGCATTCGCCGTCCGGAAGATACGAACGCGGTGGACCGCGCGCTGCTCCACGTGGCTGCGCCGTTTCAGTACTTCGCCGCGCTGCTTGCTCGTGGCGTGTCCGGCCTAGTGGGTGACTACGTGTACCTGGTGGACGTCAAAGCCGACAACAATCGGCTCGCCTACGAGAACGCCAGCTTGCACGGGAAGGTGAGTGACCTTGAGCGGACGGAAGCGGACAATCGTCGTTTGCGCCGCTTGCTCGGTTTGCGAGATACGATTTCGCAAGAGCTCGTCAGCGCGGTAGTCGTGGGCAAAGACACGACGGAGTATTTCCGCGTCGCGCACCTCACCGTAGACACGAAAAATGCCGTGATTCGCCCGAATATGCCGGTCATCTCCGTGGATGGCGCCGTTGGCACGGTGCTGCGCGTGGCCGGGGAGAAGGTGGACGTGCAGCTCACCGTCGACAGCGGCTTCGGTGTCGACGTGGTGGTCGAGCGCACCGGCGCCCGCGGTTTCGTGCGCGGCATCGGGGATCGGCAACGCTACTCTGCGCGCGTCGAATACGTGCAGCGCACCGATGACGTGGACGTGGGGGATGTGTTCGTCACCAGCGGCGTCGGCTGCCGCTTCCCCCGCGGCATCCCCGTGGCGCGCGTAAAAAAGGTGGAACGGCGCAACTTCGGCATCTATCAATCGGTGGAGGCGGAGCCTACGGTCGATTTCTCGCGTCTTGAAGAAGTACTCATCATTCTCACCGATTCCAAGGAGTGTGAGTCCGGCGCCGCGTCCCCTGCGACCAAGAAGAACAACCGCTCTTCGCAGGCGCAACCGCAACACTGAGTGAAGCATGAGGAACCTCGGCTTCTTTGCGGTGGCGGCTTTTTTGATCTTGGTGCAGTCGAATCTGTACCGCGTGATCGGTCCGCTCGGCGCATTGCTCGGCCATTCCCTGCACGGCGCGACGCCCAGTTTGGCGTTGCCGCTGGTGATCTTCCTGGGCGTGCACGAGCCGTCCATGCCGCGCGGGGCGGGTTTGTCCTTTGCCATCGGCTACGCCCAAGACTTGTTAGGCGCCGCGCCAATTGGCCTATTTACCTTCGTTTACGTGATGATTTGGTGGCTCTCGCGGGTGGCCGGCGTCAGGCTTACGGCGCAAACCGTGCTCACGCGGATGTCTCTCGCATTCATGTTCGCGCTCGTGCAAAGCGCGGTGATCCTGGTGCTGCTCGCCGTGTTCGGCAGCGACAACCGCCGTCCGCTCGAGATTGCTACCATCGTTTTGCCGCACGCCGCCGCGACGGCCTTGTGTGCTCCGCTCCTGTTCCGGATCGCTCAGCGCCTGCGGCAGGGAGGGACGCCGACGCGCGCGCAGCCCGAGGCACTGACATGAGGCGCGCGTGCTAGTCCAACGTTCCGACGTTGGAGAGTTTCGGCAGCGCTACCGCTGGCTGGTGTTGGTCGCGATCGCCGCTTTCGGCATATTGATCGGCCGGCTCGCGCAGCTGCAACTCGTCGAGGGGGACCTGCACCGCGCTCAGGCGCGGCGCAACATCGTGCGTGAACGCTCATTGGCCACCACGCGCGGCGTGATTCGCGACGCTTTTGGTCGGGTTTTGGCAGCAAATCGGCCGTCGTACAGCGTCCACGTCACACCCTCGACGATCGACCTAGAGACCACCTGGCCACGCGTGATGAGGGTTGTCCAACTGGACGAGTTCGAGCGCGCCGCGATCGAGAAGAAGATCGCCGAGATCAAGGCGCTGCCCAAAGACGACAAGCGACGCAGCCAGCAGATCTTGCTCAAGGTGGACGTCGACCGAGACGTGGTCGCGTTTCTTGAGACCAATGAGAAAGACCTAGTTGGCGTGGAAGTGACGCCGGCTCCGGTTCGCTATTACCCGTACGGTGAGCTCGGTGCGCATACGGTCGGCTACGTGCAAGAGGTGGACGCCGAGGCGCTCGAACGCTTGGACGAGCGCGGCTATCGCGCTGGCGACCACATCGGGGCGATTGGCATCGAGCGACGCTGGGAAAGCTACCTGCGCGGTCAGCGCGGTTGGCGGAAGATGGTGCGCGGTATCGCGCGACGCGAAAGTACAGCGGAAATCGACGCCAAGTACCTGGAAGAGCCGCGCCGTCTCGAGCCCATCCCGGGCCGCGATATCTCGCTGACCATGGACATCGACCTCGTCGCGTCGATCGAAAAGGGCATGCGTGGTCAGCTCGCCGGCGCTGTAGTCGTCGTTGACGTTCGCACCGGGCGCTTGCTCGCCGCCCTGTCCAAACCCAGCTTCGACCCGAATGTGGTCTCGGGTGGCAATGGCGTGAAGGCGGTGCGAGACGCATTTCGGCGGCTAAATACGGACCCGTTGAAGCCCACGATGGACAAGACTATCTCGGCCGCGTACCCGCCGGGCTCAACGTACAAGCCGTTCACCGCGTTGGCCGCGCTCGCCGATCGCGTCACCGATCCGGATCGCGAGGTCGATTGTCACGGCGGGTTCGAGTACGGAAAACGCTTCTTCCGCTGCACGGGCGTGCACGGCAAAGTGAACCTGCACGCGGCTATCGTGGAGTCGTGCAACACGTACTTCTACGAGCTCGGGTCGCGACTCAGCATCGATCGCCTCGCTGCGATAGGCCTTGATTTCGGCTTCGGTGTGAAGACCGGTATCGGCGTGAACCCGGAAGCGCGCGGCCGCATGCCGACGCGCAGTTGGTACACCCGGCGCTACAAGGAGGCGTTCCGCGGCGGCTTCACGCTCTTGTCCGCGATCGGCCAGGGTGCGACCACGGTCAGCGTGCTCCAGCTGGCGCTTTCGTACGCGGCGCTAGCCAACGGCGGCACGTTGTACCAGCCGCAAGTCGTGCGCAGCATCGAAACCAGTGACGGCACGGTCGTGCAGGATTTCCCCCCGCGTGTCCGGCGCATGGTCGAGCTGGACCAGGATCACCTGGCGATGGTCAAGAGCGCGCTCACCGGCGTCGTCTCCGAACGCAAAGGCACTGCGTACAAAGAGCGCATCCCCGGTGTGGACATGGCTGGCAAGACCGGTACCGCGCAGGTCAGCCACGTCACGCCGCGCGGGGTTGACCCGGACAAGGTTTGGTATTTCAACCGGGATCACGCTTGGTTCGCTGGTTACGCTCCCTCGACGTCGCCTGAGATCGCCATTGTGGTGATCATCGAGCACGGTGGAGGCGGCGGTAAGAACGCCGCGCCGGTCGCAATGCGCGTCGTGCGTGACTGGGAAAAGCTGAAGGAAAAGCGCACTTCCGCGCAGGCGCCAGCTCATCCTCCAGGTAAGCGGGGGAGTCTCTAGATGGCCAGCGTCTCCTTCCGTCGCGGCCCGATGGTCGACATGCCGCTCCTGCTCGGTGTTGTCGCCATCCTCACGCTCGGCTTGGTCAACCTATACAGCGCGACCAGCGTCTACATCGACGACGAGAGCCGAGCGCGCCTAGCCGACATCTACGTGACCCAGATCTACTGGATCGTCGTCGGCGCGCTGATCGCCATCCTCGTCGCCGCTATCGACTATCGGCACTACGAGCGCTTGGCTCCAGTGCTTTACGCGGGCGGCCTCGTCTCACTCGGGCTCGTGTTCATTCTCGGCCGCGACATTCGCGGCTCCTCGCGTTGGATCCAGCTCGGCGCCTTCGCGTTCCAGCCCAGCGAGTTCATGAAGATCTTCCTGATCTTGATGGTGGCAAAGCTCGTGCACAATGATTCTCGCACCGAGCCCAGGTCGCTGGTGGATTTGGCGCCATTTGCGGCATTGATCGGCGTACCCGTGGTTTTGGTGCTGATCCAGCCAGACCTCGGCACTTCATTGATCTACCTGCTGACGGCAGGGACCATGGTCGCGATGATGCGGGTGCGCACCTTCAGCGTGCTTGCCCTGGCCGGGACAGGGGCAGTTTCGCTGCCCTTGGCTTGGATGTACGTGATGAAGGACTACCAGAAGCATCGCATTACGAGCTTCTTGAACCCCGAGGCGGACAAAACGGGCACCGGTTGGCACGCCCTTCAGTCCCAGACAGCCATCGGCAATGGGCAGCTTACGGGCGAGGGCTTCATGCAGGGTACCCAGAACCAATTCGGGTTCCTGCCCGAGCAGTACTCTGATTTCCCGTTCGCAGTTTTTTCCGAAGACTGGGGCTTCATCGGCACCGTCGTCCTGATCGGTCTGTACGCCTTCGTGTGCGTGTGGGCCATCCACATCGCCTCGCAAGCCAAGGATCGCTTCGGCGCTGCGCTCGCGGTCGGCGTCGGCGCCATGCTGTTCTGGCACGCAGTATTCAATATCGGGATGGCAATGGGAGTGCTGCCGGTGGTCGGCATTACGTTGCCGCTGTTTTCGTATGGTGGTTCTAGCGTGTTGACGATGCTGATGGGGCTCGGCTTATTGATGAACGTGTCCATGCGCCGCTGACACCGTCGTCGCGACCATGCATTCGCTCAGCGCAAGCGGCTTGCCCCGAGGCCGCCAAGCACCACCACGCGCGAATCCAACCAGAACTGCCCTCGGGCAGGCAGCTCACTCCATCTTGAATAGGTCGTCCAAATCATCCCGCGTGAGCGTCTTCGCGCCGCCCGCGTCTTCGCTCAGTACTGAGGCGACCAATTCCTTCTTCTTTTGCTTTAGCTGAAGGATCTTCTCCTCGATCGTACCGGCCGCGACCAAGCGATACACGGTGACTACTTTCTTTTGGCCGATGCGGTGGGCGCGGTCGGAGGCTTGGTCTTCGACCGCGGGGTTCCACCACGGGTCGAAGTGGATCACGGTGTCTGCCGCCGTGAGGTTGAGGCCGGAGCCGCCCGCCTTGAGGCTGATCAGGAACACCGGGATGGTCGGGTCGTTCTGGAAGCGGTCGATGCGTTCCGGTCGGTCCATCGTGCTGCCGTCCAGGTACTCGTAGCGAATCTTGTCTTCGTCCAATGCCTCGCGCACGAGTTTGAGCATCGACACGAACTGGCTGAACACGAGAACCTTGTGTCCGCCCGACTCGGCTTCTTCGATCAACTCACGAAGGGCCGCCAGCTTGCCGCTGTCGTCGTGGCTGAATTCGCGCGGTAGGCCGAGGAGTCGTGGATCGCACGCGGCCTGACGCAGCTTGGTGAGACCCGCGAGGATGTGCAGTTGGCTCTTGGCCACGCCCACGCGCTCGACCTCGCCCATGACTTGCGCGCGGACTTCGCGCAGTACCTGCAGGTAGATGGCCTTCTGATCGGCCGCCATGTCGACGATCTTGTCGACCTCGATCTTGGGCGGCAGGTCTTTCGCTACCTCGTTCTTGGTGCGGCGCAAGATGAAGGGGTGAATCACCGCGCGCAGTCGTGCAGCCTGTTTCGAGTCGCCCTGATCGATGGGGCGCGCGAACTTCTCTTCGAACTTCTGCAGCGGGCCAAGCAAGCCCGGGCTGACGAACTCGAAGATCGACCAAATTTCGCTCAGGCGATTTTCGATCGGCGTGCCGGTGAGGGCGAGGCGTCGTTCAGCGTCCAGTTCCTTGGCGGCGGCAGCGGTGGCGCTGAGTGGATTCTTGATGTTTTGCGCTTCATCCAAGATGGCGTAGTCGAGCGGCAGCTTCTTCAACAGATCGATGTCGCGGCGCAAGAGCGCGTAGCTCGTGATGATCACGTTGGCGCTTTCCAAGTCCGCGATTTGCTCGCGGCGACCGGCGCCGTGCCATAGCGCCGTGGTCAGCGTGGGGCCGAAGCGTTCGATTTCGCGGACCCAGTTGGTGACCACGCTGGTCGGTGCGACGATCAGCGCCTTTAACGCTTTGGTCTTTTTTTCCGCCTTCAGGTGCAAGAGGAGCGCGATGGTTTGCACCGTTTTGCCGAGACCCATGTCGTCGGCCAGCACGCCGCCCGAACCCAGTTCGTGCACGAACTGCAACCAAGACAGACCCTGCTCCTGATACGGACGCAGCGTGGCTTTCAGACCCTTGGGCTTCTTCACGGCCTTGATCTCGTCAATCGAGGCGAGCTTCTGGAACAAGGCCTTGGAAGCCGCTGCGACGGTCGCACTGGTCGCCTGATTGAGCAGCTCTTGTACGCGGCCCGCCTGCGAGAGCGGGATTTTGCCGGTCTTTCCGGCGGAAGTGAGCAGCTCGATCTCGCGGTCGATCATCGCTTGCACCTTGTCGCCGTCGAATGGCGCGAAGGAGTTGTCGGACAAGCGCACGAATTTACGGCCTTCGCGCAGACAGCGCTCAAGCTCCGAGCGCTCGACGCCGATGCCTTCGCTCGAGTAGTCGATCTTGACGTTTAGCCAGTCCACGCCGCTGGACACGCGCGCGTGCATCAAGATGGGCTTGCTGCGTACGTGTGTGTCGACCAAATCTTCCGGGACGTACAGATCCCAGTCTTCTGGCAGCGCGCCCACGCCCTCCGACCAGAAATGGATGGCTTTGTCCGCGCGCGCGATGAAGCGCTCCCCGCTTTCGTCGGCTTCCAGACCCAGATCCAACAGGAGCTGCACAGCGCGTTGCTGGGCTGCGATGTCGCAGCGAATGCACTTGGCGCGTTTTTGTCCTTCTTCTGGGGGCAAAATCATGACCGGCGGGGAAATGCCGTCGGCGCGCACCTCGACCTCGAGATCCGCATACGCCGCGCGCAGTGAGACCTCTGCCTCGGTGAGCGAGCCCGTCGCACGCATCCGAAATGTGGGCTCCAAATCGATGACGTCGGCGACCTGCGAGAGTTCCGGGAGTTCCGCGCCGATCTCGAGGGCGACCTTGGGCAAGCCGTAGGTGATCATGCCGATCAACTCCGAGGCGGGCTCGGCGATCGTCGGGCTGCGCAACAAGCGGCGGAGAGCAGCGGGGGAAACGCGGTGGTCGAGCGGCCGCGCGATGCCCTCGTTGGTATCGATGTGATAGCCGGGCGCGCCTTCGAACCAGCCGCCCGTCGTCAGCTGAAAGCGGCGGCCGTCGTTTTGGCGTTCGAACGTGACCTTGGACACAATCGTGTCCGCGCCGATCATCTCCAAGTCGAAGCGCGGGCGCAGCGCTTCTTCGGCGAAGCGCAACTGCATCAGCGCGGGCTCGAGCAGCACGCGGCGATCACGCAGCAGCGGCAGGAGCTCGGACGCATCTTCTCCGCGAATGTCGACTGCGGGATGGCGCGGATTGCCGCTCTCGAAACGGGCCAGCACGCGCAGCGCGTTGCGGTCGCGAGTCGGAGATACGCCCTGCCAATTGAGCGCCACGCTGGGGAGCAGGGGTGTTCGGTTGTCGATGTCCAGCACGGTGACGGTGAGCCCGCCCTGCCGCACGTGCACCCGGAATTCCAGATTCAGACTGCGCTGCGTGCCGTCCGGGGCGAGCCAGGCGCCAATGCCCGTGGGGCGTGCGCTCATGTCCGCGGGCATTGGCGCGGCGTGCGGCGTGTAGTGACTGACCGGCGTCGGCGGCTGTGGCGCCTGTTGCTGGCGTCGGCGGCGGTCACGGCGGCGACCGCCCTTCGGGTCGTTGCCGTTGGCGCCGTTGGCGCCGTTGGCGCCGTTGGCGTTGTTATTGTTCTGTTGCTGCGGGGCCGGCGTGTGTTGCTGGGGTTGCGCGGGGGCCTCGCGACGCGGCAGCTGTGAACGGGCTTTGTTGCGCACGGTGATCAGCAGCGCTGCCACGTGCTTGCAGTGCTGATTGGTCTTCTGGAATGCCGGGCAGGTGCAGCTGGAGGTGATGCCTTCACCTCCTAGTCGGATCGCCACTTCATAGGGGTCCGGGTCGGATCCTTTGACGCGGCCTTGTGCGCTCGACTCGTTGACGCTGACCTCTTCGACGACTTTGCGCTTCTCGTAGTCTAGGCCGCGGAGGAAGGTGCGCGCGCCGAGGAGGCGTCGCAGACCGCGATCGGACAGGGTCGACAGGGCATCAGACAGCGACGACACGGATGCCTCGTTTCGAATCGGTAGGTAGCAGCATTTCGTTCATTACGGTGTGGGGTGAGGCGACTGCCCTCGTGGCACGCCTGAAATTCAAATCAGAAAAGGGGTAACGATCAGCGCCGCTGCAGCGGTCGCCTTGACGAGCAGTTGCAGGGCGGGTGCCGCCGCATTGCCGAAAATGTCCGACCAAGCGTCGGCGGTGATGGACGTCGCGCTGGCGCTGCCGTTCTCGCGCCCGCGATTGGCGCGCCGCACGCTGCCCAAGACTGCGCGCGTTCCTTCGACGGTCAGCGCACTGGCGAGACCGGTGAGCGAAGCGACGACGACGAACCAAGTCAGCCCCTCGGGCACGAGTTCGGGCGCGAAACCGCGATACAGGATGCGGAGCGTGGCACCCAGCAGCACAGGGGCTGCGAGTCCTGCGCCGATCGGCAGGAGCGCGCGCCGCAGCGAAACGGTACCTGTGAGCTCGACGCAGCGCTTGTAGCTGGGGGTGTAATCCGTCGGCACCTGAGCCGCGCCGTGCTCCCGTGGAAAGCCGCGCAGTTGCCGTTCGACTTCGGCCGCGACTTCACGGGCGCCGCGCGCCGCGGCCCGCGCCACCGAGCCGGCGTAGCTGAGCATGACCGCCCCGCCGACCGCCCCGCACCACGCGAGCGTCGAGGCTGATGCCAGGCCTGCGGCGGCGCTGCGGTGTCCCTGGCTGGCGATCGCCCAAGCCACGAGTAACGTCGACAGTGCGCCGGAGAACAGCGCGTATTGGCGCGCCGCGGCGGAACCAAGAAAGCCTGCGTCGTCGAGCCGCGAGGAGCGGCGCTTGAGCTCGCTGTCTGCGTTGCTCATGTTCGCTACGCCGCGCGCGCCATCGGCGATCGAGCCGAGCGTGGCGATGGCCAGCACGAAGGGCGCAACAGACAACGCCGCGAACGTGAATACCAACACGCACACGTCGACGCCGGAAGCCATGCCGCTGTGCGCGCCGATGGTGACGGTCAGCGCCGCCGCCCCGCCTAGTAGAGCAATCGGGAGCAGCGCGGTTTCGAACCCAGCGCCCAGGCTCACGGCGATCATCGCGCCACCGCCCATGCGCACGCCTTCGCTTGTTTCGCGAATCGCTGGGCTGCGCCGACCGAGTCGGAGTACCAGTGCGTGCGCCGCGAGCAAGGTCGAAACCAAGCCGAGCGCGCCCGCCGCGCACACCGGCAAAAAGTGCTCGCCGAGCAGCCAGTAGCTCGTGCCCGCGATGCCCGCGAGCGCGATGGTCGCGGTGGACAGGTAACCGCGCAGCAGGGCGGACGACAGGAGCCCGACTTCGTCCGTTCGCACCAAGAACAAGCCGAACGCAGACGCGACGACTCCGAAGGCTCGCACGACCAATGGAAGCGCGAACAAGGTGAGGGGACCGCCGGCGGGTGTCGCGCTCGCTAACGCGGCTCCAATGATTAACGCAGCGACGTTTGCGACGCTCGCCGACGCGAAGCCGTCCAAGTTGCGCGTTGCCGAAGCGCCGACGTGATCGCCGACGAGTTCGGCGACTACGGCGGGGTTGCGTGCGTCGTCGTGCTCGAGGCCCGCGTCACGCTCACCGGCTTGATCCGAACCCACGCCGCTTACCGCGTGAAAAATGCCGCCACCGCGCTGCAGCACCAGCGCGCTGACCGCGGCGCCCAGCGCAAAGCTGGGCAGCAGCGCAACGACGCGCCCGGCGAGCGGCAAGGATTGCTCGCTGGGTAGCGCAAACCCGCCCTTGATTGCGTACAGCAGGCCGAACAGGGACACGACGCAAAGCCCGCTCAAGGTCTCGCTCAGGAGCCCGGCAGAGCCCGCGGCGCGCATCCCCACGCTAAGCGCAGCGTCCACACTGCCGCTCGCGGCGGCCGCTGCGCGCGCGCTGCCCCGCACTGCGAGTAAGGTGCTCCCGTAGCCACAAACCGTCGCGCCGAATGCACCCAGGCACAAACCCGCGGCGGTCCAAAATGCCGTTTCGAGCCGGGTGACCGACGCGGAATCCCCACCGAGGAAGGTGCTCGATGCCACGGCGAGCACCACCAGCACTAGCGTCGAGATGCCGATGAGTCGGAACTCCTGCCACAAGAAGGCGCGTGCGGCGCGCTCCAGAGCGCTGCCGAGGCGCCGAATGCTCGCCGGGCCGGCGTCGCGCACGGATACGCCGCGCCACATCAGCAGCGCTAGCAGCAGCCCTACAACGTCGATTCCGACGATCAGCCCGAATTCTGTCACGATCGGTTTCCGTGGCGCGCACGGGCGCCCTTCGCTCCGGCGTGCATGGGGGAACACGCGCTTCAATGCGGGGAACGCAGAAACGGCCGCTGATTGGACCCATACAGGGTCCGAGTCACTCATCCAGGCTTGTCAGGGAAACGCCCCCGGGCCCGCTGAGGAACTCTTGGCAGCACCCGTGCGCCAGAGACAAGAGTTCGTAGCACGCACATCCGGCCCGGCGCAAGTCCGGGATTTGGGGCCGGAGGGGGGATTGGGGGAGGGAGAGGGGGGTATTTCGACCCGCGGAGGAGCCTGGCGATGCGGGTTTGGGCTTCGTTTTCGGTGCGCTCCGGTGCTCACGTACAGGAGTGCAGGAGTACGCTCCGCTCCGGTTCTCCCGAAAGCCTCGCCTAAACCCGAACTTGCCAGGCCGTTCGCTGGCTTTCCCTGAAGGGGGAGAAAAGAGGCGGCCCGCGTGCAGCTGAGCCGGCAGGGGAAGAGAGCAGGGTCTGGGCGACCCTGCTCACGGGCTTACTTCTTCTTACCCTGCATCACCATCAAGTGATACTTGCCGAATTCGCTCTGCCCGAGCGTGAACAGCACCTCGATGATCAAACGGTAAGGGGTCGTTTGGTCTGCAATGATGATGGCTTCGGACGACGCCGGGTCCAGCCCTTTGGCGGCGCGGATGGCTTTGTCCGTGCGGCGCGCGGATTGGAGCGCGCTACCGAGTGGCACGATGTACATGTCGTTCGGGCCGCCGCGCTTGTAGCGCGCGCCGACGCCGGTTTGCGCGGTCGATTCACGACCGGGCAAGGTGAGGACCTTCGAATCGCCAACGATGATCTGGCTCTTCGAGATGGTGACCAAGACGCCTTCCTGACCGGGCGGCGTCTTCACGATCGAGATCGGCAGCTTGAGATCGTCGCTCTGTGGAACGGCGGCGCTCGACTCACCCAACGTCTTCAACAAGAAGACGAGAATGATCGTCATGATGTCGAGCATCGCGGTGATGTTCAGGAAATTGATCTCGGGCTCGTTCGCGTTGCGACGAATCGCTCGCCGCAGCGCGGCTTTGTAGGTGACAATCGACGCGCCCTTCGGACGAGGTTGAGGGGCGGGCACAGCGCCTCCTCCGGGCGGTCCAGCCTGAGTCATTTGGGCACCTTGAAGTTCACGTTGTCGAACAGGACGTCCCCCTGCGGCGTCTGCCGAAGCGCGTCGATCACGTCGATGATCGTTTGGTAATCCGTCCCGGGGTTGCCCGAGATGTAGACCTGATTCTCTTCCGCAAACTCAGGCGACAAGCTCTTCAGATGTGCCGCACAAGCCGTGAGCGCATCCAGATCGTATTTGCCGTTCTTCATTGGGATGGCGATGCCTGGGCCCGGGTTTTGGCAGCCGGGCGCGATGTTGCCGCCCGCTGCCTTCAGACCGAACCCGTCGTTGACGATCAGCACCGTCAGGTTCAATGCCTCCGACGGCACCTCTGCGCGGACCCCTGAGCTCTTGCTCGCGGGCGGCGTGGTGTCGATCGTCGCCGTGAACGTCACTGCCACCGTCGCGAGGACGAAGATCAGGATGTTCATGATGATGTCGAGGAACGGGACGATGTTGAGCTCGCCACCCTCCTCGTCGGGAGCCAGCTCCTTCGGCTGACTCAGCCGGCGGATCTTACTGCGCTGCGCCGTCGTTAACTCTGACATGAGGCGCGGAGCTCGTCAGTACTGACCAGGGCGCTGCGCGATGGTGAGCATGTTGAACGTGCGCTCCACCGTGGACTCGAGGTCGTGCTGAATCGCCTTCGCTCGTGTGTGCAGAATGATGTGTGTGATCATGCAGAACACGGCGATGCCCAAACCGAGAGCCGTGTTGTACATCGCTTCGGCGATACCGTTCGACAGCATGCGCTGCTTGTCCGATTGGCTCAGGCCGGGAGCGGCGATAGAACCGAAGGTCAAGATCAGACCGCTGACGGTGCCGAGCAGCCCGATCAGGGTGGAGATATTGGCCATCGACCAGAGAGCGCCGATGCGCTTCTCGGCTTGCGGCTTCAGCTCGGAGAGCTTTTCGCTGAGTGCAGCGTCAATCTCGTCACCGCCTTTGTTGGCGTGCGTCAAGCCAGCTTTGACGAGCTGCAAGATGGGGTAATCGCTCGCCTCGCAAAGCTTGATCGCGCGGTCGATGTTACCCGCCGCCACCAGCTTTTTAACCTGGGCGAAGAATTCTTTCGAGTTGACACGGTACTTGGTGAGCTGGAACGCGAGGCGCTCGACCACAATCGTCAGCACGATGGCTGAGGCGAACAAATTCAGAACCATGAAGGTCGGATTCTGTTTGAACGCTTCAGCTAATTGGCTGGACCCGCTGGAACCTTCGGCTGCAAGAAGCAGGAGCTGCATTCCCCTATTCCCTTCTCAATACTCTTCAGTGTGTTGATGGCTTTCCACGC
>JBDTJC010000372.1:0-7982 GCA_039936055.1 Polyangiaceae bacterium | reverse complement strand
CAATGGCCCGCAGTGAAATCACCGGCAAACGCAAGCTTGCCGCTCACAACGTTTCGCACTCCAACATCAAAACCAAGCGCTGGCAGCACGTGAACGTGCAACGCCGTCGCCTCTGGGTTCCGGAGCTGGGTCGCCACGTCACGCTCAAGCTGACGACCGGCGATCTCCGCACCGTGGACAAAATTGGTCTGCTCGAGTTCGCCAAGAAGCACAACGCGAAGGTTGCGTGAGTTTTTGGTGGTGAGCGTGGGGCTACTCGCGCTGCGTTGAGAGGTTTTTTGGCCGAGTGGATCTTTGATCTGCTTGGCCGCTCGTGCTGCGCTGAGAGGTTTTGTTTGGCCGAGTGGATCTTTGATCTGCTTGGCCGCTCGTGCTGCGCTGAGAGATCGCAGGCGCCTGTTCGGTCAGCTTTCGTTGGCTTCGCCTCTCAGTGGCAGATCGTGATCTGGTCTTCCAAGACTTTTCGCTCGTCTTGGTTCCGGGCAGGCGGCTGAGGCTGCTGGGCGCGCGCTTAGGCGCGAGGCGTGCGGCGCTCCGCGCGCACCGGGAGGCGGGCGACTGAGATGCTCGGCGCGCGCTTAGGCGCGAGGCGTGCGGCGCTCCGCGCTCACCGGGAGGCGGGCGACTGAGATGCTGGGCGCGCGCTTGGGCGCGAGGCGTGCGGCGAGGCGCGCGCACCGGGGGCATGCGACTGAGATGCTGGGCGCGCGCTTGGGCGCGAGGCGTGCGGCGAGGCGCGCGCACCGGGGGCGGGCGACTGAGATGCTGGGCGCGCGCTTGGGCGCGAGGCGTGCGGCGCTCCGCGCGCACCGGGGGCGTGCGGCGCGGGGCGTGCGGCGAGGCGCGCGCACTGGGGGGCGTGCGGCGCTTCGCGTGTATCGAGAGGGAGCGCGGTTAGCGGCGGTAGCTGGTGACGTCGCGGCTGACTGGATCGCGGCTGATTGAGAGGCGTGCGGGGCTGCCGAAGTTGAGGAAGCCGGAACCGGGTTCACAGCAGACTTCCACCGGTACGCCTTCGGCATTGCAGCGGACGGCGATCGGCGCGGGTGCCGGCAATGCACTGCCCGGTTGTTGCCGCGGGACACCGCGTTGCGTCGGGATGGCGACGTAGGGCGCGAGTAGCGCGAGGTCGTCGAGTTCCAGGCCGTCAGAGGGGCGGAAATAGGCGGCTGCGGCGAAGACGCCGCGTACGTCAACCGCGCACACCACTGCGCCGATGCCGAGCTCGGGCGGCAGCGGCTCTTGGCCCCAGGCTTCGGACCACGGCGGCTCCAGGTAGCCCGTGTCCGCGACTCGGCGCGTGCTCGCTGCGTGATCGATATCCGTGATGCTGGTGAAGTCTGCGGGGGTTACCAGACCGCCTTCGCTCGGACCGGCGAGGCGCAAGAACGGACGCATGAAGCTCTGCTCGCCGAGCGCGGTCTGACCGACCGAGCGCACGCGCCCGAGCACCTCTGCGCGACCGTCAGCACCGGCGCGTTCCGCGCGTAGGATGCCGTGTTTTACGAGGGAGCCGAGCGACTTCGCGCCGTCATACGCGTTGGCCACCGCGGCCGCTGCCACGGCCGCCGGCACGGCAACACGAGCCGCCTGGGGCACCGCTTCATCGGGCAAGAAGCCGCGCGGTCGTTTGGTGCCTAGCCCTGGCTGGCGCAGACGCCCGTCGAACGCGCGCCCGCCTGTGCCGATGCCTGCGACGAGCAACGTGAGCGGGGAGAGCAGCACGCCACTGTAACCACCCGCCGCCGCAAAAAAACCTGCCAACACTGCGCCTACGGCCGAGCCGCCCTGACCAAGCTGAGCCACCGCTGCCTCTTCGGCAAGTGGATCGTTGGAGAGGGCGAGTGCGCGCGGCCTCACGGCATGAGCTCCTGACGCAGGAGCTTGGCCGCATGCTCGGCACCGTGGCCTTCGATCACCACGAACGCTTCTTCACGATCCGAAAGTAGCTCAGCCACGTGCTCCGCCACGTTGGCGCGAATTTGCACGCCCTCACCCAGCGCCAAGAGCCGCGTGTACACGCACTCGCCCTCCGGCGGCGCGGCCATCGACACGTCGCGCACGACGTGAACGTCGTGCTCGGCGGCGAATTTCTCGATTTGGTCGTCTTCCCAGACGCCGCGCGATTCCCAGGCGATGCGCCGAGTGTCGTGCTTCAAGGCCTCGAAGAGCTTGCTCAGGCGTTCGCGCATGCGCGCGCTCGGGCCAACGGCAGACGGAGTTTGCAACAGCAACCACTGTGCAGAAAGAGCATCCGCCAACTCCAGCGTGCGGCCGAGCTCGATGGTGCTGGACTCGAGCAGCCCCAGCGCGCGAGGCAGCACGATGCTGAACGCGAAGTTCGCCGGCACGCGCTTCTTCCAATCAGCCAAACGCGCACCGCGCGGCAGATTCGTGGCATCAGCGCGCAGCTCCAGCAGGTTGAAGCGCGAGGCGTAACGGGCGATGTCGCCTTCGAGGCTATTTTTTCCGACGAATAACTGCATGGGGATCCGGGCTATACGAACGCTCGCACTGAAAACGTTACTAGTTGGCGAAATGAAACCACTCGGTCGGGTAGCGTGAAATGAAAGACTGCATGGATTCGGCGGCCCTAGCGGCCGCGGCCTGAAGCTCCGTCGGGCTCGACTTGCGCCTGACCCAGATGGGCTCGGCGACCGAGAACTCGTACCGGAAATAGCCGGCACGGTGCGCGAAAATAGGCACTATCGGCGCGCCGGACAGCGCTGCCAGCCGAAATGGGCCTTCGGGCAGGCTCTCTTTATCACCGAACAGCTCGACGTCCAGGCTCCGGCCACCGGGCGCCGCGCGATCGAGTTGAATGGCGACCACTCCCCCGCTTTGGACGTGTCGCAGCAAAGGCAGTGCATCTAGGGGGTGTTCGCCGACGTGAACGACCCGCACTCCGCTCCGTTGGCGGACCGCATCGTGAACCTGGCGCGCGCGCTCATCCGGCTCCGCCAGCATCACGACCAGCACGTCCGCACTGAAGTCCTTGGCCAGCAAGTGCGCAGCACAGTCCCACGGCCCAATGTGACCGGTAACGAGGATCACGCCCCGCCCCACAGCCATGGCGTCGCGCAGGTGCCCTTCACCGTTGACGAACAGCTCAGTATGCTGGGCGTCGAGGCGTTCGATGCCTAGGGACTCGGCCAGACACGCGGCGTAGCTCATGAACGTGAGCACCACGTCGCGCTGCTCACTGAAAAAACCGCGCCGCCCTTTGATGCGCCGTAGGTTTTCGCGCACGCGCGCGCGCGTTTCCGGCAGGGCCAAGGCAAATGCGGCGCCGAAGAGTTTGGGGCTGTGCTCGATCACAAAACGCGGGCCAAAGCGCGCACCAGCGTAGGCGAGGCGCCTCAGGAATGCGCTGTCTGGGCGGAGGGCGCGAGGCAATTAGCACCTTCCCGTGTCATGCCGGCAGCCGTGCGGCAACCCCTGGGCGACTTTTTCCGCCCCTACAGACCGGGCGTAGATGCGCAGGGCTTGAGAATGAGCCAGGAAGGCAGGACAGTCACAGCATGGCGGTAGCGCCCAAGGCCACCACGGCGGACACCCTCTACGACGGCGCAGTGAGCCTGCGTCAGCCGGCCCGAGGTTATCGCGTGAATGTGGACGCGCTCCTGCTGGCCGCCTTTGCCGCGCAAGGCCGACGCGCAAAATTCGCGATCGATCTCGGAGCCGGAGTGGGCTCGGTCGCGCTCGGGCTGCAGCACCTCGGCGCAGCAGCGCGCTTTGCGCTGGTCGAGCGCGAGCCGTCGCTGCTGGCGCTCGCTGGCGAGAATGCCGACGCCGCAGGGATGAGCGCCCAGCTGTGGTGTCTGGATCTGACACACGGCCTACCCGGAGAGTTGCGGCAAAGCGCGGACCTGGTCGTATCGAACCCACCGTTCTTCGATCCGGCGCACACCCGGCCGAGTCGCGAGCCAGCCAAATCCGGCGCGCGCTTTGGCGATCTGGAGCCGTTCCTCACTGCCGCCGCGGCCGCTATTCGTGGCCCGCGTGCGCGCGTGGCGTTCGTGTATCCGGCACGCGAGGTGAGCCGTTTCTTGCAAGCCGCCGAACGCTTGCACCTGGTGCCTAAGCGCTTGCAGCTCGTGCACGCAGACACGAACAGCGCCGCGCGCGTGGCCTTAGTCGAACTCCGACGCGCGAAGCCAGGTGGCCTCGAGGTGCTGCCGCCATTGTTCGAGTGGAGCGCTCAAGGCGTGCGCACGGCCGAGCTCGGCCGCGTGATCGCCGGGAAACCGCTCAGCGCTGGGTCGACAACAAGCGATCGAAAATGATCGCCGCGGCGGCCCGCACGCTCAGGTGGTTGTAGCCGCCCACGTCGTTGCCTTTGATGGACGACAAACGAGCGCTCGCGCGGTCGGTGATTGCATCCCCCAGCCCCCAACCCGTGCCGAACACGAGCAGCACGGGCGGGCCGTCCGAAGCCAGGCGCGCACGGGCGTCCGGAAAATCCAACAGTTCACCGGAGCCCTTGGCGCTGGTCACCCAGAGTTCCGCATCCGGCCCGAGCGCGCTCCGCGCGTCCTCCAGCGTGGTCACGATACGCAGAATGCTGATCGCGGGGGTGCGGTCCGGAATGCGGCGCGCCCCGGAGCCGCTGATCCAATGCTCACGCACGCGTTCGGCCAGCAAGCGCTGCGCCGCAACCGGATGCACGATGAACAGGTCAGTGAGCCCGTAGGTGAGCGAGCTGCGCGCGATGTCATGCAAATCCAAGTTGGTGATTGCGCTCGTGACGACCGCGCGCTGGCGGTCGTGGACGGGGAAGTGCACCAAAGCAGCAGCAACGCGCCTCACGCGTCCCCCTCCGGCTTCTTCCGCGAGCTCAGTAGGTCCGGGCGTCGCGCGCGCGTTCGTTCCGCGGACGCGGCCGCGCGCCAAGCTCGCACCTTCTCGTGATCACCGCTGCGCAAGACCTCCGGCACTTCATGGTCACGGAATGACACGGGCCGAGTGTATTGCGGATATTCGAGCAGCCCGCCGCATTCGGCACTGAACGACTCTTCGCTGGTCGAATCCGCGTTGCCCAAGACACCCGGGAGCAAACGGATGCACGCTTCGACCACGCACATCGCCGCGACCTCTCCACCGGTGAGCACGAAGTCACCCAGTGAGAGCTCTTCATCCACGAACAGACGCACGCGCTCGTCGAAGCCTTCGTAGCGGCCACAAATCAAGATCACGCTCTCGTGAGCGGCGAGTTCACGCGCTTTGGCTTGAGTGAAAGGCGCGCCCTGAGGCGTGAGCAACACGCGGCGTGGGCGCGCGCTGGACGCCAACGCCGCCTCCGCCGCTTCGATTGCGGCGACCGTCGTGTCCGGGCGCATGAGCATGCCGGACCCACCACCGTACGGAGTGTCATCCACGCTCAGGTGCTTACCGAGACCGTGCTGGCGCATCGCTTCCAAGTGCACGCGGAGCGCGCCCGACGTCACCGCGCGCCCCACGAAGCTCAACTCGAAAAACGAACCGAATAGCTCCGGGAAGAGCGTCACAATCCCGACTTGCATGGTCGGCTACATCAGCCCGTCGAGAGAGTGCAGCACGACCCGCCGGGCCGCCACGTCCACGTGCGAAAGCCAAGGGGGTGACAGCGCTTGCTCCACTGTCTTACCGTCAGGCAGGCGCACAACGATGACATCCACCGTGGGATGCGACACGACGCCCGTGACTTCCCCCACTTCCCCGTCCGGGCCCATCAGCTTGGCGCCCACGAGATCGGCCAGATAATACTCGCCGGGCTCGAGCGGCGGCAGCGCGTCGCGCAGCACACTCAGCGCTGCGCCGTGTAGCGCTTCAGCCGCGTTGCGATCATCCACGCCTCGCAACTTCACCAAGTAGGCGCGAGGCACCGCGCGCGCGCGCTCGATGTGATGCGCCACGGCTCGACCGTTCAACGTCAGCCAGATCTGCTCGGTGTTCAGCAGCGCGTCACTGCCTTCCCAATGCGGCACGACGCGCAGCTCACCGAGGATGCCGTGCGCTTTGCTGACGCGTCCGACTTCGAGCGTTTCGGGCTCGTTTTGACCCGAGTTCAACATCGAGATAGGACGCGTCCGTTGTTCAGTGCCGCAGGGCGAACACTCAGTCGACGATGTCCAAATGCGCGCGCCGACCGATTTTGGTCGACGCTGCAGTCAGGATCGTGCGCATCGACTGAGCGGTGCGGCCGTCTTTGCCAATGACCTTGCCGATGTCGTTCTTGGCGACCTTCAGCTCGATGAGCGAGTTGTGATCGCCCTCGATTTCAGTCACCTCGACGCTGTCGGGGTCATCGACCAATGCCTGGGCGATCGTAACAATTAGTTCCTTGAGAGCCATGACTCGGCAACTCCGGTGGCAGTCGGACCTAGAAAGGCTCCGAAAAGGTGCAGGGTGGGGAAAAAACGCGGAGGGAAAAGCACCTCAAACCGGCAGAAAGGGCTCAGGGCTGAGCGGGCGGGGCCGGATTTCTCTTCAGGAGCTGGGCCAGGGTGTGCGAGGGCTGGGCGCCCTGCTTCTGCCAGTACTCCAGGCGCGAACGGTCCAGGTTCAACACGCCCTCGGCTGCGGGATGGAACGTGCCAATGTTCTCGAGGTGGCTGCCATCACGCGGGTTGCGATGATCAGTAACGACGATGCGGAAAAACGGGGCCTTTTTCGTGCCATGGCGGGCAAGGCGAATGTGAACAGCCATACTATCCTCAGTTAATTGCGTGAAAGCCCGGACGCTCAGGAACAGAACGTTAGCACCCGCTGGCCTGGTTGCCAGCGGTCTCGACGGCCGAGCGGGGCGCCATGCCGGCGCCCCGAAGCGGGCGGGAACCTAGAGTAAGCCTCGCGGTCTGGTCAAGCGTCGTGGTAACTTGTCGGTCCGGATGGCCCTAGCCAAAGAGCAGATTGTGCGGGTCGTACGCGAGGTGCTCGCGCCTTTGGTGCACGCCGACGGCGGTGAGCTTTACTTGGTTTCCGTAGAGGAAACGGGGGTTTCGCTGCATGTTACCGGGAGCTTCGCGGGTTGCCCCGGCAATACGCTGGCGCGACGGCGGGTGTTCGAACCACCGCTTTCTGCGATTGCGCCCGGAATCACCGTGACGCTCACTTCCGGACCGCTAATCCCCTCCGGCGCGGAACGGGTCGGCTAGTTCGAGGCAAGCGCCCGAATTAGGCCCCGTCCCAGAACGCCGCCTCCCCCCTCAACGTGCCGGTGCCCGAGAAACGGACACCGCGGCCCAACGGCGCTGCGCACTGGCGCAAGTGGGCTGCCGCGAGGCGACCCACAAAAACCGAGGCAGATGAGAGGCAGATCGGGCACGGGCACGGGCACGGGCACGGGGCTTCAGGGACACCCCGAAGCTCCGCACGACGCGCCCGCGCAGGGCGCTACTTGGTCTTGCCCTTGGCCTTGCCGGTATCGGCAGGCGGGTGCTTCCCTGGTTCTTCCGGCGGGTGGGCCGTCGCCGCAGCGACGTCCTTGTCCATCTCGTGCAGGTCTTCGGGCTTGTTCTTGCGGTACGTCGCGAGACTGTCGAACACGACCTTGTCCGTGTAGATCATGCCCAAAATGTTGCCGCGATCGACGGCGCGGATGGTCTTCTCTTTGTCCTGCCACAGCATTTCGTCGAACGGCTGACCCTTGTCGTAATTCGCAGGGACAAGCTTGCCGGCGACGCCGAACTTCTTCGCCAACACCTTGGTGGCCTCCGCGAAATTCTCGCCGAGGGTGCCGCCTTTGACGAGCTTGTGTTCGTCGTAGACCTTCCACAGCTTGTCGCTGAAGAAGAAGAAATGGCGCTCTGTCCCGGAGCGCACGCGAATGGACGCCATGCTCTCGGAATTTCGATAGCTGTACTCACCCTTGAGCGGGGACTGATCGACGCCGGTCGGAATATTGCCGAAGTCGATGCGGCTACGAAGCAGGACGCCCTGCTTGTTGTGGAGCTCGTCCTGAAGCGCAGTCTCGTCACTGCTGCCCGGGTCGGCCTTCTTCA
>JBDTJC010000371.1:0-8071 GCA_039936055.1 Polyangiaceae bacterium | reverse complement strand
GTTGCCGGCGGCGCACATCGCCGAAAGGGGCTTTCCGGTCAGCGCGCATATGGGGCATATCTTGCTCGGCGCGGCGGCTAACACCCCTGAGGGTTATAAGAGCGCGTACTCGAACCAACCCTTCGCCACGGACGCGGGCATTGCCGGTGTGTTTTTTCCGGGCAAGCAGGCTGCGGCAGCCGGTCAACAGGTCAAAAACCCGAAGCTTGGCCGTAGCCTCACGCGCATCGCGTCCTTGGGGAAAACCCCCTTCTATGAAGGGGATCTAGGCAAAGACTTCGTCGCGGCCGTGAAGGAAAAGGGCGGTGCGCTGACCGAAGCGGACTTGAAGAGCTATCGCCCGCTCGGCCGCACGCCGCTGCACGTGAGCTGGGAAGGCTACGACATTTACACGATGCCTCCGCCCTCCGCGGGCGGGTTGATGCTGGCTGAAGCGCTGGGCACGTTTTCGAAGGCGGAGTTGGAACGCCTGCGGCTCAACAGCGGCGCCTATCAGCACGTGTTGGCTGAGAGCATGCGTGGCGCCATCGCCGATCGCCTGCGCTTCCTGGGCGACCCAGATTTCGAGAAAGTGGACGTGCCCGCTCTGCTCGATCCCAAGCGGTTGGCGGCGCGCAAAGCCATGATCTCGGTTGAACACACGCACGCCCTGCCGCGCTTCGGCAGCGACGAGCACGGCACACATCACTTGATCGTGGTGGACGCCGAGGGCAACGTGGCGTCCATCACCACCACGGTGAACACGGTGTTCGGCGCCAAATTCAGCGGCGCCGAGAGCGGCATCGTGGCCAACGACGAACTCACGGATTTCAATCGACTGAAGGACGTCGTCCCGTTTGGCCTGCACGAAAGCCCGAATCGCCCGCGCGCGGGCGCGCGGCCCGTCTCGAGCATGACGCCCACGCTGGTCGTCAAAGACGGCAAAGTCGTGTTCGCGATCGGCGGCTCCGGCGGGCCGCTGATCGCGACGAACGTTACTCAGTTGCTGCTGGCGCGGCTCGTTTTTGGGCTCTCCCCTGATGCGCTCGTGCAACTGCCGCGCTTTGCGGTGCTGCCCGCTGGGCCGACGATGCTGCTCGAACCAGGCGCAGACATGCCGCTCTTGGACGACCTCACTTGGCGCGGTGAAGTCGTCAAAGTGATGCCCCACAACCCGAGCGCCGTGCAGGTCATCGCCATCGATGACAACGGCGTGAGTGCGGCTTCGGACCCGCGCAAGCAGGGCAGCGCGCTCGCGAAGTAGCGCGAGCTGCGGCTCAGTACAGATCAGCACGCGCGCGGGGTTGTACACGTACCGGGTGACGTGATGGCCGCCCATGATGTAGCGGAGCGAGGCGGCGTGCTGGTTGCTGACCGGCCACCTGCTCCGTTTGGTTCGACTCCTCGCCGCCTACTACAGCGAAGACCGACCGCACATGGGGCTCCACCGCGATGCGCCTATCCCGTGCGTCGTCGAACCGCCGAGTCGCGGTCGCGTTGTTGTCTTTACCCCGCGTCGACGGGCTCCACCACTGTTACGCCAGGGCGCATGCTCATCCGACCTGTTTTTCGCCGCCACAGGTTCCACCGCCAGCCAAACTAGGGTGTACAGCTCATACAATCGCCCGACTTGCACGGACTACACAGCGCGAAGAACTGACCCTGGTCATCGTAGTAAGACGTGAAGGACGGTCCACCACCTTCGATCGCGTGCGATAAAACGGAATGACCGGTAAGGAGCGCGCCCACGGAATTGGCGACGTTTGCAACCACACAGGGTGCTGCTTCCGAGTAGCTCCACTGCCCATAATTTTCGACAGACAGACCCGCGGCGGCGCTGAAGCGCCGCAACGCCTCTGGGACGAGCTCGCGCGAGGACAAGTCGGTCGCGCCGGGGCCTGGGCAATCAACGTAGGTTTTCGGCTCCAACGATACCGTGGCTACACCGCTCAGCGTGCTGATCCGCCCGAACCATGCTTGTTGAGTGTCCTCGTCCTCGAAGGTAGAGAACCAGCTGCGGGAAGTTCCATCGAGCGTGGGCCCTCCCTGCGGATCGCTGTCTAGATACATGAGCTTCGCCGAAGGCGGCACCTTGGCCCTCATCAGCGCGGCAGCGTCAGCGCTCGAAAGATCAAGGCTCGCAGGCAGTGTTCCGGGGCGCGGCATTGCGTCGTCGCAGGAGTCGCACGTATCCGACGCTCGACCCCCGCATCCGATAAGCGAGCTTGCCAAAAGGGTCGCTAGGAACATCGAGCGCACGATGCAGGGCACACCCGATGCTACCGCAATCGCCACGCCCCGGCGATCTGCTCGTACGGCCGGAGCTTGTGCTCCGCGGCACTCAGCGCGAACGAAGGCGCGATGACAAGCGGAATAGCGACGAGGAAGAATCGTACCTGGTCTGCACGGGACGGCACTCGGTCGAGAAAAAGCGTCCTTGACCGGTTCTTTGGACGCGCCCGAAGAGCGGCCGTGTCGTCTTCCACTCCGAGAGCTTAACCCGATGAGCTGGCCTCGACGAGGCGCGGCTCGAGACGCATGACGACTGCCGCCGACGCGCGCTGCCAGCGTGGCCCGGCGGCTGCTTCAGCCTTTGGCCCGGCCGTGCCCGCACCGCCTTCCGCGGTGAGCGCTCGGCTCCGCTGAGCACGTGAGCTGTAAGCATTGACGATAGGGCGGATGGTCGCGCATTGCGGCGGAGCGAGCCTCAGCCTGAGCGTGGCAGCGCGCGCGGCGTTGGCAGACGCCCCAGAAAAAAGGCATCCTGGCGCGATGACCGATCTTCCCAGCCTCGCAGTCACCGGCTCTACGGGCGGCGTTGGCGGCCTCGTCGCGCGGCAGCTCGCCGAAGCCGGAGTCGCGCAGCGCCTCCTCGTCCGCAACGCCGGAAAGGCACCCGTGATCGAGCAGGCGGTCGTGCTCGCGTGCTCCTATGCCGACCGAGCGGCCTCAGAGCGCGCGCTCGAAGGGGTGGACACGTTGCTCATGGTTTCGGGTTCCGAGGCCGTCGATCGCCTGGACCAGCATCGCGCGTTCATCGATGCGGCGAAGGCTTGCGGCGTGAAGCACATCGTTTACACGTCGTTCACCGCCGCTGCGCCCAACGCGACCTTCACCCTCGCGCGCGACCACTACTTCACGGAGGAATACGTCAAAGCCGCGGGCATCGCCCACACGTTTCTCCGAGACAACCTGTATCTCGACTTCATGAGCGCCCTCGTCGGAGACGACGGCGTCATTCGCGGACCCGCCGGTGACGGTCGCTTCGCCGCCGTGACGCGCGCGGACGTGGCCCGCACCGCATGCGTCGTCCTGCAAGACCCCACTGCGCACCGCAACCAAACCTACGACCTGACGGGCCCCGAAGCGTTGACGATGAGCGACGCCGCGCGCACCCTCTCCGAGGCGCGCGGCACGCCCGTCACTTTTCACGACGAAAGCATCCCCGAAGCCTACGAGTCGCGAAAGCGCTGGGCCGCCCCCAGCTGGCAAGTCGACGCCTGGGTCTCCACCTATCTGGCGATCGCCGCCCACGAATTGGCCGTCGTGAGCCCGGATGTCGAGCGCCTCACCGGGCAGCGTCCCCTCACCTTGACCGAATTTCTTCGCACAAACGCGGCGAAATAGTCCGACCTTTGGTGATGGTCACGCGCCACGGCCGATCGCGGCACAACCTTCGGCGTCGCGTTGGCTCGCGGCTGCGAGAGCTACCTCACCCCCGACCTGATCGAAACCAATCCCAGCAGACTCCAAAATTAATGGACGCCGCCTAACCGAATCCGACAACGGCCTCGACCTCACCGGGAATGCGTTTCAGCCAGCGGGCTCGGCCGATGCTGCGGGATCGGCCGGTTGCGAGCGGCTCGAGCCAGCGCCTCTGAGCGCAGGATCGAGTGAGCGCTTTCCGCCGTCAGTATCACGCCCCCTCTGAATCTGAGGCGCAGCTGGAGTTGTTCCAAGAGCACTGAGGCTCCGCTCCGGTATGACCCCTTGCGCTCCGCGCGAGCTGGCGGAGCTGCGTGCGGAGCGCGTTTGGCGCGGGCGTAGGGTTCGGCACAGCCGGCACAACAGCGCGCTAAACTCTGCCGCCGGGCGCCATATTCGAGGGTGGGGGGCTTTGAATCACCTACGCGCCGCGCTTTTGCTCGGCAGAAATGCGACGCCCGGAAGGCGACGTTGGGCGTCGTCCATCACGATCTGACTCGCGAGCGTGGAGAGCCGCTTTTGGCCGCCCTCACTCAGGCCCGAGACCAACGCGGCAAGCTCGCGCTCCACTTGCTTGCCAAAGGTTTGAGCAAGCTCGCGACCTTTGGCCGTGAGGCTCACGTGCACCGCTCGCCCATCATGCGGCGAAGCCGTGCGCTGCACGAAGCCGCGACGCTCCGCGCGCGTGACGAGCCCTGTCACGCTCGACTTGTCGAGGTTCAAAAACATCGACGCGGCCGCGGTCGCGGCCGCCATGAACCCGGCCATGTCGTCGTGGCTCGCGCTACGGCTGAGAACGCAAATCCAACCCGGCCAAAGCGTGTTCGTGCTTGGTGCGACCGGTAATGCGGGCCGCATGGCGATTCAAATCGCGAAACTGCTCGGCGCGGGCCGCGTCGTCGGCGCGGGGCGCGAGATCAGCCGTCTCGAGTCGAGCGCTGCGGACGAGAGCGTGTCGCTCGTCGGCAATCGCGAATTAGTCACGCAAGCAATCGCCAAGGCCGCCAGCGACGTGGATATCGTGCTCGATTACCTGTGGGGCCAGCCCGCACTGGACGCAATGACTGCGCTGCTCAGCGCTCGGCGTGATCGCAGCGGAGCGATCGATTGGATTCAGCTCGGTTCTGTCGCAGGGCCGACGATGGCGCTGCCCTCTGCCGCGTTGCGATCTACGCCTGATGGGCAGCGGCCAAGGCTCGGTAGCGACGAAAGACATTTTAGCGGAGCTGCCACTTCTTGCGAGCGAGATCGTTGCCGGGCGCATTCCGGTCGACGTGGTGCGCGTGCCGTTGTCGCACGTAGAAGAAGCGTGGAACGCGACGGTGCCGGCCGGTCGTCGCGTCGTACTCGTGCCTTGAAAGGCTGCGATCTGCCGGCTCAGCCGGCACCGTGCTTGCCCCCGTCTTGAGATGTCTTAAGACAAGAGCGGCGCACGCGACGCGATCTGTCTCGCCGGTTTGAACGCGGCCGAGCTCGACCGGCGGACCTTGATAGCGCCGCTCTAGCCGCCGATCACGGTTCCCGGGACAGACACGGAGCGAGAGGCTCTGACTTACCTGCACGTGGATTGCGGCGCCAGCTGTCACAATCCGAACTACCCGGCGGAAGCGTGGTGGGCCGCGTTCTATATGCGCCTCGAGGTCGACCAGCTCGGGAGTGTTCAGCGGACGAGCACCTACAGCACCGGGGTGGGTGTGGATTCGTACGTTGCCGCACCCGATGACCCGTCCCGGGCGCTGCAGCTGATTGCGCCGGGTAACCCTGCGGGCAGTGCTGTTATCGCGCGCGACAGCGCTCGCGGCTCGTTTTTGCAAATGCCACCGCTCGCGACTCATGTCGTCAACGAAGCCGGGTTAGCGTTGCTCGGGCGTTGGATCAGCGGCCGAGGGTGGGGGGCTTTGAATCACCTACAAGCCGCTCTTGGACGACCTCGCGTGGCGCGGTGAAGTCGTCAAAGTGATGCCCCAGAACCCGAGCGCCGTGCAGGTCATCGCCATGGACGACAACGGCGTGAGCGCGGCTTCTGACCCGCGCACGCAGGGCAGCGCGCTCGTGAGGTAGCGCGCGCTGCGCGCTCAGTACACGGCGGCGACGGGCCCACCCCACGCGAGGTCCAGCGAGAGTAGCGTTCCTTGTGTCGAACGGCAGCGCCTTTTCGCGCGCAGCCAGCGCTTAGCTATTCGCGGGCCCTTAGCGTTTCGCCGGTCGGCTCTAGGTCAGATTTTCTTTCCAGTCCGTGTTTGTGCACAAACACGGACTGAGTGAAAATTCGGGAGACCGCCGCCCGCCCACCCGTGTTGTCGTCGCCGCGGGTGCCGGGAAACGTGCTGCAGAACGTGAACCGGCAATTCGACGCCGAGGGACTAATGGCCGTGCGCATCGCGAGCGTCAACGACGGAGTGATCCGAGAGAGTGAACGGAAATATCACTGGCCCCTTCGGGCGGCGCCCGGATGATCACCCAGGGTTGAGCCAGCTCGGCCTCTGAGCGGTGCTCTCAAGCCGGCAGCGGCTCCAGTAGCTCGATGCGATTGCCGAACGGATCCGCGATGAACGCGCGAGCGTAGCCAGGCATCGCCGTGTCGCGCGTCACGTTCACGTTCGCTGCTTGAAGGCGTGCGAGCAGCGCTTCGAGATCCGAAACGAGCAACCCGGGATGTGCCTTCTTGGCCGGACGAAAATCCGCTTCGACTCCCAGGTGGATCTTCAGCGCGCCGGCCTCGAACCACGCGCCGCCGCGGGCAGCGAGCTCTGCCGGCTTCGGTGACTCGGGGATGCCGAGGAGCCCAGTATAGAATGCGCGCGCCTGGGTCTCGGTGCCTGGCGGCATGGCGAGCTGCACGTGATCGATGCCTAAAATCACCACCGAGCCCACCTTGGGCCGACCAGCGAGAACGCAAGCCCGCGCGGGCGCTCGCTCAGAGTGACAGTCCGAATCTGCACCGAGCAAAATGTACACCCGCTGAGGGTACATCGCAAATTGCGGCGGCGGCGCGAAGGTGAAGCAAGCGTAGCCCGATTACGGGGAAGCGCGCCGCGCTCTGAGGTGCGTGGCGTGACCAGCGATCGCGCGATTCTCGGTCCTGACTTCTGGGGCACGCGGACGACGCGCGCGGCAGAGTGAGAAATCAGCCCAGTTCGGCGAGCGCGACCGGCGTCGGTGAACGACCGCCGGCGAGGCGACGCTCGCGGTGTGGGCGTCAGCTCCTGATGAAGTGGCAGACCTCGACCGCGAGAGCAGCGAGGAATGCCTCTCGATTCAGAAGCGAGTCCGAAATGCCCGGTGGCAGAGAATTCATGAACGAGAAGTGGCCGGCGCCCTCCGCGACCCGCACCTCGACGGGTGTCCGAGCTCCGAACGCTTGCGTTAGAAACTCCGCCTGAGCAGGCGGCGTGATTGAATCATTCGCGCCGGTCCACGCGAGGATGGGCGTGCACACGGCGTCCAACGCACCGGGGGCTTGAAAGAAACCCGTCGGAGGAGTGAAGAGGACTAGCCTGCCCAGGCGCACGTCGGGATCGATCGCAAGTCGATAGCCCGGACGCATCCAGACTTGTCCGCCTGCAAGAGCAAGAAGGATCGTCGCGCCGATGGAGTGGCCCACTCCTGCCACCGCCATCCCCGGTCGCACTACGGTGTCGAGGGCGAGCTTCAGCCTGCGGGCACGGACAAGCAAGTCCCGGTCGACGACATGCGGGGATACGAGTCGCTCAAAGTGTGGCGCAACAATCGTGCAGCCATGCTCAGCCAAATAGGTCAGGAGCGGAAGGTGGCGCTCTGGATTTCCGCCACTGCCCACCGCGAAGAGTACGAGGTGGGAGGGATCCGTGGCCTCGAGCACTGTGACATCAAAGCTCTCCGCTCCATCGTTTAGCGATAGCTTGGACACTGGGCAATCATGTAGTGGCTATGGCGATCGAGCAAGTTCGATTCCAGTGCAGCGCGCTCATGCACGGGTGAGCGCGCTGCAGGTCATCGCCATCGACGACAACGGCGTGAGCGCGGCTTCGGACCCGCGTAAGCAGGGCAGCGCGCTCGCGATGTAGCGCGCTGCGCGCTCAGTACACGGCGGCGACGAGCTCAGCGCTCTCGTCGTCGTTCAAGTCCGTGGCGATCGCGTAGCCGATGCCGCGGTGTTCGGTGGCGGCGATGGACACGCCACGGCGGTCACCGACGTACACCGGCTCGTTGCGTACGGTGCGCTGCTTCAGGCGGGTTTCGATCGGTACGCGCGAGGAGTTGTACACGTACAGAGTGACGTGATGGCCGCCCATCATGTAGCGGAGCGAGGCGGCGTGCTGGTTGCTGACCGGCACCACGCTGCCACCGACGAACCGCGCGCCGTACTCCTTCAGGCTCGGCAAAGTGAGCGGCACGCCCACTTCCG
>JBDTJC010000370.1:0-9215 GCA_039936055.1 Polyangiaceae bacterium | reverse complement strand
CCGAGTGCGATGCCGAAAGCGAAGGACACCAGGGCCTCGGATGACGGTTCTTCGAATGCGGGTTGGTAGTCCGGCAGTGCGGCGCCTTCGGGGCGATCCACGGCGATTTGGGCCCATTGCTGGGCGTATTGCCAGGGTGATCGCCCCGGGCACTTGAACTCGACGGAGGCTTCGCGGTGGGATTCGTGTTCCGAGAATGCGAGCTCCACCACCTCGTAGATTTCTTCGGCAGATTCGACAGGGGACATAGGAAGTCGATTCACATCGCCAACCTCGAAGTGCACCCCGGGATTTAGCGACCCAAGCACAAACTTCGAAGTCGCGCTGTTCATGAGCGTCACGAGGGACGCAAGGCCATGATCAGTGGCGGGAAATGCCGACGACCCCATGTGACCAAAAACGCTGGCGTACTTGTGGACGCGAGCCTCGAACCCGGAACCAATCGGCGTGAACGCAACGCCCCGCCGGAAATAGAACGACTCGTTCTTGATGGTCCGCGTGTAGCTTCCGTAAAGATGCTGCGCGTAGGCCCGCACTTCCAGCCCCGCCATCGCCCACCGAATAGTGTCGGTCAGCGGCTCAATCCAAGCTCGCCCTGCACCACCTTTTATGTAGGGCGCCCAATCGGAACTCAACCCGTCCGTGACTTCAAATTGACGTCTGAGAAACCGGGCATTGTCGGACGTCGCGGCCCCTTGTCGGACTGGCGCGGCGTTGCCTAGTTTCGGCGCCTCCGCATATTTGCTCAGGAACTCCTTGCTCCACCAATACACAATCGGTTCACCCTCGATGACCGCGAGGCCGCGCGGGTCGAACTCGTGGCGTCCGACCTGGGCCAGCAGCGCTGCGCGTTTGCGGCTCGTTCGCTGACGATCATACGATTTGTCATCGAGCGGAGTCGGTTGCGTTGCCACGCTCACGACTTCAGGGTGAAGCCCCCGCCGGAACACGGGGACGCATACGGCAAGCACCTCGTTCGGAACTTCGTCGAACGCGCCGCGATCAAAATCTCCAAGAGCTCTCAGGTCGTTCGCTTTAAGAAGGTGCTTCCGCAGCTCCGCAAACTGCCCCAAAAACATCCAGCCTCGCATCGTGAGCAGCGCCGAAATCCCACCCACCCGAGCGAGCTCCAACCCTCGCTCCAGAAACGCCGCATACAAATCAGCCTTCCCCCTGGGGTAATGCTGAGCCACATATCCGAACGACGCCGTCTTCGAGAGCCCCTGATACGGCGGATTGCCGACGACAAGATCGTAGCTCCCCTCCCTCGCCATCCGCACAAACCGCACCCCCGCCGCGATCTGCTCGCCATCCAGGCGCAACCCGAGATCTTCCGACTTCGAGTGCTTGGCCAGAAACCGCTCCAGCTTGTCGAGGATCGTGGCCTTCGCTTCTCCCAGTGACAGCTTCACCTGCTGCGCTGGGAAGCCGCCGAACAAGTCGCCTTGGCCGTGCGTGCGCTCGAACGAAAGCTCCACATTTTTGATGGCGTCATCGACCGCCGCATCGACCTTGAGCAGCGATCCGAGGTAGTCCACCCCCGCAAGAGCGGCGAGCAGCTTCGTGGTCAGCTCTTCCGGGATCCCCGCCTGGTCTTTCAGATCCTTGCGCAGCAGCAGCACGGCTGGGTCGTCTGCCGGTAGGTTCCCGAGCTGCAGCACGGGCGCGACCAAATTGAGCTTCTTCGGTCGCGCGGTCTTAGAGAGCGCTTTCGCCTTCAGGTACAGCCCCGCCGCCGCGATCTGAATCGCCCGCGGGTCGATGTCGATGCCATGCAGATTGTGCTCCAAGATCGACTCGGAGATCTCCTGGTCCGAGATCGCTTTTCCTAGGTGATGGGCCTCTTCTCGATACAGCGCGACCAGCAGCCCAAACGCGATGACCAGGAAGTGGCCACTGCCGCAGGCCGGATCCAAAATCTTGATCGCGCGCACCGCTTCGGGCGCCTGCTCGACCGCGTCCGGCGGAATGGGCTGGGGCACATAATACTTCCAGTGCTCTTCCAGCTCACCCGTGATTGGCAGCAAGGCGTCGAGCGCGACTTCACCCGCTTCACGCTGCGTTCGCCACTCGGCCCGACGCGCCTCGAGCACGGGCAACACACTTTCGGCCTGTGCGGTCCAACCGTGCTTTTTGCACAGCGCGAGCCAGGTCAGGCCCAGGCTGTTCTGGAGCAGCCATTCGACCATGTAGCGCTCGGTGAACATCTGCGTCTTCGACGCGATTTCGTGCGGCTCGATCTTGCCGCCGTCGTTGATCTTGGCGTCGAGCGCCTCGCGGTCCGGGTCGTTCCAATACTGGTACACCCAGCCCAGCGTCGTGTCGTCCGTCCACGCGGAGCTGAGCGCCGTGTCGTCCAGCCGCTCGACCACCTCACGCAGCGTGGCCGCCGGAATGTGGAACAGGCGCGTGAGGCCAACGTCACCAAACAGGCCGGGGAGCTCCAGCGCTAGCTCGTCGAAGAGCAGCTGCAGCAGCGTGGCGTAGCCTTCTGTCGCGTCCGTCGTGCCGTTGGTGCACAGCGTGGGCGCGAATTCACGGAACTCACGGTAGCCCTTGCTGTTCCAGCCGCCGGTGAGCACCGCGGGCTTGGACAAGGCCAACGCTTCCAGGTGACGCAGCAGCACCAGCCGGTTGACGAGCGTCGCGGCCGCCTCTTTCTCCGCTTGGGCCAGCAGGCGCGCCATGGCCGAGTTCAGTTCGGTTTTGTTCTTGGGCTTCGTGGCGCGCGCACGCTCATCGAGCCAGGCCTCGATTCGTTCACGCCCGCGTGAATGCGCTTCATCCAGGCCTGCCTCGGCGATGGGCACGGACAGCCGATAGCGCCGGTCAGCCTCATCATGAATCGCGCGCAGGAGGCGCTCGCGCAGCCCTTTCTCGGGAGTCTGCGCAGTTCCGCGGATCGTTTCGGCGAGCAAGCGCTTCGCGTCGGGCGTCAGCATGCTCAAACGATGCGGACGCGAGCGCCCTGATCCAACAGTGGGCCGATTCGATCTTCGAGTTCTTTGAACACACTCTGAAGCTGCGCTCGGCTCGCCACCTCGCAGCCGCGCAGGCGAGCTTCGACCTTCACCACCGGGCTGTCGCTCTTTTTGCTGAGCTCTTCGTCGAGGCGGTCGTTGGCCTGCTCCTCGGCGTGCTGGATGCGGCTGGCGAAGCGGTCTCGCACCTCCACCAGGGTCGGCGAGATGGCCTCGGCCGTGGTGTCGACCAGCACTTCGGTGATCGGTCGGAGTACGCGGTGGGCCTGCTCTGCATCCAGCTGGGCGAAGCCGGGTCGCGTCTTGACGCGGTTTCTGGCCGCTTCGGCCGCTGTATTCTCGCGGTTCAAGACGGCGCGTCGAACCTCAATATAGCGAGCGCGGATGCGCTCCACGGCGGGTGCCAATTGGGACGCCTCACGCCAGGGGCGGTCCGCGGACAGCTGGGTCGCCAGCACCGCCGCGTCCTCCTCGATGCCAGAAAGCTCCTCTATTTGCCGCAATTGCGCGAGTTCGTGGTCCCGCACGCGGGCCGCCTGCGTGACGGTCTCGATGGCTTCGGAGGTCAGCTCGGCGTTGCACACGCCCAGCTGCTCCAGGCCGTCGCGCAGCACGTCCAGATTCCGCTTCACCTCGATCACGGTCTTCTGCACGAGCCGCGAGCGGCAGCAATCCTCGAGCGCGCGAGCCAGCTTCTGAAGCGCCGCTGGCAGCGCTGGCCGGCCAGGCAGCGCGTCGAAGCGCCGCTCGACCTCACGGAGGCGTTCCCGATACGGAGGAAAGTGCAGGAACGTGGCGTCCGCGATGGGCTCGTCATCCGGCTCAAGGTCCAGCTGCAGGTACGTCTGGAAGAGTTTACGGATCGCAACGCGATCCCTGCCCGTCACCTCCCCTTCGGTGGCCGGGAAGAACTCCGCGCGGCGGAAGTCCCGATCGCGCGTGAACAGATCCCGAACGCCCGGATCTTGATAGGAGGTGATGTCGTCGCCCTGCTCCGGGCGAATGCGCACCTTTTTTCCGCGCAGTAGCCCCGCGCAACACGCCTTCACTAGATCGGGCGCGTAGCCATAGGGCGGGCTGACGAACGTAGCCACCAGTGTCTGCCCCGAAAGACCGCCGTTTTGCTCGATTTCCTGGGCGATTCGCGTCGGGTACAGCCCCGTGCAGGAAGCCACGTATTTGCCGGCGTCGAGCGCCAAAATGCCGAGCGCGCCGGCCATGAACTTGGTGGAAGGCCCCGTGAGCTCCTTCTCTAAGAGCTGGTTCAACTCCGCAGGCGAGATCGCGATCTCCGAGAAGTGCGGGTACAGGTCCGGCAGCAGCCGGCTGGCCATGGCACTGAGGGCGGGGCCGAACGCGCTGCCGGCGTCACGCGGGCGCAGCTGCTGGCCGCGGAAGTAGGCCGTGCCTTCGAGGAAGGCTTCGGCCACGGCGGCGCGCACGCGCCCTTCGAGCTCCTCGGACAGCGCTTCCTCGTCGCTCAGGAGCCGTTGTTTCTCGCGCGTGAGTGACTCACGGCGGGCTCGATTGATTTCCACCATCTTGTTCGAGCGAGCCAGCTGCCGCGCGTAGTCTTCGATCGCTGCGGACTCCCCCACCACCCAGAGCAGGCGGTTGCGCAGCTGCTCCTGATCGCTCTTGGGCACCCACAGGCTGCCGGCGCGCTCCTCCTTCTTGTCGAGGAAGCGGAAGTCCACCGCGACCGTTGAATCTTCTCGGGCGTCCTGCAGCTTGAGATCGAGCGCCTGGTGCCCATCGGAGAACCACAAAGTCCACGGGAACGAGCGGCCCTTCCAGCGAGGCCGCTCTTGCATCGAGCCGACCAGGTTTTTCAGGGCATCTTGGGTGATTTTGCTCCTCTGTTCTTGGGTCACGCCGAGGTCATCGCGCTGCCGCTGCCAGTCTTGACCGGCAGAGCTCTGGATCTTGAAGCCGAGCTTTTCCGAGTAAGAGAGCAGGCTCAACGAGCGCAGCTTCTCGAGTGCGTCCCGGACCGCTTGCACGCGGTTGCCCTCGCCCAAGCGCGCATACAGGCAGGCGGCAACGAGCTCTGGCTGGGTCGGGGTCTGCTCTTGGATCAACTCCAGCAGCGAGACCGCTTTGGCCACGCGCTGCGCGAGTGCGTCATCCCGAACTTGGGGATCGTTGAAGATGCGTGACAGCGTGGTCTGAACGTCAGCATCGAGCGCCGAGCCTTGCACCTCGTAGATGGCGTCAATCGTGACCAGCGAGCCGACTTCGCCATCGGCGAGCTGCTGATCCCGGAATAGGCCGCCCAGCAGTTGCAGCAGGCCGCGCACACCGTGGTCGTCACTCTGCGTGCGGGTTGAGCGCGTGCGAAGGTTGGAAGCGATCTGCATCAGTAAGTCGATGTGGCCGGGCACCATCGGGTAAACCTCGACGAAGTCTTCTTCCGTGATCTCCTGGCAGCCGTAGCCGTAGAGCTTCAAATCACCGCGGTGTTTTTGAAAGAGCTCGCGCAGCTCGCGCTCTCGTTCTGGCTTCTTTTTCAGCAGCCTTTTGTGGACCACGTCCCGGATATTCGTGGTCGCGAGGTGAACGCGGAGGTGCGGCGGGAAGCGGTCCTTGAGCTTGCCAATGTTGTTGTTCTCGGTTTGGTCCTCGAGCTTTTGCTGGCCCGTCGCCAGCAGCCACACGCGGCCCTTGAGCCGCTGCCCCAGCTCGGAAACGAACGACTGAAGCTTCAGCATCCGGCTCTCGTCCTGATGCACGTACTGGCTCACCTCATCCACCACGATGAAGAGGGATTTGTTTTCTTCACGGATGTGGATCATCGCGTCGATCGCTTCGACCACTTCACGAACGCTGCTGCCCGCGCCGGTGCGCGAGCCTGCCCGGCTCTCGATCCAGCTCGTGGGCTCTGGATAGCGGTCAGGCTTCATGGCGTGCAGCACATGGGAGAAATGGTCGTCCGCCTGCTCCTCCTCCTTCGCGACGCTCCAGTCCTTACCGAGAATTTTCTGCGCCGCGTGCACAAACGGTTCCCATTCACCGTCCCGTTCCAGACGCAGCTCGTAGTCCGCCACGAGGTTGCTCTTGGAACAGTAGCCAAGCCTTGCTTGCACCAGCCGCAACACGGCCGAATGAATGTGCTCATTGTCTCGGGCCACGCCGCCGATGTCGAAAACAACGGCGATCGGCTGCACTCGTTTCGCGAGCGCGTCCCACGCTTCAACCAGCTCTTGGCGCCGCGGGGAGTCATCCCGGTTCAAGAGGGCCGTCGACAATGGCGTCTGATCCGGCAGCGCGGCACCGTTCAGGGAAAGCCCGAGCAGCTTGGCAAAGCTCGACTTACCCGAGCCGTAAAAGCCTGAGATCCAGGAGGCGGGCAGCTCCGGCCCGCTCTTCTTGTTCAGCTCTTGCAGAATGCCGTGCAGCAAATGCACGAACTGCTCGTGAATGCCCGACTTCACGCGCAACCTTCGCGGGTCATCATCGCGGTAGCCACCCGTGATGATGTACTCGCCCACCTCAGCCTGCAGCTTCGCCGCGGACTGCTCATGGAAGTACACGACCGGCGGGATGTCCCGCGTGACGTCGGCGACGAATAGATCTCGGATCTTCATGGTGGGCTCAGGGATAGATGCGCGGGCGGTAATCACGATCAGCGGCGAGTTGGCCCATGAAGGAGAGCGCAGTCGTGTCCTTGCGCTCGCCTGGGTACAGGAGCACCACGGGAATGTTCCGCGTTTTCCCGTCAATGTGCTTGAGCAGTGCTGAGGATCGGAAAAACGGGTAGAGCGCGCCGGCCCGCCCGATCAGAACCAACGTACGGTCCGCGCCGTCCGGGTGCGCGTCGGCGAAGGCGTTGATCAGCCGCGCGACGTCCGACGCGATGCCGTCCGGGCCTTCGATGTGGGGAGCCACCTTGTCGCGAAGATACGCGAGCGCGCGCTCAGGATCTTTTTCATGAAGGCGCCGCTCGCGGCTCATGAGTGCTTCAACGTTGGCGTCGCCGGTCGCTCGGATTCGATCGAGCAGCAACTGCTGAAGGGAGATCGGCAGCACGCCCCAACCCTCCGCGCGCAGCTCGTCGGTCAGACGGCGCATCAGCTGTCGCAGTTTGAACTCGTCCGTCGGGCGGTACGGCAGAATCGCGAAGCGGTAGTTGCGCATCGTGCTGACCCGCGGGCCGTCTTCGGCGAGCAGGTCGCGCCGCAGCGCCGCGACGGCCTCGACCAGAGAATCCTGCGGGAATAACGGCTCGGTCATCGTAAACCCTCGGCCCAAGCAGTGAGGCTTGGCGCGTCCCAATCGAACTCGGTGAGCGGACCCATGCGCCGGAAAGAGAGCCCCGGCAACGCACGCAGCCGCTGGTCGAGGAAGCCCGCAACGAGGCCCACGGACGCGAGGTAAGGGTTCTCGACGAGCGTCCCAGTGAAGCGGAGCCCGCGCAGGAGTTGAAGCAGGTAGGCGAGCGCGCGGTCGGGCACCTTGGGCAGTAGGAGCGCGCGCGGATCCCGCTTGGGAGAGATCAGGCCGGCCTCCGAAGCCGCCGAGAGCAGCTTGCTCGCGAACTGCACGCTCGTCGCTTCTGACCACCTGCCGGGAAACTCATTTTTCACCCAACGCAGCGCACTGTCTCGATCCACCTTCGCGTCCTGAAGTTGTCGCCGCTCGACCAAGAACTTCCCCGTAAAGCGACGGTAGAGCGGATCCGAGAGCTGCAGGTGCCAGTGACAGATGACCTGCCGCTCCGAAGCGGTCAGCGAGCGCCAGCGGCGAAGCACTGCGAGCGCTTCGGGGTAGGCGTCGTAGCGATCGACGAAACCGGCGAGGAGAAAGCGCACGCGCTCCAGGCTCTTGCTGCCAAACCAGCGCTGCTCGAAGGCAAGCAGGGCTCGATCGCGGACGGGCAGCGCCGGATCGACGTACTCCCAGTACGAGCGGGATTCCTCGATACCCAGGGCAAGCCGAAGCATGCGCGTGTGGACTTCCGTCGCCTCGGAGCCAGGTTCGGCGGAGCGGTCGTCCCGTGGAGCTGCGCTCGTAACGGCCTCCACGCCCAGCATGCCTCAGCCTTCCAACTTGAAGAATGGAAGCGGGTACTGCTCGGCGAGCGGCAGGAGGGCCGCCGCGAGCTGCTTCACGAGCACGTCCGGCGCTTCGGGCCGCTTGCCTTTCATTTGACGCCCGTGCGGCACAGTGGCGAAGGCGCTGTCTGCGCCCTGGAGTGCCGACGCGAGCGCGTCCTTCGGGAACTCCGCGGTGAACGGGAGCAGCAGCGGCAGCACCTCCGCCGGCGGTTTCCCTGAGCGCTTGTGCGCGGCAAGACGGTCCCCCAGCTGCTCGTCTAACTCAAAGCCCAGGAAGAAGAGCGTGCGCGTCTTGTCCGGGTCCGCCATCTTCGCCCGGGCCTTGGCGTCCACGCGCCGCGCCGCTTCACGGACCGCTTCAAGCGACGCCCAGACGTGCGTTTGAGGCAGGAGCCGGGCCAGGAAATCCCCGCCGCCGGCTTCGTCGATCAGATCCGTGTCCCACCAGCCGAGGCGACGCGGTGAACAGCGACCCTCACCCGCCCAGCCGATCGTGAGCTGCATCGCGAGGATCGCGTCGAGCGTCGAGTCTGGGATGAGGGAGGCCATCGGGCCTGGCAGGCTACTCGCAGATTGTCACGGCAATCAAGGTCGGTGGCTGCCCGATGAGAGGACGGGAGCGCCCGTCAGCGACGCACGCGCGCGCGTGCTCCTGCGCCCCTTGTGGTCGGCTCGTTCGTGGCCGCTGGCGGCGCACGTCCGGTCACCGGACCACGACGCCGAAGGCTTCGTGCGCTTCGGCGTGGTGCGTGACCATCAACAGATCAGGGGAAAATCTCGCGTTCTGTGTACACCTGCGTCAAGCGTTGCAGTGCGACGGCGTAACACGCGCGGCGGTAGTCGCAGTTGTTGAGTTTGGCGAAGCGGGCCATGCGGTCGTAGGCGTCGTGCATGGCGAGTTCTAGGCGTTGGTCGACTTCTTGGAGGGTCCACTGCTCGCTGCGGCGATTTTGGACCCACTCGTAGTAGCTGACGGTCACGCCGCCCGCGTTGCACAGCACGTCCGGCAAGATCTCGATGCCGCGACGCTTGAGGATCTCTTCGCCTTCGGGCGAGCACGGGCCGTTCGCGCCTTCGGCGACGAGCTGCACTTGCAGCGCTTCGGCTTCGGCGACGCCGACCTGATTCTCGAGCGCCGCTGGCACGAAGATGTCGGCTTGCGTGGCGAAGAACTGTT
>JBDTJC010000369.1:0-5383 GCA_039936055.1 Polyangiaceae bacterium | reverse complement strand
GGCGGGCCTTCAGGAGCGCGTCGACGTCCAGCTCGCGGGCGAAGGATTCGGCCTCCGCCAGGGCTTGGTCGTCGTACAGGATCCCAGTGAACAACGCGGGCACCGCGCAGCCGAGGCGCGAGGGCAGAGAATCACTGCTGCGCACTTCGAGCGTGCTCTTCAAGCGCGCCTCCGGGAACAGCGTATTGAGGTGCAGCTTCCAGTCACCGAAGGTGGCGCGCTCACCCTCGTAGCCGTTCTGCATGAAGTCACGGAATTTCTGGCCGGTGTTGGTGACCGGGCGACCGTGGCGCTTGATCAGGAACATGCCGGCATCCAGCGCCCACCCCACGTAATCTCGATAACCGGGCTTCGGTGCACGCAGCAGTGCGGGGATCAGGCCGGAGCGATCCGGATCCATGTGCAGCCAGACATTGCCGCGGCGGCTCTTGAAGCCGGACCATTTGCCTTCGGCGAAGGGGGAATTGGCGCCGAGGGCGTTCACCAGTGGCGAAAGCTTCAAGCACACCACGAGTTTGCGCAGCGCGTCAGCCTCGTCCGAGAAATCGAAGTTCGCTTGCACGGTTGCCGTGCGGCGCATCATGTCGTGCCCGCCGCTGCCGCGCTTGGGCAGGTACTCACGCATGATCGCGTAGCGTTGCTTGGGCACCCAACCGAGATCGCTCTGCTTGGCGAGCGGATGAAAGCCGACGCCGAGCCAAGTCAGGTTCATCTCTTTCGAGATTCCGGACAGCTCTGCCAAATGTTGATCGAGCTCCGCGCGCGTCTCGTGAATGTTGGTCACGGCCGCGCCGCTGAGCTCGAGCTGCGAGCCCGGCTCCAGCGTGATTGAGGCTTGCCCGCGGAGCAGCGCGATCACCGGCCCGCCTTCGGTTTCGCGTTCTTCCCGCCAGCCCATGCCGACTAACGCCGCGAAAATGCGCGTGACGCCGCGTGTCCCCTCGTAAGCGAGCGGCGCTCCGGTATCGCTGTCCACCGCAAATTTTTCTGCCTCCGTTCCGATCCGAAATTCGGAGCGCGGCTTTTCGGCATGCTGAAACAGCTCCAGCAGGTCGTCACTCGTGCGGAGCAAGCGCTGGTCGTCGGATGAATCCACGGTGTCGTCTCGAGGTGGGGGCGGTCGCCGGGGTGGGCGCGAGCAGGCTCGCGAGGGGGTAGCCTGGTACCGCGCGCCCTAAGCGCAAGCGGGGCGGAGCCAGGTTTGAGTTGCGGGGTCCCGGCTCTACCAGCCGCTCCGACCCCGGTCGAGCCCGGTCTCGGAATGCGGCGTCGGAAGCGAGGGATGTAAGGAGCCGAGCGCCTTGGCCAGGCAGCGGGTGTGCGCTTCGGTCGTCCCTGCGCCGCCGCCGATTGCGCGCGCGCCGCCCACGCTCAGCTCCACTGCGCGTTCGACCCAGCGATCCGGGTCCGAGGTCTCGTCGTTGAAGCCCCGCACGCTGGTGTTGCTGCCTGCGAGCAGCACCCCGAGGGCGATGCCATGCAATTGGAACGCTGCGCGAAAGCGCTCCAGGTACGCGAGCCCGAGATCCACGTTGGCGACCTCGAATAATACGACGCTCGCGCCGGCCTCGGTCAAGGACTCCACCAAGTCCACCGCGTTGCCGCCGCTGGTGAGCTCGTCATTGGAGGTGTACTCCAGCACGGCCCAGGTGGGCAGCGCCGTGCGCGCAGCAGCGACCACTGCCGCCATCAGTCCGAGTCGCGAACCCTGACCACGCGCGAGCAAGACTTCACAGCCGGCTGCGGCAAGGCGCGCGGCGTGCTCCGTGAATTCGTCGTGCAAGCGATCGGCGGCAACAGGGCTAACCATGTCCGAGCCGAGCACGCCTGCGACCGCGACCGGCTTCTGGCTTTCGGCGGCAGCTTCCAGCGCGAATTCAACGGCTTTGCGCGTGAGCTGCGCCGCGCGGTGCTCCATGCCGACTTCGGCCAACGCGCGCGGCGTGGTGTCTGCCGTCAGCGCGGACAGGACATCCACCCCCGATAAGATCTCGGCGCGGTAATGATCCATCACCTCAGACGAGCGCTGGCGCAGCAACGACCCGAGCGCGCCCGGCGAATCCAGCTCCACGCCTCGCGCGCGAAAGGAGGCAGCGGTATCCGAGTCGACCACCAGCGGTCGCCCAGTTTGCAGCCGATGCTGGATGCGCTCGAAGGTCATGGTGAGCTGATTAAGTTATCACTGCTCGCCTACGGATCACCGGGCGGCCGCGCTTTTGGGCGGATTGTCTCGGGTTGCTCGCAGCGTGGGCGCTGCCCCCGCGGCACCGGGCGCGCTCGCGGCGGCAGCTGGCGCCGCCTTACTCAGCACGCCGGGCAACGCCGCCCGCACGTCACTCTGCGTGAGTGGGTCCTGGGAGGCGCGCTCGACGACCGTACGACCGGCGTCACCGCCGACGCGCAGCACTGCCTCCGCGCAAGAGATGACCGCGGCGACGAGCGATTCGTCATCTGCTGTCGCACGGTATAGCGCGAAGAACGTGCGCAGATCTTCGTACTCTGCGGCGGTCGCCAATTTGACCAAGGCGCGCGCGGCGTGGGCGACGTCGTCCGCGGAGTTCGCGGGGTCATTTAGATGCTTGGCGAGCAGCGGAGCCGCTCGTTGCTCGTTGCTCGCGGCAAGCGCATCAGCAAGGGGGCCAACGGGCGGCGCGAGCAGCACGCCGGACACGAAGTCATAGTGCCGCGCGAGCGCGCTCAACATGTACTCCGTGCCGTTCTTGCGTAAGGCGAGCAAGCGGCGCGTTTCGGCGCGCAGTTCGGGCGAGATGCGCGGACTGCTGGAGAGATCGATGAGCGCTTTGGTCACCAACGGATCTTCGAGCTTGCCGAGCTGTGCGATGAGGTAGCGTTCGGCTTCGGCCATATCGGGCTCGAGCGCGTCGAGCGCCTGCGTGATTTGCGGGGCCAACGCCGCTGGAGCTGCGGCGGCGGGCATGGGTTGCGCGCCGGTGTCCGCTGCGCACATGCGCACTTTCGAGCCCAAATCGAGGCTACCCGCGTCAGCGCCGTTGCTGTCCAACGACCACACTTTGCCGTTCGCATCGCACAGCACGAAGCCGGCCGATGCAGCGGCGCCGCCGACGATGTCCGCGGGCAGCGAGCGCACCCAACGCAAGTCCGCGCTCTTGGCGTCGAGCCCGAACAGGACGCGAAAGTAGCTGGCAGCGATCGTGCCGCCGCCCAAGGTGAGCTCCCCGTTCGCGCTGGACGAGGGCGCGGCGTAGACCCGGATCTTGGTGCGCGCGTTGGCCGCGCTCGTGCCGGTGACCACACCGCTGCCCAGCCAGTCCGGTTTGCCCGGCAAATTCAGCTTGGGTAACGTGACGTGGTTGGCTTGATTGGTGCTCGCGTAGCGCGCCTTCTCGTCGAAGCGCAGCAGGCCCTTCTCACCGAAGTACAGCTGGCCGCCGAAGTTCCGCGCCTGGCTCACCTGCTCGCGCGTCAACAAGCGCGCGACCTCGTCCCCACTCTTGAGGTCGACGGCGGAGACGTATTGATTGCTCCAGGGCACGAAGCCGATGCCGCCGCGTGCGGCCGGAGTGCCCAAGGCAGCGCTCGTCTCAACGGAGCCCAAGCTCGACCCGCTCGCGGAAACACCGAGAAACAAGCTCTTGTGCGTATCGGCCAGCACGAGCGCGCTGCTCGTGCCGTCGTTGGCGGCGCCGCGCAGGGAAAGCCCACGGTTGTCGATGCTCCACACCTGGGAGCCCGAACTTGCGTCCAGCGCCACGATCTGATCGCCCTCCGCAACAATCACCAGCTGCCCGGCGATCATCGGCGGCGACGCCGCGCGCCCGTTGTGCACCCAGTGCGACTTTCCGTCCAAGGTGCTGCCCACGAGGCCGCTGTCCGTCACGCCCACGACGACGCGCGCGTTCGGCACTGCGGGCAATGCATGCAAGCGTTGTTCGAGCGCGGCGATCGACGCGCCGCTGTCGTTCTGCCACTCGTTATCGAAGCCCTTGCTCGAGTTCACACTCGCGGCACCGCAGCCCGTGAGCAGCACGGCGCAGGACGCGAAGGACAGAGATCGCAGATGAATCATGGTTCGTCGCTCTTCACGCTGTGGCCGTGCAATGCGGCGTCGAGCGCCGACTTCACCTTCGGGCTGCCGCCGGCCGGATAAGTGGCTAGCGCCGTGCGCAATACTTCGTTCGTTTTCGGGGTCGCCATGCGTCGCAAACGCTCGATCAATTCCAGCTTGATGCCATCCGGCACGTCATTGCCCGTTCGCAGTAGAATCGGCAAAAAACCGCTCTCCATCACGTCGAATGGCAACTTGCCCAGCAAGGCCAGGAACTTCCGGCACTCCTCCCCGCTGCACAGCGTGCCGATCGCGCCGGCGGCCTCGGGCACCGCTTTCGGCAACACCGCGAACAGATCCGGCACGGCTTCTTTTGCGCCCAGCGCGCCGAGGCCATCTGCTGCGGTGCCGCGCAAGGCCGGGTCACTCCCGCGCAGGGCGTCGCGCAACGCTTGCACTGCGACCTTGCCCTTGGTGTGGGTCAGGCTGACGGCGGCGGCGTGGCGCACCTCAGCGGTGCGGTGATTCACATAAGGAGCCAGCGCGCCGCTGGACGACTCTTTGCCGAGTGCGCCAGCGACCGCGATCGCGCGCAGCAGCAACTTCGAACTGGCGCCCCGGTTCAGCACGCCCTCGACGAGCGGCGCTGCGCTGGCGCTGCCGGCTTGCTCGATCTCGTCGAGCGCGGCCAAGGCGCGGTCCTCGTCACCGCTTTCGAGGGCCTTTTGCAAACCAGCCAGGTTGAGGCTCGCGTGCGCCGCCGGCTTCGGCGCGGGCGCCGCATTGGCGAGAGCTGGCGCCAGCCCGCCCAAGCAAAGGCCGATGACGCCGATCAGAGATTTGTGCAGCATGATCCTCCGCGTGACGCTGAACTCGGGGCTTTACCACGTTTGGTGGAACCGCTGTAGAATGCCCGCCGCATGGCCGCTCCCCGCGCCCCCCGCGCTCCCCTCGCTCCCCTCGCTCCCCGCGCCGACCTCCCCTTACCCAGGATTGCGCTCGAGCTGCTCGAGGACCTGTCGCCCGAGGCGCCCCCGGGTTGGCTGCGCCTGGTGCGCCGTCGCTACCGCGCGCTGTATCCCGACGGCACGCGCAGTGAACCGTTCCTGTACGACGCCGTAGATCGCGCGGCGATCGACGCGGTGGTGATCGTGGCGCATTTCGTGGCGGCCGACGGCACGCGCCGGGTCTACCTGCGCAGCGCCGTGCGTCCGCCGCTTGCTTTGCGTGACCCGGCGCACTCGCCGCTACCGAACGACCCGTGTCACACCGGCTTGTGGGAAGTGCCGGCTGGCTTGGTGGAGGTCACCGAGCAGTCCGCGCTCGGCGTGGCCCGCTCGGCACAGCGTGAGCTGG
>JBDTJC010000368.1:0-9098 GCA_039936055.1 Polyangiaceae bacterium | reverse complement strand
GTAGCGCCGGACCGATCAGATCGTTGATGTTGGCGACGGCCTTGCTGACGCCTTTGCCGAGGTAGCGCTTCTTGTCGTCGTCACGCAGCTCGATCGCTTCGTGCTCGCCAGTGGATGCACCACTCGGCACGGCGGCGCGACCGAAGCCGCTGTCGGTTTGAACTTCGGCTTCGACCGTCGGGTTCCCGCGAGAGTCCAAGATTTCACGTGCGTTGACCTGCAAAATTTCCGGCATGGCAAAGCGCTTAACATAGCTCCCGGGGCATGGCGACCGACACTCGGGTGGCGCGTTGTTGTGGAACGGGTACCGTAGTGCTGAGCATGTTGAGAGCAGCGCTGACGTCCCTGAGTTTTTGTGTGTTCCCGCTGCTTGCGGGTTGCGGACCGGCTAGCTCGGATGCCGGCACGGCGCGCGGCGGCGCGGGCGGGTCTGTTTCAGGTAGTGCGGGCGCGGTTGCTGGCGCTGGCGCGTCGCGCGTGGGCGCGGGTGCCGGCGGAACGAGCGCGGGCGCCGGCGGAACGGTGGCCGCTGGCGCTGGCGGCGTGAGTTCGGCCGGCGCGAGCGGTTCGGCCGGCAGTGCGGGCTCCGTCAGCAGTTTAGCGTTCTCGGACGACTTCGAAGGGGTCGCCGCGGGTATGCCCCCGGACCCGAGCAAGTGGAGCGCGACGGTGCTCTCGGATTGCGTGAGCAACGCCCCAAGGCCGATGATCGACGCTTCGCAGCATCACTCCGGAACGCAATCGCTGAAAGTGGCAGGCACGGCGAGCTTTTGCGACTACGCGATGGTCGGCAATACCGCGGCATTCAAAGCGCTCGGTAACGTGATTTACGGCCGTTACTACGTGCGCTTCGAAACTGCGCTGCCCGACGGCCACACCGCATTCATGATCTTCCCTGATGCCACGAGCGGCCACGCCCTGCGCATGGGCGGCCAAAATTCCGCCCTGCAGTGGAACCGCCAATCCGACGACGCCACGCTGCCCTCGCAAAGCCCGGCGGGCATTGCACTCAGCAAGGTTCCGCCCGTAGCACTGTGGACATGCCTGGAGTTCATGATCGATCAAACGCAGGGCCTGATCAGCACTTGGGTGGACGGCACTTTGGTCCAGGGGCTCGTCGCGGACGCAACGCCCACCGCGGACGTCGACATGGCCTGGGGCAACGCCTACAAACCGGCTCTCACCGGCGTCAACATTGGCTGGCAGAACTACGGCGCGGGGCCCATGAACCTCTGGTTCGATGACTTCGCGCTCTCGAGCACACGCATCAACTGTCAGTGACGCCGCACAGGCTGGCCGAAGCCCTGCTCTAGGATGAAAAGCGCTACTCTTCGGCCCAAATTACTGAGGCCGGCTTCCCGTGGCGTTGGCGGACTCAGTGCGTGTTCATCACGGAGTCCCAGACCCGGGCTTCCGTGAAGATTCGCACGAGCTCGCCGTCTATGTGCCCGTCTTTGACTTCGAATCCCAGGATATCGAGCGCTTTATCGAGCGGTACCGCCCGCTTGTAGGGGCGGTCGCTGGCCGTGAGCGCGTCGAAGATGTCGCTGATGCTCATCATCTTCGATTGCACCGGGATCTCGTCCGCGCGCAAGCGATTGGGATAGCCCGTGCCGTTCAACCGCTCGTGGTGTGCGCCGGCAATGACGGCCACGCGCGCGAAGGTTTTGCCCCAGGGGATTTGCGACAAGAAGCGGTACGTGTGCGACACATGACTGCGGATCTCGTCGAACTCCTCCGGCGTGAGTGAGCCGCGCATCACGCTGAGCGACTTCACTTCTTCCGCGCTGAGCAACGTCGCGACGTCACCGCTCAGCCGCGCGTAGGATTGCCGCCCGAGCTCCTCAATGCGCTTGAAGTCACCTGCGGCGAGCACCGAGGGCTCGTTGGCTTGCTCGATAACACGCCAGGATTCCTCGACCTCCGCCCGCTTTTCGGCGAGCTCGCGGTCCAAATCCAACAGCTCAGCGCTGGAAGCCCCGCGGCTCATGGCCTGCATCTTGCGCGAGATGACATCCACCTCGATGGTGCGAATCACGAACTCGAGCCGTTGCCGGATCAGCTGTAACTGTTGCGGGAACAGCTTCTTGGCCTTGACCAGCACGTGCTCGCGCACCCCGATCTTACCAAAGTCGTGCAAGACGGAGGCGTATTCGAGCTCGCGAATGTCTTCGAGCTGCCAGCGCACGTCCCGGTACGGACCGGTGTCCGTGCGTTCCACGGCGCGCGCTAGGTTCACGGTCAAATCAGCAACGCGCCGCGAATGACCGCTGGTGGTCGGGTCGCGCGCTTCGATCGCGTCCACCGAGGCCTTCACGAAGCCCTCGAAAATCTTGCGGATCTCTTGGTACAAAATTGCGTTTTCCAGCGCAATTCCAGCCTGCGCGGCCAGCGTGGTCACGAGCTGCTCGCTGCGCTCGTCGAACGGGATCACGCCGCGCTCGACGTCTTCCGGCGAAAGTAGTTTCTGTTTGGGATCGCGCTTCTTGTTGATCAACTGCAGCACGCCGATCACCTCACCCTTGCTGGTGATGAGCGGCGTCACGAGCATGCTGCGTGTGCGGTAGCCGACCTTCTGATCGAACGAGCGGTCGAAGCCGAAGGGCGAGCCCGGCGGCATGTCGTACACGTCTTCAATGCTGAGCGTCTTTTGCTCGAGCGTGACGTAGCCGGCCATGCTGCGCGCGCTGATCGGCATCGCGAACTCGCGCGAATCGAAGGACACCGAGTCGTTCTGGCTGAGCTTGAAATGCAGTTGGCGCCGCGCCAGTGACGGGTCGTCACCGTGCACGACGTACATGCTGCCCGCATCCGCGGCGGTGATGAAACGGGACTTTTCTAGGATCAAATTGAGTAATTTGTCGATCTCGCGTTCAGTGGTCAGTGCGCGCGCGATCTCGAGCAGCTCACCCAATTCATAGCGGTAGCGGTCTAGCGACTTGCCGCGGCTCTCGCTGCGCGACTTCGCAGACATCAGCTCGAAGGCTTGATGCAGCGCGACGAACACCTCTTCCGGCGCGGGCGTCTCGGTGAGCAGCGCGCACAACCCGAGTTTCAACGCTTGACTCAGATCCGGGTCACGCGGACGGCCCAGCAAGATCAAGCGCGCTTCGACCGCCGCAAATTGCTCCAAGTACGGGCTCAGCAGATCCCGGCCTTTGTCCCAGACCGCCGCCGGAGCAATCAGCACGAAGAAGCCGGCACGGCGCACTAAGACCAAGAGCGGGTGCGGCCGAGTCAGCGTGTCAGCGCTCTGGCCCGGGTGCTGGCCCAGCCACACCGCGAGCGCCCCGAGGCGCGCTACGGAACTCTGCGCGCCCGGGCTCAGCGCGCGAATCTCGGGAGAAATGGCCGGCGCTCGCGCGCCCCCCGTGTCTGTCATGGATCTTTGTCTGGCTCCCCGGAGCGGGGTCGGTGCTGGTTCTCGCGCGCTTCACGCACCGTACGCTCACGGTCTCGCTCCTCGCGCGCGCGTTCGTCGCGTTGCTCGTAAGCGACGACGATCTTCTGCACGAGTGGATGGCGCACGACGTCCACGTCAGTGAACTTGCAGAACGAAATGCCGTCTACGCCGGTCAAGAGCTCGCGTGCTTCGCGCAGGCCGCTGCGCGCGCCGTGCGGCAGATCCGTTTGCGTGATGTCGCCGGTCACGACCGCCTTGGATCCGAAACCGAGGCGCGTGAGGAACATGCGCATCTGCTCGCTGGTCGCGTTCTGTGCCTCGTCCAAGATCACGAATGAGTCATTGAGTGTGCGGCCGCGCATGAACGCGAGCGGCGCGACCTCGATTTGGCCTCGCTCGCGCAGCTGTTCGACGCGCTCGAATTCGAGCATATCGTTCAGCGCGTCGTACAGCGGTCGCAAATAGGGGTTCACCTTTTCCGCCATATCGCCCGGCAAAAAGCCCAGTTTCTCGCCTGCTTCGACGGCGGGGCGCGCTAAGACGATGCGCTTCACCTTCTTCTGCATCAACGACGCCGCAGCCATGGCCATCGCCAAGTACGTCTTGCCCGTGCCCGCGGGGCCGATGCCGAACGTCAGATCGTGGGTGCGAATCGCTTCTACGTAGTGTTGCTGCGCCGCGCTCTTGGGCCGAATCGGCTTGCGCTTGGTGTTGACGATGATCGTCTCGTCCAGGAGTTCCGTGAGCGAACGGTTCGGGTCGGCGCGCAGCCCGCGGATGGAGCTCGCGATGTCGTTTTCGTTCAGCTCGAAGCCGCGCGCGACCATTTCCGCGGCGTCCGACACGAAGCGGTGCGCCAAGCGCACGTCCTGCTCGGAGCCCAAGAAGTGAATCACGTTGCCGCGCAGGCTCACCTCCGCACCGCTCTGGCGGGCCACCTCCGAAAGCAAGCTCGATTGTGGCCCCGAGAGCTGCATCAGGACGGCGGTGTTATCGACCTCGAAGCGGTCAGAAATCGGCGTGTCGCTCATTGCCTAGGCAGTTCGATTCTGTGCAAGAATTTGGAAGCCAGCATACGCCGCCCGCGGCGGGGGCGCATCGCCGGGTGAGGGGCCGGGGATCCCAGCTTTTTTGGCCTGGAGGGCCCGTACCCGGTAACTCGTGTCGGGCGATGCGACGGTTCGGCAAATGGCTCGGTCTAGGCGCTGCCGCGGGCATCATTGCTCTGCTGGTGCCGATCGTGCGCGGCAAAGTGAGCCTCGAGAGCCCGCTGAGACGCCTCGAGCGCAATGTCGCGGAGATGCCCCAGTTCGACGGTTTGGACCTGCTGCGGCTGGATTTGCGGCCTCAGCGCGTCATGGCGCCGCTCAGCGACGGTCGCCAAGCGCAGCTCACGCTCGACCCCGTCGTGCAGCGCGCGGCCCATGCGCAGATGCAAAAATTCCGGATCCCGGAGAGCGGCGTGGTGCTGATCGAGGTCAAGACGGGTCGCGTCTTGGCTTACGCCAGCTACGTCAATGCGCCCGACAAGTTCGACGTCAACGTGCGCGCTGAGGCGCCCGCAGCCAGCGTCTTCAAGGTCGTCACCGGTGCCGCGCTGATTGAGCGTGCCGGCCTCAATGCCGATACTGAGCAGTGCTATCACGGCGGAAAGAGCCGTATTTCTCCGGACGAGCTGATCGACGACCCGCACCGCGACAAGTGGTGCGCGACCATCGGTATGGCGCTCGGGCGCAGCTTGAACGTGGTCTTTGCGCGCTTGGCGCAGAAGCACCTGACGCCCGAGGACATCTCGAGCACTGCGGGGGCGTTCGGTTTTGGTGCCTCGTTGCCATTTGCAGTCCCCAACGAAGCTCCCCAGATCACCGTCCCAGAGGATCCGCTCGAGTTCGCGCGCACCTCTGCCGGGTTTTGGAACACGACTTTGTCGCCCCTCGCGGCGGCCGAGCTCGCGCAGACGGTTGCCAACGGCGGGGCTGCGCTCGAACCGCGCATCGTGTCATCGGTCTTCAGGGGCCAGGACGAGCTGTGGAAGGATGACCGCCCGCCGCGCGTGCTGCGCCGGGCGATCAAGCCCGAAACGGCCACCGAGCTGACGCGGATGATGCGTCAAACGGTCGAGAATGGCTCGGCTTTCAAGAGTTTCCACGACGCGAACGGCACGCCGTATCTGCCTGGGATCCAGGTCGCTGGAAAAACCGGCACGCTCACGCGCTACAAGGACAATCGCTTCTACACGTGGTTCATCGGCTTCGCGCCGGCGGACAAGCCCGAAGTCGCCATCTCCGCGTTGGTCGTGAACAACCCGAGTTGGCAGATCAAGGCCGCGATGTTGGCGCGTGAAGTTCTACGCGCCTACTTTGCCGAGCACGGCGCCAAGGGCGTCACGCCCCCCTCCTAGGCTGCTCCAGTCGGACAGGAATGTCCTGCTCTGTGCCACTCGACCCGCGCCGAACGCACGCGATCCGGCACGCCGCACGCGTATTCTTCGCGTATCCGAGCATTGGCGAGGTTCTGGCCCGCGGCTTGCTATAGATTAAGCCATGAGGCGCGCGATGAGAGGGAGACAGGGGTCGTGGGGGATAGTTGCGGCGCTCGCCGTGGCAGCGTGCAGCAGCAGCAGTGAGTCTGCCTCTGGATCGGCGGCCTTCCCGGGGGGCGGTGACTTCGGCAGTGGCGGCGCGGGCTCGGTGAACCTCGGCCCGAGCAGCGCCGCGGGCTCGGCGCCCCTGGTCGTGCCGCCCGAACAAGAGGAGGACCTGAGTTATCGCGCTCCCGTCGTGAGCGGTCGCTGGGTTTGGACAGCAAACCCCGAGACCGGCAAAGTCGCGGTCGTGGATGCCAAGAGCTTTGGTGTCCGTTTGGCGGATGCCGGCGTGGCGCCCACCTTCCTTACCGCCTTGCCCAGCACTGCCGACACCAGCCGCGCGCTCGTCATCAACACGGGTAGCCACGACGCAACACTGCTCAGCGCGGGGGCCACAGGAGCGGTCAAAGCGGTGGGCCCGATCCCGCTCTCGGCTGACGTCAACGCTTGGCAAGTCAGCCGCACCGGCAAGTTCGCGCTCGCCTGGACGGATTCTCACGCGCTCACGCCGGATCCGACGCAAGGCTATCAAGACATCAGCGTGGTGGACCTGCGCGGGGCGAGCCCAGTGGCCACGCGCTTGGTTGTGGGCTTCTTGCCGTCGCGCGTGTTCATCGACGACGCCGAGACGCACGCCTACGTGGTGGCCACGTCAGGCATCACCGTGATCGATCTGGCAAGCTCACCCGCGCCGCATGTGCTGAAAGAGCAGCCGGTGACGAGCGACCCGAACGAGGATGCCTCCACGCGTGACGTCTCGGTCACGCCTGACGGCAGCTATGCGTTGATTCGCCACGACGGCAGTAATCTGGTCACCCTGTTGGACTTGGCGACCGGGGATCTGAGCCCGGTTTCGCTCCCCGGAGCGATCACCGATCTCGATCTCGCGCCGGACGCAAAGTCCGCCTTGGCGGTCGTGCGTGGCGATGACGTGCCGCGCGCCGAGAGCGCTGACAGCGCGGGTGCGGGCGGTGAGGGCGGCGACGGCGAACCGGCCGCAGGTGGCAGCGGGGCCTCCACCCTCGCGATTTTGCCCATCCCCGGCATCTTCAGCGATCCGACGGTGTTCGATACGGTCAGCGTCCCGGGGGAAGTGTTCGGGCTCGTCAATATCGCCCCGCAGGGTAGCCAAGCCCTGCTGTACACCAACGCCGTCTCGAACAGCCACGTCACGCTGCTCGACACCGCGCCCGGCGCGACCTACCTCAGCCATCGTACGATCGACGTTCACGGTTACGTGCACGAGGTGTTCCCTTCACCCGACGGTGCCTACGCCATCGCGTCGCTGCTGCCGACAACAGCTGGCGGCAAGCCTGGTTTCGCCGCGATTCCGGTGACGAGCGCCCTGCCGCCTCGCGTGCAGACGACCGATGCTCCCGTGTTTGCCGTTGCGCAAAGTGCCGGCCCGGCAGCGCGCGCGGTGATCACCGTGAGTGACGGCAAAACGAATTTCGCGGCGTATATCGTGCGCATGCCGGAGTTGGTCGTGGACACCGTGAAGCTGCCGAGCCGTCCTCTGGCGAACGCGACCGGACTCGTGCCCGACGCGGGCGTGGCGTACATCGCCGAGGAGAACCCGCAGGGCAGAATTACTTTCATCAATCTGGAGACCGGGGTGCCGCGCACGATCACGGGCTTCGAGATTTCCGCCAAGGTGACCGATGGCAACTGAGCATCTTCGACTGGGTGTCGCGTTGGTAGCGCTGTCGTTGGTAGCGGCCTGTAGCCAGAGCGCAGACTCCGCCCCCGATAGAGCCGCCAGTCCGTCAGGCGCGCCTGGCAGCACTTCCTCGGGGAATGGGAGCGGCAACGGTTCGATTGTGGGCATCGGTGAACCCGCCGACGCAGGCGCGCTTCCCCCGGAAAAGGAGCTCGATCAGACGTTTCGTGCGCCGGTCGCGACGGGCAAGGTGTTGTGGAGTGCCAACCCGGATAGCGGGCGTGTGGCCTTGATCGACGCCGAGACGCTCGCGGTGCGCATGACCAACGCGGGTTTTGGCCCTACGTACTTGGCGGCCGTGCCGAGCGCTCAGGGCACGAACTCGGCGATCGTGCTCAACGTGGGCAGCAACGATGCCAGTTGGTTCGTGGCAACGGCGACGAGCATCACCACGACGACGATCCCGACTCATTCCGGCGCGAACTCTTGGGCGATCAGCAGCAGCGGTCGCTTCGCCATCGCCTGGACGAACGTGTCGCAAATCCAAGGTGGCGCGCCGGACCCAGTGAATGGCTACTCCGAGCTCACGGTGATCGATTTATCGGCCACGCCGCCCACGAGCACTCGCCTGAGCGTTGGCTTTCGACCCAGTCAGGTCGTCTTCGACCAGGCCGCGAAGCACGCCTACGTTGTCGTGGACGAGGGCATCAGCGTGCTGGATCTGGGCGATGAAGCGACGCTTGATCGCCTGATTCCTGCCTCTTCGAGCGCCAGTGCAGCACCCGCTCGCGACGTGAACTTCGCCCCCGACGGCAGCTTCGCCGCGGTGCGAGTCGACGGCAGTGCGGACATCGAGATCCTCGCGTTGCCCGAGGGCACGCCCCGAGTCGTGTCTTTGGAGTCTAGCGTGACGGACCTCGACTTGAGCGCAGACGGCAAGACCGCTACGGCCGTGTTGGGGAACGAGACGCCGCCCCAGGTGGTGAGCTTTGGCGTGCCCATCCCGAGTGACCCGGCGCAATTCGAGAGCGCGACGCTCAGCGGTGAGTTCGTGCGCAGCGTGACCCTGGCCCCGGACGCGAAGGTCGCCGTGCTGTACGCGAACGCGGTCCCCAGCAGCCACGTGACGTTGCTCGACACGTCACCGGGCACGGGACACTTCGGGTTCCGCACCGTGGACGTGCAAGGCGCGGTGCAAAGCGTGTACGTTTCGCCTGATTCCGGTACGGCGATCACGCTGCAGACTCCGCCGCCGGGCAGCAATAAAGTAGGCTTATTTAGCATCATTCCGACGGAAAGCGTGCGCTCGCCGCGGATCGTCGGAACAGATGCGCTGCCCAGTGATGTCGTGTTTTCCGACGCGGCGTTCGGCAAGGCGTTGGTCACGGTGCACGACACCGTCAGCGCCGTGCATGGAGTGTACGTGGTCGGTCTGGACAACCTCGAGC